>JBELGO010000166.1:0-2515 GCA_042091915.1 SAR92 clade bacterium | reverse complement strand
GCTGCTGGGCCGATACCTGCCCCTCACCGGTGGCGACGGTGACACCATCACTACTTTGCCAATAACCGCTTGCCTTGCTCTGCTCGAACACCAGGGCGCCTGCCTTCAGTGCAGCTTCAGCTAAGCCAGTGGCGTAAGCGTAGGGGTCTAGGTGGCGTGATCGGTAATCAATTAACCCGGCGTAAAAGTGCTTGCTGCCAACATGTTCGTGCAGGCGCTGCTGCTCAATAAATTCGCACTCACTGTAGCCGTAGCGCTGCTTAAGAAATTCTGACTCTTCACGATAATCTTCCACGTAGCGCTCTTTGTGCGCGAGGTGGATGATATTTTTTTTCAGCCCGCAGTCGATGTTGTGCGCTGTTATCAGCTCCTCAACGAGTTCGACGGCTTCTAGCCCTAACTGCCAGAGAGAGCTGGCGTAATCTTGACCAAGACGGCTTTCGAGTGTCATTTGATCCACTCGCTGCCCTACGCCGACATGGCCGCCGTTGCGTCCAGAGGCGCCTTGGCCAATTTTGCCAGCCTCTAAAAGTGCGACGGATTTTCCTTGCTGGCACAAGTGCAGCGCCGCACTAAGACCGGTGTAGCCACCACCGACGATGCAGACATCAACTTGTATCTCTCCGTGTAGGGGAGGGCGTTTCGCAAAACTACTGGTATCGGCATAAAGGGTGTTGAACGGCTGTTGCATCTTTGGGCTCACTGTCTAAAAACGGAGTAATTCTGTAAAAATTGACTTTAACAAAAATTCGAACAATAATTCAATATAAATTGAATAAAAACTCAAGTGTAAGTACAAGCTTACCTGCAATCTCAGCAATTGCATCGTTTTGATTAGTTTAGTGTCTGGCTCTCTGTGCATGGCGTTTGCTAGTCGCTGAGGCTTTGCTAGGGTAAACTGCAAATAAAGTACGTTGATTTAATAGCTATAAAAGGCGGATATATGACATCCCAGAACATCGTTGAACAGTGGTTGCGTGAGAACAGTATTACCGAAGTGGAGTGCTTAGTGCCAGACATGACCGGTAATGCGCGCGGCAAGTTTATCCCGGCAAAGAAATTCCTAAAGGAGGAGAGTCGCTTGCCCGAGGGTATCCTTGCACAGACGGTGACTGGCGAATACAGCGATGATTACTGGGATCTGTTGGAGACCATCGACGGCGATATGATGCTCGAGCCAGACCCTACCACCATGCGGTTAGTGCCGTGGGCGAATGAGCGCACTGCGCAAATAATCCACGACTGTTTCACCAAAAGCGGTGAGCCGCACCCATTTTCTACTCGCAACGTCTTAAAGCGGGTAATCGACCTCTATGAAAAAGAGGGCTGGCGCCCTGTGGTTGCTCCCGAGATGGAGTTTTATCTGATTGAGCGCAATATAGATCCTGACCTTGAGCTGCAGCCGCCTGTTGGCCGCTCTGGCCGCCCTGAAAAAGCCCGACAATCCTACAGTATTGATGCCGCCAATGAGTTTGAGCCGATTGTAGAGTCTATGTATGCCTACTGTGAGGCGATGGACTTGGATGTCGACACGCTGATTCATGAATCAGGTGCTGCTCAACTTGAGGTGAACTTTGTCCACGGCGATGCGTTATCCCTCGCCGACCAAGTTTTCACCTTTAAGCGCACCATGCGCGAGGTGGCGCTGCGCCACAATATATACGCCACTTTCATGGCTAAGCCGATGGCGAACGAGCCAGGCTCCGCTAAACATATCCACCAAAGTATTGTTGATGCGGCAACTGGGAAGAACATTTTCGCCGATCAGCGTGGCGCTTATAGCCCGCTTTTTTACAATTATATTGGCGGCTTACAGAAATATTCTCCATTTGTTATGAGCTTCTTTGCGCCCAATGTGAACAGTTATCGTCGCTTTACCCGCGAAGTCTCTGCGCCGATTAACCTACACTGGGGCTTTGATAACCGCACCACGGGTTTGCGTGTTCCGGATGCCTCTCCCTCCAGTTATCGCGTCGAGAACCGATTCCCCGGTGCCGATGTCAATCCCTACCTATCGTTTGCCGCTACATTGGCCTGCGGTTACTTGGGGATGAAGAAGGGTATTGAGGCAACCCCACCTTTTGCGGGTAATGCCTACAATGAAGAGCTCGATTTGCCGCGCACGCTGGAAGAGAGTCTGCGTCGCTTGCAGGATGACCAGGATGTTGTTGATCTCTTTGGCGAGAAGTTTATTCAGCTATACACCAGCATAAAACTCGAGGAATTTGAAGAGTTTAACCGGGTTATCTCATCCTGGGAGCGAGAACATCTACTCCTTAATGTGTAGCTAAACTTCACGCTTTTTGCCAGATTGGGCGCGCTCTTTCATATCAGACTGGATGTATACCTGGTCGGTAGTGCCCATGCTGGCGTGCCCCAAATCGTCCGCCATATGCTTGAGAGGACGTGTTGCTATATCTATAGAGGCACCGGTGTGGCGCAACCAGTGCGTAGAAGCCTCACGCAGTTCCTCTGCTGAGCTCTCAAACCCCTCGTCACACATGGTTTGGTAGGC
>JBELGO010000165.1:0-2519 GCA_042091915.1 SAR92 clade bacterium | reverse complement strand
CATTTGCTCTACCAACTGAGCTAAGGCGGAATACTGTCGTTTCAGACAGGCGCGCATTTTATGGGTAGGGGGAGGGGGAGTCAACCTTGTCTACCGGGTTTTTCGGTTAATCTTGGTGCTTTTTAGTTTGGCTACCTTTGTCGGGTCGTCTAGGTATAATCGAGGCTCGAATTTTTGGGAGTCATCAGGTGAACGCACCGACAAAACCCTTGCAAGTAGTCAGTAGCTACCAGCCCGCTGGCGACCAGCCCGCTGCTATTGCCGGCCTCGTAGAGGGGCTGAATAATGGTTTGGCAGCACAGACTCTGTTGGGTGTGACCGGTTCGGGAAAGACCTTCACTATTGCCAACGTAATCGAGAAACTGCAGCGTCCGACCATTGTGTTGGCCCACAATAAAACTTTGGCGGCGCAATTGTACGGTGAGTTTAAAAATTTCTTCCCCAACAACGCCGTGGAGTATTTCGTCTCTTACTACGATTACTACCAACCTGAGGCCTATGTGCCTTCGTCAGATACCTTTATAGAAAAAGATGCCGCTGTAAACCAACATATTGAGCAGATGCGCCTGAGTGCGACTAAAGCATTGATGGAGCGCCGCGATGTAGTTTTGGTGGCCACTGTCTCCTCTATCTACGGATTGGGCGACCCATCCTCTTACTTAAAGATGGTGCTGCATATGTCGCGCGGCGAGCAGATAGATCAACGTGCAATTCTGCGCCGCTTGGCTGAATTGCAGTACAAACGCAATGATATTGATTTTCAACGCTCCAGCTATCGAGTGCGCGGTGATGTGATCGATATCTACCCTGCAGATTCAGATTTTGAGGCGTTGCGTGTTGAACTCTTCGATGAAGAGATTGAGCGTCTCAGCCTGTTTGACCCGCTTACAGGCGAGGTGCTCCGCGATCTACCGCGCATTACTGTCTATCCAAAGTCACACTATGTGACGCCTCGACAGACGATTCTCGATGCAGCAGAGAAAATTGAGATAGAGCTTAAAGAGCGCCAAGAGCAGCTGCGTGATGCCAACAAGTTGATTGAGTTGCAGCGCATCACAGAGCGAGTCAACTACGACTTAGAAATGATGCGCGAACTGGGTTACTGCAACGGCATTGAGAATTACTCGCGCTATCTATCCGGCAAAGCGCCCGGCGCGCCACCGCCCACATTGTTTGATTACCTGCCCGACGAAGCGCTGTTGGTGATTGATGAGTCTCACGTGACAGTCCCGCAGCTGGGCGCCATGTACAAAGGTGACCGCTCGCGCAAAGAGACACTAGTGCAATACGGTTTCCGTCTGCCATCGGCGTTAGACAACCGCCCGCTGCGCTTTGATGAGTGGGAGAGCATTGCGCCGCCGATGATCTTTGTCTCGGCGACCCCGAGCAAGTACGAGGCGGCCAATGCCGGGCATGTTGTCGAGCAAGTGGTCAGACCAACCGGGCTACTCGACCCCATTATTGAAATACGCCCTGCAACCTCACAAGTGGATGATGTGCTCTCAGAGATCAACCGCTGTGCAGCGGCAGACGAGCGTGTACTGATCACCGTGCTGACCAAACGGATGGCAGAAGACCTGACCGATTATCTTGCTGAGAACCATGTCCGTGTGCGCTACCTGCACTCAGATATTGATACTGTCGAGCGCGTAGAGATTATTCGCGATCTGCGCCTCGGCGAGTTTGATGTATTGGTGGGGATTAACTTGCTGCGGGAAGGGCTGGATATGCCCGAAGTCTCTCTGGTGACAATTTTTGATGCCGATAAAGAGGGCTTTTTGCGCTCTGAGCAGTCGCTGATACAGACTATTGGCCGCGCAGCACGCAACGTCAAAGGCAAGGCGATTCTTTATGCCGATAAGATCACCGGCTCGATGCAGCGCGCTATAGATGAGACCGAGAGGCGCCGCGCTAAGCAGATTGAACACAACGAGAAGCTCGGCCAAGTGCCCAAGGGTATTGTTAAATCGGTGGCCGATATTATGGAGGGGGCTCGCGCAGCGACAGATGGCCGAGGGGGTAACCGACGTACCGCTAAGCCCGCTCCCATAACAGACATACATGCGGGCGCACCAATTAAAGATGTCGCCAAAGAGATGGCTAAGTTAGAGGCGCAAATGTATCAACATGCACGAGACTTAGAGTTTGAGCAGGCAGCGGCTATCCGCGATCGTTTAGATCAGCTCAAAGAGATCGCTATTGCCGGTTAATATTCGACCTTAAGCTTAGATGTTAAGTATTAGCCGGTCAGAGTAATAGTATTCCTTAGTCCACAATCACATACTCTCTCACGTGTTCAGGACGAACCACAGGACGAGACCTTCAAGGAAGAAGCAGCAAAAGGATTTGTTGCCGGCATGGACGCCCAAATTTCCTGTATGAGTTGCCTAGCAAGCGTAAAATACGTCACACCGCGCTTGCACTTTAGCCACTGCATAGCTATATTACGCGCCCCTTTGAGGGAACAGTACGACCGTAGCTCAGTTGGTTAGAGCACCACCTTGACATGGTGGGGGTCG
>JBELGO010000164.1:0-2521 GCA_042091915.1 SAR92 clade bacterium | reverse complement strand
GCTGCAGATCAACTGGCGCGACTACACACCTGAGCAGCCTAAACAATTGGGTATCACCCAATTCGAAAATGTCCCACTCAGTGAACTGGTGCCATTTATAGACTGGACACCGTTTTTTATCTCCTGGGATTTAGCCGGCAAGTACCCGAAAATACTCGAGGATGAGGTAGTCGGTGAAGCCGCGCGCGACCTCTTCAAGGATGCCCAGGTGATGCTCGACAAGCTCATTGAGGATGGCACACTTCAAGCCAACGGCGTAGTGGGTATTTGGCCGGCTAACCGCGTCGGCAGTGACGATATCGCACTCTACAGCGACAACACCCGCAGCCAAGAGTTAGCGCGCTGCCACCACTTGCGTCAGCAGCTACAAAAACCGGGAGCCAGCGAGCAGCTACTCTCGCTGGCGGACTACATCGCGCCACAACAGAGCGGTGTCAATGATTACCTCGGCGGTTTCGCTGTGACTACCGGGCTCGGCGCTGAAGCCTTAGCACAACAGTACGAGCAGGCTGGAGACGACTACTCAGCCATTATGGTGAAAGCGCTAGCGGATCGTCTGGCAGAAGCCTTTGCCGAGTATCTTCACCAGCGTGTGCGCCGCGAAATTTGGGGCTATGCCAGTGACGAAGCTCTCGACAATGAAGCTCTCATCGGCGAGAAATATCGCGGTATTCGCCCTGCGCCAGGCTACCCTGCCTGCCCAGATCACACCGAGAAAGCGACACTGTTTAAGCTTTTAAATGCACCTGAAAACTGCGGCATGGCGTTGACAGAGTCTTTCGCCATGACACCCGCGGCCTCTGTGAGCGGTTGGTATTTTGCTCACCCCGATGCCAAATACTTTAACGTCGGCAAAATCGACCGCGACCAGCTCGCAGACCTCGCGGTGCGCAAACAGATGGCGCAAGAAGAGTGTGAAAAATGGCTGCGACCCGTGCTTATTGAAGGCTAAAGACGTTATAATCTTACGCTATACCTTATAACAAAATTTGGAGTTAAGAGATGTTGTTTAGCTCAAGACCGAAACAAAACAACGAACAACCCAAGCATGGCCTCTGGGCTGTTGTAAAAAGTGCACTGGCCGCTTTTGTCGGTGTACAAAGCAGTGAAAATCGCAAGCGCGATTTTGAGCACGGCAACCCTTTGGCTTTCATCATCGCAGGGATTATCGGAACTATTGTGTTCATTACCGTGGTCGCACTCGTAGTGGGCTTTGTTACCAGCCGATAACGAAAAAAGGGTTAAAAAAAAGGCCGCTAGAGCAATCTAGCGGCCTTTTTATTGGCTGGCGGAGACTTAAGCGACTTCAAAGTCCTCTTCAGTCAACGCCATAATACCCGCCTGACCCGCTTTAACTGCACCTAAGTAAGCAGCATTGCGCGGCAAGACCTGCTCGATAAAGAAGCGCGCCGTAGCGATTTTCTGCACATAGAAGCGATCGCTGCTACCTGCATTAATAGCCGCTTGTGCCGCCGCTGCAGACTTGGCCATCAACCAACCACAAACGCTATTGCCTACCAACATCATGTAGTTGTAAGCAACACCGCCGGCCTCATGCGGATGGCTAAAGACAAATTCTGCACCCTGCTGGCAGTGCGCCAGGGCATCACCGATAGCAGCAGCCAAATCGGCGAGCTCGCTGTGAGCGGCAATATTGGCCAGGTCAGCCTGCATCTCAGCAGCGAGAGCCTTCATCCCTTCGCCTGCGTCGCGCAGTGTTTTACGGCCGATAAAGTCGAGGGCTTGAATTCCGTTGGTACCTTCGTAGATAGGCAGAATACGCGCATCGCGCATGAACTGCGCAGCACCGGTCTCTTCCACAAAGCCCATACCGCCGTGAACTTGTACACCTAGCGAAGTGGTCTCCATGGCCATTTCGGTACACCACGCTTTGACCAGCGGCGTCAACAATTCAACCGCTCGGGCACTGTCAGCTCGGACAGCTTCGTCAGTGTGGTTGAAGCTGCGATCCTCTTCAAAAATCGCTTTGAACGAGAGTGCGCGGCCTGCTTCGGTCATGGAGCGAATCTGCATCAACATGCGGCGTACATCGGCGTGGTGGATAATCGCTGCGCGACCATCGACACCTTGCACGGCGCCTTGGACACGCTCACGGGCATACCATACCGCTTGCTGGTATGCGCGCTCAGAGACAGCAACGCCCTGATGACCTACAGCGAGACGTGCGGCGTTCATCATGGCAAACATGTAAACCAAGCCTTTACCCTCTTCACCGACCAAGTAGCCGGTAGCGCCGCCCGCTTCACCAAACATCATGGTGCAAGTGGGGCTCGAGTGAATACCCAACTTGTGCTCAACATTGACAGGTTTAACGTCGTTGCGCTCACCAACAGAACCATCGGCGTTAACCAAGTACTTGGGCACGATAAACATGGAGATACCCTTCACGCCCTCGGGGGCATCGGGAGTGCGTGCCAACACTAGGTGGATGACATTATCGGTGACCTCGTGATCGCCCCAGGTGATATAGATTTTCTGACCGCTAATCAAGTAAGTATCA
>JBELGO010000163.1:0-2490 GCA_042091915.1 SAR92 clade bacterium | reverse complement strand
ACTCTACACGCTAAACTTCTGAGCAAAGCCAAGTGTAAAACCTGGCACCAAAGTACAGACGTAAAAAAGGGCCGCGGATCTCTCCACGGCCCTTTTGTTTTGCTGCTAACAATTAACCCATCAGCAGATCGCGGGCAATAATCATCTTCATCACTTCGTTGGTGCCACCGTAAATACGCTGTACGCGCGAATCGGCAAACGCACGCGCTACCGGGTACTCCCACATATAGCCCCAGCCACCGAACAGCTGCAGACACTCATCGGCAACTTTGCACTGCAAGTCAGTGCCGAGCATTTTGATCATGCTGGCAGTCGCGGTATCGAGCTTCTCTTCAATGTGCAACTCTACACAGCGGTCGAGGAATACTCGTGCAGAGGTCACCTCGGCGTGCAATTGGGCGAGTTTAAACTGGGTGTTTTGGAAGCTGGCAACTGATTGGCCGAAGGCTTTGCGGTCTTTAACGTAAGCGACAGTCTCTTCAATCAACCACTCGGCATTGGCAATAGCGCCATTACCAATCGCCAAACGCTCTTGCGGCAGATCTTGCATCAGGTAGATAAAGCCTTGGCCTTCGCCACCGAGCATCGCCGATGCGGGGATGCGTACATCTTGGAAGAACAGCTCTGAAGTATCTTGTGCCTTCATGCCGACTTTCTCGAGGTTTTTACCTTTGCTGAAACCCGGGGTGCCAGCTTCTACTAAGAACAGGCTGGTGCCTTTGGCGCCCTGGCTGGGATCGGTTTTAGCCACCACGATCACCAAGTCAGCCATCTGGCCGTTGGTAATAAAGGTTTTAGAGCCGTTGAGAATGTAGTCGTCGCCATCGCGAACCGCACTGGTCTTAATGCCCTGCAGGTCAGAACCGGTGCCCGGCTCAGTCATGGCAATTGCCATGATGCACTCGCCGCTGACACATTTAGGCAGATACTTCTGTTTTTGCTCTTCTGAGCCGTAACGCTGAATATAGGGCACAGCGATATCGGAGTGCAGCGACCAACCAATACCACTCAAGCCAACCCGGGCTACCTCTTCGCAGACAATCGCGTGATAGCGATAATCGGCGTCTACACCGCCGTACTCTTCACTGACGCTGGGGCAGAGAAAACCTTGCTCGCCGGCCTTAGTCCAGATCTCTCGGTCGACTTGGCCCTGTTTTTCCCAGCGCAGGTGGTGCGGGAGTGCCTCTACTTCTAAAAATTTGCGCACGCTGTCGCGGAACATATCGTGGTCGGTGTCGTAAACGGGGCTAGGTATCTTGGCCATGGTTAACTCTCCTGTGAGTATTTAATCGTCGTGTTATTGGTAAATTTTGGGATTTAGTCCGCCAGTGGCGCATTGGTCGCTGCCAAGTCGCGCAGCAGCTGCGGCACCGCAAAGCGCTCGCCGTATTTGGCGGCTAGCTGATCGGCGCGGGCAACAAACGCCGCACTGCCAACATAGTTAATAAACTGCAGTGTACCGCCAGTCCAAGCGGGGTAGCCAATACCCATAATGGCACCGATATTGGCGTCGCGGGTAGTGGTAATAACCCCCTCTTCGCGGCAACGCAGCGTCTCTATCGCTTGAATATAAAGCAGACGGTCTTGCACATCATTTAAGTCAGCGTGTTCGCCAGCTGGCGGGAACAGCTCCGCCAGCCCCGGCCAGAGTGACTTCTTACCACCCTTCTCTGTCGGATAGTCGTAAAACGCACCACCGGTAGATTTGCCTGCACGTTCAGCAGCCAACATTTTATTGAGAACCGCCTCGCCGACTAGGGCGGGCACTGGCTCACCGGCAGCTGTAAAGTCGGCAATAGTCTGCTTGCGCACCTTATCTTGCAGAGTCAGTGTCACCTCGTCGGAAACCGCCAGCGGCCCCACCGGGTAGCCGGCCAAATAAGCGCCGTTCTCGATAGAGGCCGGCGCAATACCCTCCTCGACCATCGCCATACCCTCGGCGGTGTAGGTGCCAAACACCCGCGAGGTATAAAACCCGCGGCTGTCGTTGACGACGATAGGGGTTTTGCCAATCTGTTGGACAAAGTCGTACGCCTCGGCGAGGGTTTTGTCGTTAGTGGCAGCGCCGACAATAATTTCGACCAGCGGCATTTTGTCGACCGGCGAGAAAAAGTGCAGCCCTATAAATTGCTCGGGGCGCACGCTCGCTTCCGCCAAACCGGTTATTGGCAGTGTCGAGGTGTTAGAGGCAAATACAGCACTAGCCGCTATCACCGCTTCACTGGCAGCGGTCACTTGGGCTTTTAATGGGCGGCTCTCAAACACCGCTTCTATTACCAAGTCGCAATCGGCCAGCTCGGCGTAATCATCGGCAGTGGCAATCAAACCCAGCAGCGCCGTTTTTTTAGCCTCATCGGCGCGGCCGCGGGCGATCTGCTTATCGATTAAATTGGCCGAGTAAGCTTTACCTTTTTCTGCCGCCTCTATCGAGACATCTTTTAACACACAGGCGATGCCGCGGCTGGCGCACGCCCAAGCAATGCCCGCTCC
>JBELGO010000162.1:0-2536 GCA_042091915.1 SAR92 clade bacterium | reverse complement strand
GTGCTTAAGCCTGTGCTCAGCCGCGGCGCCCTGATACAGGCTTTCGACGACAGCAATATGTTGCTGGTGACAGATATTGTAGGCAGTATTGATCAAGCCGAAAAACTGCTCGGCGAGATGGATGATCCCAACGCCCAAGCGGTAGAGGTGATCAACCTCACGCATATTTCCGCGGGTGAGGCACTGCACATCGCTGGACAGCTTAAGCAGTTGCAAGAGCTCAATTTGTCCTTGGTAGAGGATTCACTCAATAACCGGATTATTGTCAGCGGCCCCAGCATTGCCCGCACGGCCTTTAAATCGATGCTCGCTTCGTTAGATGTCGCCTCGGCAAAAACCGGTGGTGTAGAAGTTATGTACCTCGATTACTCGCGAGCCGCAGATATAAAACCGATTATTGATGGCATGCTCAATTCAGAGATGTTTTTGCGTCTGGCCGGCGAAGCCGAGCAGAGTGCCGGTTCTAGCGGTTATAAAATTGAGATTGATGAGTCCAACAATGCACTGATCATTGCCGCATCCACCGCTGTGATCGGTGAGATACGCCGCGTGGTAGAGCAGCTCGACCGCTCGCGTCCGCAAGTACTGATTGAAGCAGTAATCGCGGAGCTCTCCGAAGACCAAGCCAAGCGGCTGAGCGTGCAGTTGGCCTATGCCGACCAAGGCCACGGCGGTTATCTCACCAAGTTCGACAACCTTCTCAGCACAGTATTGGGGTTGGGGTTAGATGGCGATTTTAGTGAAAGTGATGTCAGCGATTTGGGCAGCTTGTTAGGGAGTGAGTCGACCTCACTGGCGGTCGGTGGCAGCTTCGATCAGGACCGCGGCACCGGTATTGGTGTGCTCATTCAGGCATTAAAAACCGACTCGCTGACCAAAGTACTGTCGACACCCTCAGTGGTGACACTCGACAATGAAGAGGCAACGCTCTCTATTGGCCAAGAGGTGCCTTTTTCTACTGGCCAGTACACCAGCTCAAACAATGGTGCCAGTAATCCGTTCCAAACCTTTAGCCGCGAAGACGTGGGTATTAAGCTCACGGTGAAACCACAAATCAGCAAAGGCGATGCCGTGCGCCTCTCTCTACAACAAGAGAGCTCTAAGTTATTGGGCACATTGGCTTCGGCGACTGCCGGCAATGCGGTGACCTCTAAGAGCACCATTAACACCAATGTGTTGGTTCAAGATGGTGAGTTGTTAGTGATCGGCGGTTTGATCGACGATCAGTTTGACCGCAACGAGAGTAAAGTGCCGCTACTGGGCGATCTGCCGGTGTTGGGCACTCTATTTAGATCGCAAGGTAAAAGCGACGGCCAGAGTGTCTTAATGATGTTCATTCGGCCCACTATTATTCGCGATGCGGTGGTGGCAAAAGAGGTGTCGCGACAGCGCTACGAGCATCTACTCAAGCGCGATTTAGAGGGCGATCAAGAGGGTGCAATCGGTGTGCAGCTGCGCCAGTTTCATCCACAGGGCCAGCCTGGCGCCAAAGCGGATGCCGAGTAAATAAATATGGCTAGCCCCTACCTAGACTATTTTGGTTTAGAGCGCGAACCGTTCACCATCGCGCCGGACCCTAGTTTGCTCTATCCGAGCCATTGCCACCGAGAAGCGGTGGCCCATCTGCGCTACGGGTTAGAGTGTGAGGGTGGCTTCATACTACTGACAGGCGAAGTAGGCACCGGCAAAACCACCTTAACGCGCATGCTTTTAAGTACACTGGCCAGTGAGGTGCGAGTGGCCTACCTACTGCACAGCCAGTATGCGGCGGATGATCTGCTCGCGTCGCTACTGCAAGAGCTCTCTATCGAACTACCCAAACCGGGGCCGATTAGTTTTAGTAAGCAGTGCATCGATCTGCTCTACGAGAATCTACTCGCGGCTCACAGCGCAGGCAAAAAGACTTTGGTGGTGATTGAAGAGGCACAGAACCTCTCCACTGAGTTGTTGGAAATGTTGCGGCTGTTAAGTAATCTTGAAACAGACCGCAGCAAGTTGCTGCATATTCTATTGGTCGGCCAACCAGAGCTGTTAGAGCACTTGGCACAGCCTGAGCTGCGCCAGCTCAATCAGCGAGTTGTCTCTCGGTTCGACCTACAGCCATTGGCCGCTAACGATCTCGAGGCTTATCTAGATCATCGCTTAAGAGCCGTCGGGGCGCAGCGCAAGCTGTTCTCCTCTGATGCTGCTCATGCACTGGCCAAGTTAACCGGCGGTATCCCGCGAAAAATTAACCTGATCGCTCAGCAAGCACTGATAGCCGCCTATGCTACCGGTGCCGATCAAATAACCGCTGCGCTTGTCCGTATGGCGGCTAGCGAGGCTTTAGGGGAAGATTCTCAACAAAAAAGATCCTGGCGCTGGCCCATTCTGTTGGCCTGCTTGGTGCTGGTGGCACTGCTAGCTGTGCAGGCTTACAGAGATCGCACAGAACTCTTCAGCTTTTTTGATCACAACGAGAAAACTAGCGGAGTTGCAGAGCTTGCTCAGGCGCCATTGCCCAAAGCTTATCAGCGCCCACTAAAACCGGGAGAGC
>JBELGO010000161.1:0-2550 GCA_042091915.1 SAR92 clade bacterium | reverse complement strand
CGGGACCCATGACATGGACGATACCTTGGCCGAGCTCATTCATTTTGTACTCGACAATACCAAAGTGATCGCAGTTGTCGTCGAGCGTTTTAACTTGCAGACGCGAGGTTTTATCGGGAATGCCCTCAACACCGGCTTCGCGCTCAGCGCGATCTGTAGAAATATTGTGGTCTGGCGTGGCAATATTAGTATCTAAACGCCAAGGCTTGCGACCCGCTAAGCGCAGCCCCTCAAAGGCTTGCGGCGAGGTCACCTCGTGAAGAATATGCCTATCTATGTAGACCAAAGCCGACCCGTCGTCACGGGTCTCAACCAAGTGGCTCTGCCACAACTTGTCGAAAAGGGTCATTCCAGCCATAAATTACTCCCGCCTATGAGTGCATCCACCCGATTAGTGTAAGTTGAAGGAAAAATGAAATAAATTCATATTTTTTATTCAATTGATTCCGATATAGAATAATAAAAAATAACTGGAGAGCGTGCTATGCACGATGCCAACTTGAGCGCTTTTTTAGTGGTCGCGCGCGAAAGCTCGTTTTCACTCGCGGCGGAGCAGCTTCACCTGACTCAGTCAGCGGTAAGCAAGCGCATTGCTCTGCTCGAGGAGCAACTCGGCGCAGCGCTGTTTGATCGCATTGGGCGCCGAGTTATCCTCACTGAAGCTGGCAAGGCGTTACAGCCGCACGCCGCGAGTATTTTACAAAGTTACCGCGACGCTCAACAGGCAGTCAGCGACCTCTCCGGCGCAGTCAGCGGCCAACTCAGCATTGCTATCAGCCACCATTTAGGTCTGCACCGATTGCCTGCAGTACTTCAACAATACGGTCGTCTCTACCCCGAGGTGAAATTGGCTGTAGAATTTATGGATTCAGAACAGGCTTACGCTCGCGTGCTGCGCGGCGATGTCGAACTGGCCGTAGTGACCTTGGCGAAACACCAGCAACCGCGCATTGTGCAACAGCAAATCTGGGCCGACCCACTGCACTTTGTCTGTGCCGCAGACCACTCGCTCGCCCAGGGTGGCACGCTGGAGCTGGCCAGGTTAGCGGAACAACCGCTGATTTTGCCCGGCTCGGCCACCAATACCAGCGCATTGGTGCGCGAAGTGTTTAGTGCCGAGCAGCTGCCCCTGCAGTCGGCTATCTCAACCAACTATCTGGAGACCATTAAAACGATGGTGGCTATCGGTATGGGCTGGAGCCTGCTGCCGGAGACGCTCTGCAGTGACCTCTACCGGTTAAAGGTGGCCTGCCCGCCGATTGTGCGCCAATTGGGCTATCTGCACTTAGCCAATCGCACGCTCTCGAATGCCGCCGAACAGTTTATTGGGCTGTTGCGCGAGCAGCGCGCGCCCGCTGCGCCGCTGTCGGTTTAAAACGCAAGTGCCAGCCGCGATCGGCCACTTCGCCCTCTTCGTCTAACGGCGGATAAGGGAGTTTTTTCTCTTGGCAAAAACGCGCCAGCACTGGGTGCAGCCATTCAAATAACGTAGTTTGATAGAGCTCATCATGCGCTGCGGGGCGCGAGTAACTGCCTGCCGCCAGCCGCTGCCGGCGCGCCTCGGAGAGAATAATCGCCGCCGCTACCGAGACATTAAAAGATTCCACCATGCCCATCATCGGTATGGTAATGCGCTTATCAATATACGGCTGTGCCGCTGCACTGACACCCGCCCTTTCATTGCCCATCACCAAGGCTGTCGGGCGGGTGTAGTCGATCTCTTGGTAATCCACGGCATCCTCGCGCAGATCTGCTGCAACTATCTGCATACCGGCATCTCGACAGAGTTGCAGGGGCGCTTCAATGGTGCGGTGGACTTGGGTTTTGACCCATTTGTGAGCACCCATGGTGGTTCCCTTGTGAGCGCGATAACCCCCTTCGGGGTACACCGAGTGGACCAACCCCACGCCCACAGCATCACAAGTGCGAGTGATCGCCGAAAGGTTTTGGCCTTTGTGAACCTGGTCGGCGACTACAGTGAGATCGCGCTGGCGCGCATTGAGCACAGCGACGACGCGCTGGAAACGTTCTGGGGTCATAATTTAGTGCTTGTTTCGATACCAATTTACACCGTGCTGATCGGTCTCCACCGACAACACGCCCGCGGCGACTAGATAGTTCATATTGGCCTGACTCTCACTGAGGGCCATGATCAGGTTGTGATTGCCAATTTCACTCTTAAATAAAATATCAAAGAGATCCATGCAGCGCAGCGGGCGCTCGGCGGCCCGTTCAGCAATTACCTCAAGGGCGGCATAGTGCTCATCAATAACCTCTTCGACGGCTACTGTGCATGCCATTGCAGCTTTGGGCCCCATGAGTGCACTTCCAACGCCTAAAGCAAACCCTGCTATGTTCCAGATAGGATATAGAATGGTTGGGCGAACTTGCCTTTCGACTATTAGGTTCTCAAATTTTGTTAAGTGAACCTGTTCTTGTTCCTTCATGTGCCTTATCATATCACCGTCTGCGGTCTTGCCGAGAATTGCCAGTTGTCCCTCATAAATTCTTTTGGCACCGAACTCTCCGGCATGATCCACTCGGATAAAC
>JBELGO010000160.1:0-2574 GCA_042091915.1 SAR92 clade bacterium | reverse complement strand
GCTTACGCCTCGTTGAGCGCGCTAGTCATTTCAATAATGGCTTTTTTACCATCTCCATAAACCATGAAAGTGTGGTCCATAGCGAATAGTGGGTTTGGTAAGCCCGCAAAACCTGGGCTTAATGAGCGCTTAACTACCACCACGTTTTTAGCTTTGTCGACATTGAGAATGGGCATGCCGTAAATCGGGCTGCCCTCTGATTCGCGTGCCATCGGGTTGGTGACATCGTTGGCGCCAATGACGATAACCACATCGGTCTCTTCAAAGGTTGGATTGATGCGCTCCATTTCAACTAACTGGTCATAAGGCACTTCGGCCTCAGCCAACAGCACGTTCATGTGGCCTGGCATGCGCCCCGCCACTGGATGAATACCGAATTCCACCTCGATACCGCGCTTCTCCATCGAGTCCATCAGCTCGCGCACCGCGTGCTGAGCTTGCGCCATCGCCATACCGTAGCCGGGTACTATGACCACGCGTTTGGCCATTTCCAGCATCATCGCGATCTCTTCTGGCTGGGCACTCTTCACCTTGCCAGCATAGACCTCATCGGCATCGACTATTTCGCCGCCCTCAGCCATCTTGCCAAACAGTACATTGGCCAGTGAACGGTTCATCGCCACACACATAATTTTGGTCAAAATTAGACCACTGGTGCCGACTAAAGAACCGGCGACAATCAGCACGGTATTGCCGAGTATGAAACCCGCCAAAGCGGCAGCAATACCCGAATAGGAGTTGAGTAACGCAATCACTACCGGCATATCCGCGCCGCCAATCGGGCCCACCAAAAACAGCCCGAGGATCAGCGCAGCGACAATAATCACTAACATTGCGGTGAGGTTTCCAGGCGCTACCACTAAGCTGGCAACTGCGGCGAGACCAATAAGCAGCAACAGACCGTTGCCAATAGGGCCACCCGGCAGACCAAAGCTACCTTTGAGGAGTTCTTGCAACTTGGCAAAAGCAATCAAACTACCGGTGAGTGTAACTGCGCCAATCAACACAGTAAGGCCAATCGAGAGCAGCGCTACTGATCCCTCAAAACCTGCACCAAACAGACCTGCAGGCAGCGCTAACTGGCCGACTGCCGAATCGATATGACCTACCGCGCCTTCGACCTTGCCGTAGTACTCTGCGGCGGCAATGGTCAGCGACGCGGCGCCACCAAAACCGTTCAGCAGCGCTACCATTTGTGGAATTGAGGTCATCTGAATGCGCAGCGCCATCACCGCACCGACAACTGCGCCGACTGCGACACCGGCAATGATCAACTCAAAGCTGACCACATCGAGAAGCGTTACCACCACTGCCAACAACATACCTAAGGCAGAGAGCACATTGCCGCGCACCGCAGTTTTTGGCTTGCCCAGCCCTTTGATACCGAGGATGAACAATACTCCGGCAACGAGATAGGCCAAGCTGACCCAGTTTTGCATATTCGCTTGATCAATCATCGCTTACTTCCTCTTAAACATGGCGAGCATGCGGTTGGTTACCAAATAACCACCCACAACGTTAATAGTGGCCAGGGTGACCGCTGCAAAACCAAGGCCTCCCACCAACATCGATGAGCCCTCTTGGCCGGCGGCCAACAGTGCACCCACCAGAGTGATACCAGAGATGGCGTTGGTGCCGGACATCAACGGCGTGTGCAACGTGGGTGGCACTTTAGTGATCAGCTCCACTCCTAGAAAAAGCGCCAGCACAAACAGCGCCAACAACAGAATTAACGTTTCCATCACGATCTCCTTAGATTAGTTGGCAGGCTCGGCTGCGACTTCTGGCAAGCCGAGCAGTTTGCGCATATGCGGGTGGACAACTTCGCCGCCGTGGGCGACAACCGTTCCAGCGATCACCTCATCGGCAAAATTCAGATCGAGCTGCTCTTCCTCATTAATCATGAGGTTGAGCAAATTTTCGAGGTTTTTGCCGTACATTTGTGAGGCGTGGTGCTCTACTGTAGCGGGCACATTTTCTGGGCCAATAATAGTGACACCGTGGACAACTACCGTTTTGCCCTGCTCGGTCAGCTCACAGTTGCCGCCTCGCTCTGCTGCCAGATCGACAATCACGGAACCGGGCTTCATCGCTTTAACCATGTCCGCGGTCACCAGAATAGGTGACTTGGCGCCAGGTACTGCGGCGGTGGTAATGACGACATCCTGCTGGGCAATGACTTCGGTCATCAGCTCGCGCTGACGAGCCAAAAATTCTTCGCCCTGCTCTTTGGCGTAACCGCCAGAACCCTCTGAGGTACCGGTATCTAGATCGAGCTCAATCGGCTTGGCACCGACTGAAATAATTTGCTCTTGTGCAGCCGGGCGCACATCGTAAGCTTCGACCACAGCGCCGAGACGTTTTGCCGTTGCACAGGCTTGCAGCCCTGCAACCCCCGCCCCCATTACAAAGACACGAGCCGGTTGTAAAGTACCCGCCGCGGTCATCAGCATGGGGAAAATACGCGGCGATGCCATAGCGGCTGTCAGTACCGCTTTGTAGCCGGCCAGTGTCGCCATCGATGAGAGCACATCCATGCTCTGGGCGCGACTGATGCGCGGCACCAGCTCCAAT
>JBELGO010000159.1:0-2602 GCA_042091915.1 SAR92 clade bacterium | reverse complement strand
CATTTTCAAGGAATGCTACATCTTTACTGTTTGGCTCTGCCGCGTCGCAGTTCAAGTGGTAAGGCGATTCATCCAGATGAGCGCAATAATTACAAATTTCATGTCCACCATTTCTCATCGACTGATGGTGGGCTAACTTGGCTAGATTGTGGTGTATTTCAAACGCCGGGTGTGGCCACAGATGGGCACGACAGCCGAAATGTTTGGAGCGGTTCTGTCTATGTCGATAATCAGGAAGAATTATGGGCGGGTTATACCGGTATAGAGCATCCGACTATAGATCGCCCATTTGTTCAGAATATGGCGCTGACTAAAGCACACTCTAGCAGTAGTTTGGAAGGAGCTAATCGGTATCTAGTCTCTTCTGTAATGCGAGATTATGCCTCTATATTGGAGGCGGGCTATTATTTAGATGCCCGCGATTCATTGGGGCTGGCCAGCGGCGAATCGGATGGCTGTATTCTAGCTTGGCGGGACCCATTTTTATTTGATAATGATGGTAAGCACTATATGGTCTTTGCGGCCAAAGCGGCTAAGGCCTCGTTGGCAAAGCCTGCTATGGGGCTCGCGCTGTGGAATCGCGATAATCCTGAAAACGGTTTGACTCTACTGCCACCTGTAGAGCTGCCAGACGACCATTCTTTCACCCAGTTAGAGGTGCCTAAGATCTATCCAATCAAGGGCAATAAACAATTTTTGCTGGTCTGTGCGACCACAGATAGAGTCAGCGAGGAGCAGCCCGGTGAAGAGGTGACAATGGCTATCAGGATTTACTTTTCTGAATCCATAGCTGGGCCTTGGCGCAGTGCGGGAACTAAAACCAGCGTGTTGGGAAACTGCCAGCATCTTTTTGGAGCAACGGTGTTAGAGATTGATGAGCAGGCTGGCAAAATCACGCTGATGGCACCCTACACAACAGCGCCACAAGATGAGAGAGACCTTACTTTCGCGCCAAGGTTTAGCATCGCTATCGATGAGCTTGGCTGTGTTGACCAGTTGCAAGCATCGCGTTAACTCAGCTCGCCCTGCGATTGCGGCCTTACGCCGATTCGCGTATTACCAGCTCAGGGTCGAGCTTCACATTGGCTGTATCGCGGCCCTCAATAGCCGCGAGCAGGTTATCTACTAGAATCTGCGCGCCCAGCGTTCGGCTTTGATGAACAGTAGTCAGTGCTGGGTGATACCAGCGAGCTATTGGTAGATCGTCGTAACCAACCACCGCGCACTGCTCGGGTACTTTTACCCCATGCTGTTGCAGCGCAGTCATCAGTACCACCGCTTGTTGATCGGAAGCGGCAAAAAACCCGTCAAGCTGATGGCTTTGCTCAATAATATTAGCTAAGACAGCGCTAGCTGAGGCGCTGCCGACGACAACGTCAAAAGTTGGCGATCTAGATACATCGCGTCCTGCGTTCTTGAGTGCTTGGCGATAACCTTGGTAGCGCGCTTCGACTTCTGGGCCAGATTCATAGCCGACAAAGCCAATGCGTTTACAGCCGCGCGAAATAAGATGCTCAGTAGCTCTTTGGCCGCCTAGAAAATTGTCGGTACCCACTGTTGGGTAGATGGCATCAGGTAGTGGCTCGCCCCACACGGCAATGCCTCGAAAGCTCTTTGCTATGCGCTGTATCACCTCGTGCTGAGAGCCCTGTCCAACCAGGATGATACCGTCTGCCTGGCGGCGGCGAACAAACTCTTCAATCCATTCGCCACTTTGCGGTGTGGCTCTAGTGAGCAGCAACGCGTGTCCGCGTTCGTCGAGTGCCTCAGCAATGGCAGCCGTCATTTCAAGAAAAAAAGCGTCTGAGATTGTCCAGTCCACACCTTCAGCTTGAGGTATAACCAGCGCTACTGTGAGTGATTCTTTTAAACGAAAATTTCGTGCGGCAACGTTGACACGGTAGCCATGTTGTTCTGCTAACTCGCTGATGAGTTTTTTGGTCTTATCATTCACCAGAGGCGAATCTGCCAGAGCCCGTGAGACAGTAGATTTAGAGACACCAGCAATGCGGGCAATATCGGCCATCTGTAGAGGAGGTTTTCTGCTCAATTTGAGTTCTCTTTAATTCGGTCGTGTCGGCATTACATTGAGTGCTTGCGCAAAATTTTGATCAAGTAGTGCCATGCGGTGTAGATTAGTCTCTCATAACTGGAAGCCCGAGTCATCGCTGACACACCTACAATGACTTATTGTTGGCGCTCTGTGCAGACCAAAAAAGAGGAAACAAAAATCCACGCAACCAACTACACAGATCAATACCTACGCAACTTGCTCGGCTCGGTGCACACAGTGGCACTGGTCGGTGCTAGCCCCAAACCACACCGCGACAGTTACCGTTGTATGCAGTCGCTTTTACAGCATGGTTATCGGGTTTTCCCGGTTAACCCTGCCGAGGCTGGCCAGCAGATATTGGGCCAGCACTGTTATGCTACCTTGGCAGATCTGCCTGAACCTGTGGATATGGTGGATATTTTCCGCGCATCAGATGCGGCGTTGGCGGTTACACAGGAAGCGATTAGTATTGATGCAAAAGTAGTCTGGATGCAGCTGGCTGTTATTAACCAGCAAGCAGCCATATTGGCGGAGGCCGCCGGTCTCACT
>JBELGO010000158.1:0-2566 GCA_042091915.1 SAR92 clade bacterium | reverse complement strand
CTACTCCCGCGGCCTCAGTAGGCGTGGCGAGGCCCATAAAAATGCTTCCCAATACCGCGAGAATCAAAAACGCGGGGGGCAGAATAGCCTTAAAGAGATCGACTACGGCCTGCCAGTTAAAGGGTTCCACCTCGGCGGCGGGGGCTTTATGTGGTTGCAACCAACCCACCAATAAAATGTAGGCAATGTAGAGACCACCTAACAGCGCGCCTGGAAATACCGCGCCGAGAAATAGATCGCCCACACTCATCGCCATTCGGTCGGCCATGAGCACGAGCATAATGCTGGGCGGAATCAATATGCCCAAGGTGCCTACGGCACAGACCGTGCCGCTGGCTAAGCTTTTGTCGTAGCCCTGCTGCAGCATCGCGGGCAGGCCCAGCAGTGCCAGCAGCACCACAGATGCGCCGATAATTCCCGTAGTAGCGGCGAGCAACAGACCAATGACCGCAACGGTCACAGCAAGGCCGCCGCGGACTTGGCCAAATAAGCGGGCGAAACTGGTCATCAGTTGATTGGCGATGCCCGATCGATCCAGCAGCAGGCCCATCAAAATGAACATGGGTAATGCCACCATCACCCAGTTCTCCATAACATTCCAAATACGCTCCACCGACAGCGACGTATAAGACCAGTCCAGAGCGATGGGCAGATTGAAATCCACCTGCAGCACGATGGCTAAGGCGCTGAAAATCACTGCCAGGCCGCCAAGTAACCACGCTACAGGAAAGCCGGAAAACACCAGCGCGATAAAGCTGACGAACATCAACACCGCAAGAATTTCGTTCGCTGCCATCAGTCTTCTGCGTGCTGTGTGGCTAGGGTGTTAGACAACGGTTCGGCGAGAAATAGAAAATGCCAAACCCTCAGCAGGCGGCTGATAACGCTGAGCAGCAATAAAGCGAAGCCCGCAGGCAGGGCGGCTTTGATTAACCAGCGCAATGGTAGGCCGCCCGGTGAGGCAGAAACCTCGCCAAGGTCATAGGATGAAAGCACAAACGGCACGCTGTAAATGAGAATCAGCGCAATAAAAGGCAGTAAGAACAGCAAAATACCGTACAGCTCGATCCACGCCTGAGTTCTTGGCGGCAAGCGTTCGTGCAGTACGTCTACGCGAATATGAGTATCGGCTTGATAGGCGTAACTCATGCCGAATAAAAAGCCGACGGAGTAGAGATGCCATTGTAGTTCCTCAAGCTCAATTCGGCCTTGGTCGAATAAATACCGAGCCACCACATTGATGACAATGATGCCCAGCAGCAGCATCCAAATATACGACAGGCCCTGACCGATACGCGCGACTATGCCGTCGATTGCAATGGATGCCGGGGTTTCGGGTAGCGCGGTGTTATTCATCGAAGTCTCTGGGTAAATAGGCAAGCGACTTCCAGTATCGATAATTGCTGCGGAACGTTTGTTGGGATTGGAGAATCTCGGCAAAGTCCGCGTCTTTGGCCGCCTCTTCGGCAATAACGGCGTCAGCCACTCGATTTAACTCGCGTAGCAGTTGTTCGGGTAACCGTTCGGCCTGAACGCCAATTGCCGGAAAACCAGCAATCACCTCACCTTGCAGCGCTTCAGCCTGGGCCAAGTTGCGGGTAACCGCGGCGGTGCAACCAGCTTCCAGCAGGGCTTGGTCTGCTGGCGCCAAGGCTTCCCATACCTTGAGATTTACCACCAAATGGGACGAGGTGAACGGCTGATGCCAGCCGGGGTAGTAGTTGAACTTAGCGACTCGGTTAAAACCGAGGGACTGGTCGACGATTGGTAGGGCAAACTCGCTGGCGTCGATTGCGCCCTTTTCCAGCGCCTGAAAGATCTCGCCGCCGGGGATCATGGTGACACTTGCGCCTAAGCGTTCGATAACCCGACCACCCAGACCCGCAAAACGAATTTTTAAACCCTTAACATCATCTAGGCTGATGATGCGGTTGCGAAACCAGCCCGCGGTTTCTGGTCCGGTTAGGCCGCATAGCAGCGGGTGCAAGTTATGATTTTTATATAACGTCTCGGTCAACTGCTGGCCACCGCCCACGTACCACCAGGCACTGTATTCCCAAGGCTCCATGCCAAAGGGCACGGCTGACACTAAGGGCGATGCGGGTATTTTGCCTTGGTCGTAACCCAGCCAGGTATAACCGGCTTCGATTTTGCCGTCGCGAACCGCATCGGTTATGGAAAAGGCGGGCACGATCTCTCCGGGTTCGAATAGGTCCAGTTTTACGGCGCCGCCGCTGGCTCGTTCAATGATGTCGGCAACGTAGACCGGGTTGTCACCTAAGACCGGAATAGTGGTTTGAAACACCAGCGGCACCCGCCAGCGAATGCGTGTGGCAACGGCCTGTCCATCTGCAGTGGCGACTGGTGCAGCGACTTGGCCGGGTGGGCGCACCGCCAGACTACCGACGATGCCCACTATGAAAGCGATGGTTACGGCGACGAATGCCGCTCGATTCGAAATTCCCCTAGCCTGACTCGACATAGCTGCTGCTCCGCTGCCGTTGGTTGTGAACCACGGCATGGATTGTGGGAAGCCTTACGCGGGTATGCAAGAGAATAAATGAGC
>JBELGO010000157.1:0-2619 GCA_042091915.1 SAR92 clade bacterium | reverse complement strand
TGCTCAGGCAGGTTGAGCGCTCTTTGGATGAAGCCAATATTGAACATTTTGAAGGTGTTGCCGACGGCGAAGCGATTCTGATTCGATTGCGCGATAAAGAGCAGCAGCTGCGTGCCAAGGAAGTGATACAGCAGAGTTTGGGTGGCGCTTATATTGTCGCACTCAACCTCGCACCGACGACGCCGGATTGGTTGCGCAGCTTTGGGGCCTCGCCGATGAAGCTCGGGCTCGATCTCAGTGGCGGTGTCCACTTTTTGTTGGAGGTCGATCTGGATGCGGCTCTGGCCACCCGTTTGGAGAGTGAGCTGGAGGATGCCAAAGTGGCGCTGCGTGAAGCCCGTGTGCGCTATCGGTCACTGGAAATTGTCGGCCCCGAATTGGTTGGGCAGTTTCGCAATGAAGAGGAGCGGGCAGCAGCTGAAAAAGCCATTCGAGCGCAGTCGCAAGCTTTAACGACAGTGACGAACCCCAGTCAAAATCCCCTTACACTGGTGTTGGTGGTCAACGATATCACCCTCAAAGATCTACAAGAAAACGCCCTCAAACAAAATCTTACCTCGCTGCGCAATCGCGTCAATGAGCTCGGTGTTTCAGAGCCATTGGTTTCCCGGCAGGGTAAAAATCGTATTGTTGTCGAGCTGCCGGGTGTTCAAGATACCGCTGAAGCAAAGCGTATTATCGGTAAAACTGCCAATCTTGAGTTTCGCCTTGAATCGGACAGTGCTCTGGGCGAGCGCTTTAAATTCCGCGACGCGGCTACCAGTGCGGTGTTGCAAAATACGCCCATCATTACCGGTGAAAACGTCACCGATGCGCGCTCTAGTTTTGACGAGAATGGACGTCCTCAGGTTAACATCACGCTCGATGCCGGCGGCGGTTGGCAGATGGGACACGCTACCCGAGACAATATTGGCAAACGCTTGGGCGTACTTTTCATCGAATACAAAACTCGCTTGGAAAAAGGGCTAGATGATGAGGGAGAGCCGGTCATGGTCCCGGTACCTTTCGTCGAGAAAAACATCATCAGTCTCGCTACGGTACAAGCTCAGCTAGGTAAAAGCTTTCGAATCACCGGCCTGGATAGCCAGCGCGAATCCTCCGAATTAGCGCTGTTGCTTCGCGCCGGTGCTTTGGCTGCGCCGATGTATATTGTTGAAGAGCGCACCATAGGGCCGTCATTGGGCGCCGAAAATATCCAGTTAGGTGTGCGTTCGGTCACTATCGGCATGGGCATGGTGTTGCTATTTATGCTGGTGGTTTATCGTGTATTCGGAATCTATGCGAATATTGCGTTGTCTCTTAATCTGGTGATTTTGGTCGCCTTTATGTCGCTACTGGGCGCGACTCTTACCCTGCCAGGGATTGCCGGTATTGTATTGACGGTGGGTATGGCGGTGGATGCTAATGTGCTGATCTTTTCGCGCATACGTGAAGAGCTCAACGCCGGGCTTAAACCCCAGGCAGCTATCAGCGCCGGTTACGACCGCGCCTTCGTCTCCATTATCGATGCCAACTTAACCACCTTAATTGTAGCCATGATCCTCTATCTGATTGGTTCCGGGCCGGTCCAAGGTTTTGCGGTAACACTGTCGTTGGGCATCATTACCTCGATGTTTACCTCCATTGTGGTCACCCGGGCGATGGTCAATGTTATCTACGGCGGTCGCAAAATCGACCGTTTGTCGATTTAGGAGCATAACGATGAAAGAGTTAAAAATTTATAACTTCATGGGTCCCAGTCGGGCTATGGTGATCGTCTCCGCCGTGCTGCTTCTGCTCTCTATTGTCTCGTTGTCGACCCGCGGTATTCACCTGGGTTTAGATTTTTCCGGCGGCACACAAATTGAAGTGGGTTACCAACAACCGGCTGCGGTTGAGACCGTTAGGGCTCAGCTGGTGAATGCGGGTTTCGATGGTCCGACAGTTGTCCATTTTGGTGCTGAAACTGAGGTTTTGCTGCGTCTAAAAGAGATCCCAGTCGTCGATCAGACAGCAGTACAAAGTGAAGAACAGCAGCCGGATATCGGTCAGCGGGTAGTCTCTGCGCTCACTGCCGGTGGTGAGCAGATTGAGTTGCGCAGAGTCGATTATGTCGGCCCACAAATTGGCGAAGAGCTGCGCGAAGAGGGTGGCCTGGGGATGTTGGTCGCGCTCGCCGTGGTAATGCTCTATGTTGCCGTGCGTTTTCAGTTCAAATTTGCGCTGGGGGCGGTTTTGGCGCTGGCTCACGATGTGATCCTGACGCTGGGTTTTTTCTCTGTCACGCAGATGGAGTTCGACCTCACTGTCCTGGCGGCAATCCTGGCGGTAATCGGCTATTCGCTCAACGACACCATTATTGTCTTTGACCGAGTGCGCGAGAACTTTCGCAAGTTGCGCAAAACACAACCCGAGGATGTGATTAACGAGTCATTGTCGCAGACACTCTGGCGCACATTAAATACTTCGGCAACTACTCTTTTGGTACTGTTGTCTTTGTATCTGTTTGGTGGTGAGCTTATCCATAATTTTGCCGCTGCTTTGCTGTTTGGTGTTTTGGTGGGCACCTACTCATCTATTTATGTAGCTGCCAACTTGCTATTGCTGCTCAAAGTTAGCCGTGAAGACCTTCTTCAGCCA
>JBELGO010000156.1:0-2637 GCA_042091915.1 SAR92 clade bacterium | reverse complement strand
ACTCGATGTGCTCCACCGCGTCCATGACCATGTTGCCAAATTAGCGATACAAACGACAATGCAGTTTGGTTTGACTATCGCCGGCGTAGACTACATGACCACCGACCTTGCAAGCTGCTGGCGACAGACAGGCGGTGCGATACTTGAAGTGAACGCCACACCGGGGCTAGATCTCCACATCGCCAGCGGCATGGATGAGGTAGGCCTGGGTAAAATCATCCTGGGCTTTGAATAAACCCCACTCAAAATTAGGGTATTTACCCGGCTCAAGCTTGACAGAGACTAATCAACTGGCGACCATCTGTTAACTGTTTACTAAAAAGACTTTTATATGCCAAACCCACCCGATCAAATCCTTTTCAATAATCAGCCCGCCACAATCCATGATGGGATTGTCCCACGCGAAATCTACCAACCGCTATTAAAAGCCTCGGTAGGGCTGCCCTGGAAGTTTGGATGGAACACTCCTGCCAACCCCACAGCACGCTACTGGCATCATGAAGTGGGATTCGGCAACAAGCTCAACACTGAGTGCATAGCTGACAACGTCAAAAAGCACCCCTTAAAGGTTCTCTCTGCCTATCAAGATTGGATACTCGGCCGCGCACCAGCTGGCACCAAAATGCTGCGGTTCTATTTTAACGCCTACACATTTGGCACCGACGGTTGGCCACATACCGACACCGATCGCGCAAACGAGCAGACTGCGGTTCTTTATTTAACCGACAAGTGGGAGCCGGCTTGGGCGGGTGAAACGGTTGTCTTTGACCGCAAAGGAGATGTTGCCTTATCAGCCCTACCGCGCCGCAACAGAATCATTACCTTTCCCTCCAACGCGCTACACGCACCGCGGCCATTGGCGAGAGCCTTTATGGGATTGCGTGTCGTTTTAGTGGTGAAGTTGGGGCTGCCCGCTAGTTAAACACGCTCAATCTAGCTCGAACTGATAACCAAAGCGCTGTAGATCTATCGCATAAAGCTGGGCCACTTGTTCCCGGGCGCTGCCTTGGCGATAGTAATCTACCTTTTTATCTCGGGCGCCTGTTGTGTGGCTGCCGCGCTGAGCTGGGGGCAGGCCACGCCCAAAACGAGAGACAAATTCTTGTTCGAGACGGTCTAACGCCTCAACGCGGAACAATTGGTCATAGGCGACAATATCGTCACTTATATGGTAGCTCTGCAACCGATAGTGTTGATCAATAGCACCCCAACCCAACCGCTCGACTCGCAGAGCTAATGCGGCCAAAAACTGCTCAAAAGTGACCTCGGCTATCACTACTTCTCGAGGGGCACAGCTCTGCAATTCGGCGAGTTCTCCCAATACGTTCAGTAGCGGCGGCCTGCGGTTGGTAAAAGTATCCAAAAAAGCTGACAAAATTCGCGAATAAGGATTGCGGACGACGGCAAATTTAAAATAACTCTCATTATTTAGAATCTGATTAACGCCTTCTGGGCCCAGCTGATAGGGCTTAACGAATACGGAGCGGTTAACTGGCTGATGAGGGCCGCTGTGCAGGGCATCACCGACAACCTTTGCGTGTTTTGTATGCCGATAACTATCATCAAAAAACTGTCTGTCTTGCAGTTCGTACTTTGTCAGACTCGCCTTTAAATAAGTACAAGCACACTTCGAAGTTTGCACATAAAGATATCGGTGCTGCAGCGAGAAGTTAAAATGGTAATTGATTTGGGCACCACCGATTCTGGCGGCTATACCTGCAAAGTAATCCAAACTTGTACTCCTTCTCGTCAAACTAGAGCACTATGGGTGATGCATAGAGCTCGTGGAGTTGCAGCACTCGATCGACAATAGCCGCGGCCTCACTAGAGGCGAAACGGGCGGTGGGAGACTGGTTTGAGCTGTAGGGTGCCAATCGCTCAAACCACTGTTGCAGATCGTTGTCTTGCAGATCGTTCGCGACAATGATGTCCAATCGGTCACACGCTAGCCCCTCGGCTATTTCTTGCTGTTTATTGATCTCGATGTAAACCACATCCACTTGCGTGTCTCGCAACAGCGCTTGGCTGCGGCACAAGAGTGAAAGCTGATCATCCGCAAAGTCGAGTGCCACTGGGTGCCCGCCAATTTCAGTTTGCACACGACTGGTGAACCCAAGAGTCAAACCTTTGGCCGCCAAATACTCTGCAAACTGCTGTCGCCATTCGTCTGAACCGACCCCAACACCGGCAATAACAGGGATGCGTCCACTGCCTGGAACTAACTCAGAGATCAAAACAGGGTAGAGATGAGAGCTCACAATAGTACCGATTGAAGGTTGCGCGTTGACCTCGCAGATAGCTGCCTTAGAGTGCCGCCAGGAAACCGATATCTCAGGAATTAATAGATCCACTCCCGCTAGATCTAAGCGCAATACCTGGGCTGCTCGGATCGCTAATGCTGCGTTGTCTGGGTGGATTTCGTGAGTGGCATCGACCGGCATACCCCCACTATTTACATTGGCGGTGTGGCGCAATCTTACGAACCGATCAGCTTCGGGCACACTGGCCAAATTGAGCCCTTGCTTGGCCAACACCAAACGCATTTCATCATTCACAGTAAGTGGCTGCAGTGGGAGGTGTCGCGCAGCTCCGCGGCGAGGGTCACTGTTGGCAGCGGCAATCAGTTTTTCTATGCTC
>JBELGO010000155.1:0-2646 GCA_042091915.1 SAR92 clade bacterium | reverse complement strand
GCGAGTTGGTTCATCTCTGGCGCTTTAGGTAGCGCTGATATTGATGCGGCGGGTATGCCAGAAGACCAGCACAACTCGCTCTCCATTGGTGGCTTCGTGCCGCTCAGCGAGCAACTTACACTCGGTGGAATCATCAGCTTGGGCGACCAAGAGACTGATCTTAGCGGCGGTAGCATTGATAGCAGTAGTGTCGGTTTTAGCGCTACTCTCACATACCGCAGTGACACCCTGTTTGTAGAGAGCATCGGTTCGCTGGCGCTGTCAAACCACGATGAAGTTGAGCGCTCGTTCAATCTCGGCCCGCAACAGCTGCGCGCTAGTGGCGAGACCGATGGCGAAACTCTCGCTTTCGATCTGCTGGCCGGTTTCGACTTGATGGCGGACAGCGAGACGCTGTTGGCTCCTGCAATCGGAGTGCGCATGCTCAATAGCTCTGTCGACGGTTATCTGGAGAGCGGCGGTGCGGTCTCCAACTACCAGTGGGCTGATCAAGAGATGGATAGCAAACAGTTGCGTCTGGGTGTGATCGGTAAAATGCTTGTGAGTGACAACGTTTCTCTACAGGTGGAAATTTTTGCTAACGATGAGAGTGAAGACGGTTTCACTCAAGTTACAGTCAAAAATACTACCGCCGGTTTCCCCAGTTATCATCTGCCCGGTATCTATGTTGATGGTGGAAGCTTTATCAGTGCAGACTTAGGTTTGTCTATGAGTGCTGGAGCGGGGCGCGTGCGCGTCGGTTATAGCTACTCTGATCAAGGCGAGGGCAGTAACTCTCTGCGGGTTAACTACAGCGCTAAATTCTGAGATGTAGGCTACAAAAAAGGCCTCTAGCGCTGTTGCGTTAGAGGCCTTTTTTATTGCTTAGATAAAACCTACTTAACCAGTGATTCACCGAGTAGTTTGGCGGCCTCTTCATAGCCACCCGCGTTGATAACGTTGGTGTAACCAATCCGGGTCATATAATCTTTGGCCTGGCCAGAGCGATTACCGCTGCGGCAATAGAGATAAATTTGTTGTTCTTTGTCTGGAGCGATTGCAGCGATACCGTCGACAAACACATTGAGTTCTAAGTGGATGGCCGACTCTAAATGCCCCTCGGCCCACTCGGCTGGGGTGCGTACATCAATAATCATGCTAGGCTCCTCATTGCACCAGCTAGGCATTGCCCAAAGACTGGCAAGTAAAACAGAAAATAGGGCGGCTTTTTTCATGGCGCATCTCCCAAGTTTTGTCAGTGCATCGTTTGCAGCTGCTCTGCCACAGTATAATAATTCATGGCTATGGCGGCTAGAGGTGCGGACTGATGAGCAAGACTGACAGAGAGCAACAAACGGTAATCGTCGAACGACACAACGAAATACTGGTCGTGAGCTTAAATCGCCCTGAGGTTCGCAATGCGGTGGACTCCCCAACGTCTAGGCAGCTGGCAGCGGCTTTTATTGATTTTGAGCGTGATGAGACTCTCAAGGTGGCGGTGCTTACTGGTAGCGGCGGCCATTTTTGTGCCGGTGCCGACCTGAAAGCGATTGGTGCCGAGGCCTTTGCTCAGTTGCCGATACTGTCTGCTGATCCCCATCCACTCAATGATAGTGGCCCAATGGGCCCCAGTTATCTACAACTGAGTAAGCCGGTCATTGCTGCGATTGAGGGTTACGCGGTAGCGGGCGGTTTGGAGCTCGCTTGCTGGTGTGACCTGCGTGTCGTGGCAGACGATGCCACCTTTGGAGTTTTTTGCCGGCGCTGGGGCGTGCCGCTAATTGATGGCGGCACGGTGCGCTTGCCGCGGTTAATTGGCCAGTCTCGCGCGATGGATATGGTACTCACTGGGCGCCCAGTGGGTGCACAAGAAGCTGAAAAGTTTGGATTGGCTAACCGTTTGGTTGAGAGTGGTAGGGCGCTGCCAGCGGCAATCGAGTTAGCCGAGCAGCTGGCGGCTTTCCCGCAGACCTGTCTGCGCAATGACCGCCTATCTCTGCTGCAGCAGTGGGGAATGAGTGGTATTGAGGCGTTGGCCAATGAAAACCGTTTTGGCCGAGAAACCTTTGCCAGCGGCGAGACGACAGCGGGGGCGCAGAAGTTTTCTCTTGGAGCTGGGCGACAGGGCAAATTCAGTGAGAATGAATAGAGTAAATTAAAATAATTTTTCTTAACCTACTCGCTGACCGATATAGGCAATGATGGCATCCGATTCGTAGAGCCACTGTGTCTCAGAGCCTTCGATTCGCAGGCAAGGTACCTTGAGCTTGCCGCCGCCATTTACCAACTCTTCTCGCGCGGAATCACTGCGCTTGGGGTCGCGCAATTCTATATTGACCCCCAAACGCTTCAGCTCGCGGCGAACTTTGACGCAAAAGGGGCAGGCGTGATACTGATAAAGCACTAAATCTGCCACACTGCTATCGATGACTCGCTGAGCCTCTGCCGTGCGTTTGGGGCTGCGCGGTGAAGTGATCCAATCAATTAACAGAATAAGTCGGCCGAGCACAAAGCGAATAAATGACATTGATGAATCCTTGAGCAGCGTTTTAATGTCGTTCGCGCGCAGCGCTATTTGGGATGAACGACGCACGTTTAGCGCTGGCGAGATGGAATGGTGGGCCCAGTAGGACTTGAACCTACGACCAATCGATTATGAGTCGACTG
>JBELGO010000154.1:0-2707 GCA_042091915.1 SAR92 clade bacterium | reverse complement strand
TAGGCGGTTCGTTGTCGGGACGCGCATCATAGCGCCGCGCCAGAAAGTGTCAACCTAAGTTGATCAAAAAAGGTAAATAAATTGTCACACTCCCTTGCTAAGGGTGCGGGCTAGCCGCCGCGAGTCACCAGCAAGTATTTTTTTCGCCCTAATTTAACCAAGTAGTAGCGCCCGTGCAGGGCATGACTCTGCGCAAACACCTCTAGTGCGGCCATGTTGTCGGCCATCGACAGAGCGCGCCCGTTGACCAAGACAGCGTTGCGCCCCAGTGCATCTTTGATTTCTTTGCCCGCCTTCGCGAGACCCAGCTCAGTCAGCAGCGAAGTGAGTGGCTGGTCGGCCAAGTCGCGCCCGCTAATATCGGCGCTGGGCAGACCGTCTTGCTGCAACTGCTCAAAATCTGCCGCCGATAGGCCATCCAACTCACCGCTGAACAGCGCCGAGGTTATCCGCTCGGCTGCTGCGCGCCCCGCTACACCGTGTACTAACTCTGTCGCTTGCTCTGCGAGCAGACGCTGCGCTTGCGGCTTGCCCTCTGCGGCGGCATCGTCCGCCTCGATTTGGGCGATCTGCTCTACCGGCAAAAAGGTGAAGTAGTGCAAGAACTTGTAGACATCGGCATCGGCGACATTGAGCCAAAACTGGTAGAAACTGTACGGGCTGGTTTTAGCGGGGTCGAGCCAGACTGCGCCCGACTCTGTCTTTCCAAACTTAGTGCCGTCCGCTTTGGTAATCAGCGGCACGGTTAGCCCGAAAACTTGCTGCTGATTTTGGCGGCGCGCCAGATCGATACCGCTGACAATATTGCCCCACTGGTCGCTGCCACCCACCTGCACAGTGCAGCTGTGGCGTCGATTGAGCTCGGCAAAATCGAGCCCCTGCAGTAGCGAGTAGGAAAACTCCGTGAAAGAGATACCACTGCCCTCGCGATCGATACGCTGCTTGACCGACTCTTTGGCGATCATATTATTAACCGAGAAATGCTTGCCCACTTCGCGGAGGAAGTCGAGCACACTCATGTCAGCGGTCCAATCGAGGTTGTTAGCAACAATAGCGGCATTATCGGCACAGTCGAAATCGATAAACTGACTGACTTGCGCCTTAATCCTGTCGGCCCAGCCCGAAATGACCTCGGCCGTCTGCAGCTGGCGTTCGGCAGCTTTAAAGCTGGGATCGCCAATTAATCCGGTGGCGCCCCCAACCAGAGCAATCGGGGTGTGGCCCGCTTGCTGAAAGCGTTTGAGAACCAGCAGCGGCACCAAGTGGCCGAGATGCAAACTGTCCGCGGTCGGATCAAAGCCGCAGTAGAGTGTGCGCGGCTGTTGCAAGTGCTCGAGCAACGCCTCCTCGGAGGACATCTGGGCGATTAAGCCGCGCGCTTGTAAGTCATCTATTAATTGGTCTGCAGTCACCGCGTGTTCCTTTATCTTTATTAGCCGCCAGCAAGAGTCCGGCTGATTCAAACAGGCGTGCAACTCTACACACTGGACACTCAAATTGGTAGATCTGCGATCTTGGAGCCCGCGACTTAGCAGCCATCTCTAGGCTGGGCTTAACTGCCATGCTGCGGTAAACTCGCCAACATAATTCGTAGGGGTATAAAAGCTGACATGAGTATGGCGAGCAGGAATCGACCGCCGCGACGACAACAGTGGTTGTCGCTGTGGAATAGTCGTGTCTGGCTGCCGCTGCAAACTCAGCTGCACGGAATCGACTGGCGGCGTATTTTTAACCGCCGCGCCGCACTCCCTGTAGCGTTAGCGAGCTTTTTTGTTGTTCTCTTTTCACTGCAAGCGAGCAAAACCGTTGAGGCCCCCGACACCCTCATCGAAAGCATAGAGCTGCCGACACAGAGCAACCCGCCCGAAGCCCCGATGCCGCCAGCGGCAGCAGAGACGACACAGCCAGCAGCGCCAGTTGTTGCCGACTCTTCCACACAGGCAGAACCGCTCTGGCGCGAGACACAAGTGCGCAATGGCGACAGCCTTTCGCGGCTTTTAAACCGCTGGGGCATCAGCAGCCGCACTACCTATCTGTTAGAGAAAAGTAGCGGTGGCAAGCAGCTGCGCAAGCTTATCCCCGGCGAGACTATTAAGGCGCTGATTAATAAAGAGGGCCAGCTTGAGCAACTGCTCTATGCCAAAGATGCTCTCACCAGCGAACATTTTGTTCTCAATAGCGGCAGCTACAGCCACCGCAGTGTTGTTCGCGAGCCCGAGATTTTGACGACCCTGCGCCGCGGCGTTATCGACGACTCGCTGTTTCTCTCCGGCCAGCGCGCGCAGCTGCCGGACCGCATTATTATGGAACTGGCCAACATTTTTGGCTGGGACATCGACTTTATTTTTGATATCCGCGAGGGCGACTCTTTTTCGCTGATCTATGAAGAGAAATATCTCGACGGCGAGCTTTTGGGCAGCGGCAATATTCTCGCCGCCCGCTTCGTCAACCGCGGCAAGGTCTATAGCGCCGTGCGCTTTGAGGACAGCGACGGCAGCGCCTCGTACTACTCGGCAGACGGGGTTAGCATGCGCAAGGCTTTCTTGCGCGCGCCGCTGGATGTTTTCCGTATTAGCTCAGGCTTTAATTTGCGCCGCAAACACCCTATCCATAAAAAAATTAAAGCCCATCGCGGCGTCGACTATGCCGCACCGACCGGCACGCCGGTGTTCGCTGCAGGAGACGGCAAAGTCATTGAGTCGGGTTA
>JBELGO010000153.1:0-2742 GCA_042091915.1 SAR92 clade bacterium | reverse complement strand
AAGAAGCCACGCATCAGAGGTTGGAGAGGCTTTTAGGTAACAGAGACACGGTTACGCGTTAGCCTGCAGCGCGCTTTTGGCACCATTGAATTGCGTGTCGTGAAGCTGAGCATAACGGCCCTGTGCATCGAGTAGCTGCTGGTGGCTGCCAGATTCGACCAGAGTCCCCTCTTCGACCACCAAAATTCTGTCGGCACTCTCAATAGTACTGAGGCGATGGGCAATAACGAAGGTGGTGCGGCCTTTCATCAACTGTTCTAAAGCGGCTTGGATATGGCGCTCAGATTCCGTGTCGAGCGCAGAGGTAGCTTCATCAAGAATTAATATCGGCGCATCTTTGAGCAGTGCCCGAGCTATTGCTATGCGCTGGCGCTGTCCACCGGAGAGCATCACACCATCATCGCCAACCAGTGTCTCATAGCCGTTTTCTAGCCCTTCAATAAATTCATCTGCATAGGCGAAGCGCGCAGCCTCGCGAACTTTCTCCAGCGGGGTTCCGGCCAGTTCACCGTAAGCGATATTGTTGTAAATGGTATCGTTGAAAAGTGTCACGCGCTGGCTCACCAGAGCGATGTGGCTGCGCAGGTTTTGTAGCGTATAGGAGTCAATGGGCACACCATCTAAAGTAATCGTGCCGCCGGTATGGTTGTAAAAACGCGGAATCAGACTCACCAGGGTGGTCTTGCCAGCACCCGAAGAGCCGACCAGAGCAATGCTTTCGCCCGGTTCTACACTGAAACTGATCTGATTGAGGACATCGCGATCTGAATTGCAGTAACGAAAAGAGACATCATCAAAAACAAATCGCCCTTTAACTTGGCTTTTTTCGACACTGCCCTCGTCGAGCTCTTGCTCGCTGTCGAGCACATCAAATATCGATTCAGCTGCAGCAATACCACGCTGCACTACGGAATTGACTTCGGTGAGCGCCCGTATTGGCTTAATCAGCATCCCTGAGGCTATCAGGAACGAGAAAAAATTCCCCGCAGTCATTTCGCTTAACATCGAAGGGTGTAACATCACCGCGATAATGGCGCCAAAGGCACTGGAAACTAACAGCATCACAGTGGGGTTACTTATCCCTTCGGCCAGCGCCATCTTCATGTTCTGACGGGTGTTGGCGATACTGGTTTTGTACATGCGCTCAGTCTCACTGCCGCTGCCACCAAACATTCGCACCTCTTCGTAACCGTTCACCACCTCATGGGTAACGTGGGTTAAATCACCCATCGAAGCTTGGATACGATGACTCAATGTGCGAAATCGGCGACTGACAAATTTGACCAGCCAGGCGATGAACGGGATAACCGCAAGGAAAATCAGCGTCAACTTCCAGTTCAAGTAGAGCAGATAAGCCATAAAGCCAATCACCATACTGCCTTGCTGGAGAATAGTTTTTACCGCTTTAGTACCCGCGGCAGTAACCTGCGCGACATTGTAAGTCACCGTGGAGACTAGGTGCCCGCCCATCGAGGCATCGAAAAAACGAAATGGCAGATAGAGAAATTTAGTCAGCAGATCGACTCGCAGGGAGTGGACCAGATGGTTAGAGACATAGGCCAAGCCGTAAGAGCCAATCAGGTAACCAATGCCGCGAACCAGTGCAATGACAAAAAGAGATGCCGGTATAACCAGCCAGTAGTGATCAGACAACGCCTCGGGGAATAGGCTCTGACCCAATGAGGCAATAAAACCTCCTTCAGGCAGCGCTGAGCGTTCAGCAGCCGGAGCGGCATCAGAGCTATTTTGCGCAATCACATCGGTGATGTACCCCATCAGATCGACAAATGCGATCTCTGCAGCACTGTGCAACAGCCATCCCAGCGTACCAATTAAGAAGATCAGCCAGTAGCGGCCGGTATAACGCAGCAGCCGCAAATAGGTCTCGGCGCCACCGCGTTGTTGCTGTTCGGCACTCTCTGCTTGTGGGGGCGATTGTTCTGTCGACATCGGGCTCGCTTCTACGTAAGTAATTCTTATTTGCCGTTAACTGGCACATTTTTATGGGTGATCAGTTTATCAGGCTTTACCGTGAGCGCTAGCCCCTCAGTAGCGCCACCACGGCGACCAACCGGCGCGCGCACTGACCACCTCTGGCTGGCCTGCTGAGGTCCAAGTGACTGTTATAGCTCCCCCAATTCCGGTTGAGTATATTTGGCTGCCGATTTGGCGATAACGGGCGACCACTTGCGGATGAGGATGGCCGTAGTGGTGGTTCCAACCCGCAGAAAAAATCACGATTGCCGGGTCGAGCAGGTTGAGAAACTCTCTACTAGAGGAAGTTTTACTGCCGTGGTGCGGGGCCAGCAACAAATCCGTTGGGCCGATAAGTTCTCTTTGGCCAATCAATTTCTGCTCGGCTCGGCGCTCGATATCCCCGGGCAATAACAATTTGATCCCCTGCCATTTCACTATCAGCAGGCAGGAGTTATTGTTCGACTTGGCATCGCCACTATTTTCCAGCGTATGAAACTCCACATCGCCCCACTGCCAAGAGAGCGCCTTTTGACAACTCTGTGCGCCGCTGTAAGCAGACCGTAGGTTTTCGGGCAGCAACAGTTGTGCTTCTGGATAGACCTGCAGCAATCCAGTGAGGCCGCCGGCATGGTCATTATCGCCATGGCTTATCAAAATACGCTCTACTCGCTGATAACCCCGGCGCTGCAAAAAAGGCACCACCACAGCGCTGCCCATATTGAATAGCTCGCCGTAGCGGGCACCACTGTCATAGAGCAGCACTTT
>JBELGO010000152.1:0-2748 GCA_042091915.1 SAR92 clade bacterium | reverse complement strand
ATTTTTACCGGTAGTGGTTGCAGCTGCCAAAACATGGCTGTAATTGGCGGCAAGTTCGGCCAGCAACGGTGCGATACTCTCTGCGAGAGCGTTCTCATAAGCAACGTTGTCGGCCAGCAGTACTTTGCCAATGCCGGCAACCTGGGCCGCTGCATCGACAACAGCTTGGCAGCCGTTACCTGCGACAAGGATATCTACGCTGCCATCGATCTGTTGCGCTGCGGTAACAGCGTTGAGGGTGGCTGCGTTTAGGCTTTGGTTATTGTGTTCGGCTAAAACTAGTACGCTCATTTAGATCACCTTCGCTTCATTTTTGAGTTTGTCTAGCAGCTCACCAACGTCTGCTACTTTGATGCCTGCTGCGCGCTCAGCTGGCGGCTCTACGCTGAGCTGCTCGGTGCGCGGGGCGACATCAACGCCAAGCTCGGCTGCGTTTGTTACATCAAGAGGTTTCTTCTTAGCTTTCATAATATTGGGCAGCGAAGCGTAGCGCGGCTCGTTAAGGCGCAAGTCAGTGGTGACAACCGCTGGCAAAGTTAGCGCTAGAGTTTGTAGGCCGCCATCTACTTCGCGAGTGACTTTGGCGCCATCGGCATCCAGGGTCAGCTCAGAGGCAAAAGTCGCCTGCCCTGCACCCATTAAAGCTGCGAGCATTTGCCCAGTTTGGTTGTTGTCGCCGTCGATGGCTTGTTTGCCGAGCAGCACAAGTTGTGGCTCTTCTTTGTCGACTACAGCCTTCAAGCACTTGGCGATTGCCAAGGGCTCTAAACGACCTTCTGCTTCAACCAAGATGCCACGGTCGGCGCCCAGTGCTAAAGCAGTGCGAATTTGCTCTTGAGATTGGGTCGCACCAATAGAGACAGCGACCACCTCGGTCACTACGCCCTTTTCCTTTAAGCGCACAGCCTCTTCCACTGCGATTTCGCAGAATGGGTTGATGGACATTTTGACGTTGTTCAGCTCGACATCAGAACCGTCAGATTTGGCCCGCACTTTAACGTTGTAGTCGACTACACGTTTTACCGCGACTAACACTTTCATGGCTATTCCTTCTTTTATTGAACAAAAGCGGCGGTTAAACCAGCGCCAGTAATAAAGCCGTATGGCCTTTAAATTGATGCGGAATGATGCCGCCTGACCGCTGACAAATCAACACTGTTGGTGGCCAATGGTTCACGCAATTATCCTATATGCCGCCTAAAAATGCGACTATGCAGTCGATTAAAGCTAGTAAGATACAGGTATATAAGGCCGCGATAATTGACACGCAGCTAATATAAAGCGGTAAAATCACGCTATTAGACCAAAGGAGATCAGCGTGGAAAGAGATTCAATGGAGTACGATGTTGTCATCGTCGGTGCCGGCCCTGCAGGGCTCTCGGCTGCATGTAAAATTAAACAAGAGCGCCCAGATACATCCGTTGTGGTGGTTGAGAAAGGTTCCGAAGTGGGAGCGCACATCCTCTCGGGAGCTGTATTTGAAACAACCGCACTAGATGAATTGTTTCCGGATTGGAAAGAGCTCGGCGCACCACTCAATACCCCAGTCGTACAGGACGATATTTTTGTACTGACGGGTGCCGAGAAAGGTATCAAAGTGCCGGGTTTGTTTGCACCCAAAACCATGCACAATGATGGTAACTACATAATTAGCTTGGGCAACCTCTGTCGTTGGCTCGCTGAGCAAGCTGAGCAGTTAGGCGTCGAGATTTTCCCGGGCTTTACTGCTGCTGAGGTGCTTTACGGTGAAGGCGGCGAAGTGCGCGGCATTATTACCGGCGAGATGGGCGTCGGCGTTAACGGTGAGCAAAAAGATAGCTACGTACCGTCGATGGAGCTGATCGGTCGTTACACAATTTTCTCTGAAGGTTGCCGCGGTCATCTCGGCAAGTCTTTAATTGCCAACTACAAGCTCGACGAGGGCTGCACTCCACAGCATTACGGTATCGGTATCAAAGAGTTGTGGAGCATTCCTCCCGAGCAACATCAACCTGGCTTGGTTGTCCACTCGGCCGGTTGGCCGCTCAGCGAGAGCGGTTCCTCCGGCGGCAGTTTTCTCTACCACATAGAGGACAATCAAGTGGTTGTCGGTTTGATTACGGATCTCTCCTATACCAATCCGCACGTCAGCCCGTTTGATGAATTCCAGCGTCTCAAGCACCACCCAAAATTTGCTAAATACCTCGAGGGTGGCGAGCGGCTCTCTTACGGCGCTCGCGCGCTGGTCAAAGGTGGCGTTCAGGCACTGCCAAAAATGGCTTTCCCCGGCGGCCTGATTATCGGCTGTGACGCTGGCACGCTAAACTTCGCCAAGATCAAAGGTTCTCACACCGCCATGAAGAGCGGTCTGGTTGCCGCAGAGACTGTCGCAGCGGCCCTCAATGCGGATCGCAGCAACGACCTGCTCGAAGAAATGGACAGTAATTTCAAAAACTCATGGGCATACAAAGAGTTGCACATGCAACGCAACTTCGGTCCGGCTCAGCATAAGTGGGGCAACATCATCGGATCTGCTTACGCTTTTGTAGATATTAATATCTTCAATGGCAAACTGCCTTGGACCTTAAAGGATATGAAGCCCGACCATGAAACTCTAGTCAAGGCCGCCGACGCAAAGCCGATCAGCTACCGCAAGCCAGATGGCAAATTAAGCTTTGACAAGCCCTCATCAGTATTCTTGTCTAATACAAACCATGAAGAAGACCAGCCCTGCCACTTGCGCCTTGCTGACTCTTCGATCCCCTTGGC
>JBELGO010000151.1:0-2793 GCA_042091915.1 SAR92 clade bacterium | reverse complement strand
CACAAGCTGAGGAGATGCTGTAGTTCACCCCTTTGATTTTCAGTGGTGTTGCAACGCAGGCAGAGACATTGCTGGCCATAATTTGAGTGACGCGGTAGGGGCCTGCGCGCTTGATGCCGCGCTCGCGCATAACATCGATGGTCTCTGTGAACATCTCACCAGAGACGCCGCCAGAACCCATGACCAAGCCGGTGCGCAGGTTGGAGACTAGCTCTTCACTGAGGCCAGCGTCCGCTATGGCACGCTCGGCAGAGATAAAACCGTAAGCAGCGGCAGGGCCCATAAAGCGCAGAATTTTGCGGTCAATGTGCTCTTTGAGATCGAGGTCCAAAACACCGCCGACATTGCAGCGCAAACCTGCATCGGCAAAATCTTGGCGAAAGCGAATGCCCGAGAGGCTATTGCGCAGGGCGTGAGTAACAGTTTCGCGGTCGTTGCCCAGGCATGAGACAACGCCCAGACCGGTGATCACAGCTCTTCTCATGGAGAATCCTCTTTATAATTTTGTAAGCCGGTTGTGCCCAGCTTATGAATACAATAAAACGATTTAGAAATTGTCGGTATTTTCGAACAGGCCCACTTTAAGATCTTCTGCCGAGTAGATCTCGCGGCCATCAACCTCAACGCTGCCATTGGCAATACCCATCACCAACTTGCGCTGGATAAGGCGAGTGATGTCGAGTTTAAAAGTCACTTTTTTGGCTGTCGGTAAAATTTGGCCAAAAAACTTTACGTTGCCGGCGCCCAGTGCGCGGCCAAGTCCTTTATTGCCGTTCCAGACTAAAAAGAAGCCGACCAGTTGCCAGAGGGCATCGAGGCCGAGGCAGCCCGGCATAACAGGGTCATCTTTAAAGTGGCAGCCGAAGAACCAAAGGTCTTCACGGATATCGAGCTCAGCGACAATCTCCCCTAAGCCGGCACTGCCGCCGTTATTGTTGATAGTGACAATGCGATCGATCATCAGCATGTCAGGCGCTGGCAGTTTAGCGTTGCTGGGGCCGAACATTTCGCCGTTGCTGCAGGAGAGGATTTCTTCTTTGTTGTATGAACTCTGGGGGATAAATGTCATGGAATGGTTCGCATCGGTTAGCTGTAAAGGGTGAATCGTACCGACAAAGGGGGTTGGCAGCAACTTTCAGTGTAACTTTGCCTGGCCATGCGCGGGTATTCGCGGGTAGTTTTCAGTTGACAGAATGCTTCGCTCTGCCTAGCATTCGCGCCTCTTTTCTAAGGTTTTGTCGCTAAAATGTCTTCTTTTCACGCTGCAGTAGAGCAAGAGTTTGCCGCCGTTAATCAAATGATCGTGGCTCGACTGCACTCCGATGTCGATCTGGTCGAGAATATCGGACACTACATCGTCGATGGCGGCGGCAAGCGGTTGCGCCCTGTGGTGGCTCTGCTATCTGCAATGGCCTGCGGTTACCGCGGCGACAAGCATATAGCCGCAGCTGTGATCGTCGAGTTTATTCACACCGCGACACTCTTGCATGACGATGTTGTCGATCTCTCTACTATGCGCCGGGGTCGCAAAACGGCCAATGCCGAGTGGGGCAATGCGCCGAGTGTATTGGTGGGCGACTTTATCTACTCGCGCGCGTTTCAAATGATGGTTGAGCTCGGCGATCTGGAGATCATGCAGGTAATGGCCGATGCCACCAATATTATCGCGGAAGGCGAGGTCGAGCAGTTGGTCAATGCCGGCAATGGAAAGTTGGCGGAGCCGGCTTACTACTCGGTTATCTATAAAAAAACTGCGAGGTTGTTCGAAGCGGCCGCCGAGCTGGGTGGATGCATCTCTTCAGCAACAGATCAGCAACGTCAAGCCTTACGCGACTATGGCCGCCATCTCGGCAACGCCTTTCAAATTGTTGACGACCTGCTCGACTATTGCGGCAGTGAAGAGGAGATTGGCAAATCTCTTGGCGACGACCTGGCCGAGGGCAAGATGACCCTGCCACTTATTTATGCCCGCGACAATGGCAGTGATGATCAGGCGGCATTAATCAGCGAGGCAATTGCGGATAAATCGGCTGAGCGTTTTGCCGATATTGTCGCTGCAGTAAACAGTAGTGGGGCAGTGGATTACTGCCGCGCTGCGGCGAATGACCAAGTAGTCAAAGCAAAACGGGCGCTCGCGGCACTGCCCGATAGCCAACAAAAAACCGTTTTGGCGCAGCTGGCTGACTTCTCGATTGCCCGCAGCCACTGATTTCTCTTCTTTATTTAAGCCACATAACACAGGCTGATTATTGATAGCAACACTATAAGGGTTGCGAATAATAGCTATTTTGTGCCTTTTTTTGTGGCTGCCGTTACGTTAACCTTTAGTCGTATATGGCTATAGTATAGTAAATGTTAGAGCCACTCAGTTTGAAAGAATTATTTAAGGGGCTGCTGCGGCAGTGTCTCTCTGCCCATTTTGGGCCTTCTGTTCAGGGGAGTTAAGTGTGAATATCGGAATTCCAAAAGAGATCGCGCCCGGTGAAAACCGCGTGGCGATGGTGCCAGCTAACGTAGCCGCTCTAACGGCACGCGGCCACCAAGTGGTTGTTGAAGCGGGGGCAGGCGATGCTGCTGGTTATCCAGATACGGCCTATCTAGAATCTGGAGCACAGCTCAGCGACGACCGCGATGCACTGTTCGCCAACGCTGAGATTGTTTTACAGGTGCAAGGTTTTGGTGCCAACAGCGTCAACAGCGAAGCTGATTTGGCACGAGTTCGCCCAGGCCAGTTATTGATGGCCTCGATGGACCCGCTCGCCGCACCGCAAGCCGCTGCTCAGATCGCAGAGC
>JBELGO010000150.1:0-2912 GCA_042091915.1 SAR92 clade bacterium | reverse complement strand
GTCTTGTGGCCCACGCCTGGTAGTTGTTCCAGTGCGGTTAAATCTGCCGGCACTTCGCCATTGTATTGCTCGATAAGTATTTCAGAGAGGCGGTGAATGGCTTTAGATTTTTGCGGTGCCAGCCCGCAGGGTCGAACGATCTGATAGATGGCATCGACCTCTTGTTGAGCCATATCAAAGGGGTTATCAGCCAACGCAAACAGTGTGGGCGTGATCTGGTTAACTCGTTCATCGGTGCATTGAGCACTCAGTAGTACGGCCACCAAAAGGGTGTAGGGATCGCAGTGATCTAGCGGCACCGGCGTCTCTGGATAGAGCTCATCGAGACGCTGGGCGATGTAATCGGCGCGCTGCTGTTTTAGCATCGGTTCAGCCCAATCGTTGACAGAATTGTGCGATGCGCTCAGCGGCCTCAATGCAGTGATCAAGCTCGGCCACTAGCGCTAGGCGCACTCGCTTGGCGCCAGGGTTGTCGCCATTGGCAGCGGGGCGCGATAAATACTGCCCGGGCAGTACGGTGACGTTTTGTTGTGCGAATAGCTGCTGCGCAAAATCGCAGTCATCGATGGGTGTTTCTGGCCATAAATAGAAGCCTGCTGCGGGTAGATTAAACTCTAAGTGTGGGGCCAATATAGTGGAAACAGCGGCAAACTTGGCGCGATACAGATCGCGGTTGGTCAATACATGCTGTTCGTCGCTCCACGCGGCTTGAGAGACCTGTTGGCTAAGCTCGCTCATTGAGCAGCCGTGGTAGGTGCGATAAAGCAAAAACTGCTCCAGTAACTGCGCGTCGCCGGCGACAAAACCGGAGCGCAAGCCGGGCAAGTTGGAGCGCTTGGAGAGGCTGTGGAAGACCACGCAGCGTTTGAAATCATCGCGGCCCAGCTGATTGCAAGCGTCGAGCAAGCCGAGTGGCGGGTGCTGCTCGTCTCTGTAGAGCTCTGAGTAGCACTCATCGCTGGCGATAACAAAGTCGTAGCGATCGGCTAATTCCAGAGCGAGTGCGTAATCTTGGAGGCTCATGACAGCACCGGTGGGATTGCCGGGGCTACACAGGTGCAGCAGCTGGCAGCGCTGCCAAACAGCTTCGGGTATATTTTGCAGCTGTGGAATAAAATCATGCTCGGCTTGTGCGTCGACGAAAACCACTTCGGCTCCAGCAAGCAGTGCCGCGCCTTCGTAGATCTGGTAAAACGGATTGGGGCTGACGACTACCGGCTGACGGTTGGCGCTGCAGTCGATGACTGTTTGGCTAAAAGCAAAAAGCGCTTCGCGGGTGCCGTTAACCGGTAGTAGATGCCGCTCGGGATCAACTTGGTTGGCGTTTAGATTAAAGCGTCGGCACAGCCACTCAGCGATAGTCTCGCGCAACGCCAGGCTCCCTTTGGTCGTTGGGTAGCGGCCCAGCAGGTGGCTCTGTTGTTGCAAGACAGGGCTGACAAAGTCAGGCACTGCGTGTTGTGGCTCGCCAATTGAGAGTGGGATGTGCTCTAGCTCGGTCGGCGCAGTAACTGCTGCTTTGAGCGCGCGGAGTTTTTCAAACGGGTAGGGGTGAAGGGTCTCTAAGCGTGTATTCACAGCGGTTCCTATAGTGTCACACTGCGCTGAGCTGCGGAGGCATCAGCATCTTGTCGATTGCGGTTGTCCAGTTCGGTGCAGATGGTCTCGCGCAGTTTTTCGCAGAGCGCCAGATCTACCAGTGGCTGGTGGTCTTCATCGGTGAGGTAGAAAATATCTTCAACTCGCTCGCCGAGCGTGGCAATCCTGGCGTTGAGTACGCGCAAACGAAAACGCAAGAAAATCTGCGCCAAGTGGGCGAGCAGGCCGGGGCGATCGGGAGTCACTACCTCGAGCACCGTGGTATTGGACTCTATATCGTTAGAGAGCGTGACTCGAGTGCTCCAGGCAAACTGCTTGAGCTGCCTCGAGGTGCGTCTGTTGACGTCAAAACGAGCCGAATCGGGCGCTTTAATGGCGCTGGTTAGAGCTTGCTCTACCCGCTGACTTAAAGCTTGGTTAGTGGCGAAGGGTCGGCCATTCTCGTCAAGCAGATAGAAAACGTCGAAGGCGCGATCATCATTGGTGGTCTGCAAACGAGCATCTTGAATAGTAATGGCGAGTTGATCAAAGGTCGCTGCGGCGATAGCGAAGATATTCTTCTGTCCGCGGCTGTGGATAAACACTTGCGTGGCCACCGGCACTTCATCGCCGACATCGCGCAATAGGATAGCCGGCTGGTTGCTGTCGGTTTGGGCAATCACTGCAGCGGTAAAGTCGGCGATATGGGAGGCCTTTTCGCGCAAGAAAAATTCGTCGCCAATGTCTCGCCATATCTCTGCCGCCGTGGCTTCGTCAATGCTGCGCTGTTGGAGCATCTCGCGCACCGCCTGTTTGCTGTCCGCCACCCACTCTGCGCGATCGGCGCGCTGCTCGAGGCCGCGGCGCAAGGCGCGCTTGGTCTCAAAGTAGAGATCGCGCATCAGCGACCCTTTCCAGTCAGTCCAGAGCTTGGGGTTGGTGGCGTTAATGTCAGCGACAGTGAGCACATAGAGCATTTCTAGGCGGCGTCGGTTGCCGACAGTCGATGCGAATTTGTGTACCACGTCGGGATCTGAGATGTCCTCTCGCTGTGAGACGGTAGACATTAGCAGGTGGTTTTCTACCAGCCAGCAGGTGAGCGCAATTTCTTGCTCGGTGAGACCGTGTCGACGACCAAAGTCCTCAGTATCAACCATGCCCAGTTTGCTGTGATCGCCGCCGCGGCCTTTGGCGATATCGTGGTAAAGGGCTGCAATAATAAGCAGCTCAGGTTTTGGCAGGCTTTTATAGATGTGCGAACTGATTGGAAACTTCTCGGCCACCTCTGGGCGGACTAGACGGCGTATATTGCGAATAAGTTGCAATGTGTGGAC
>JBELGO010000149.1:0-2952 GCA_042091915.1 SAR92 clade bacterium | reverse complement strand
GGGCGAACTGGTAGACGACCTTCCCTAACTAATCCTGTTGCGCTTGTGTGCCGCCATTAACTCTTCCAGCATGGCGGTTACTAATCTAGGCGGGCGTTTGCCGCTGCGCACTGCGGCGGCAAACTGGCAGCGGTAACTGAAACTCTGCTGCGCCAAAGGGGCGAGATTACCATCGCGCACAAACGGCAGGGAAAAGTGCTCGGGTAGAAAGCCGATATACGCCCCGGAGAGAATCAAAGAAGCGATAGCCTCTTGGTCGTAGGCGGTAGCGCTGCGCTTGAGGCCGAGGCGGTGGCTGTTTTCAAAGTTGGGTGAGTGGTAACCCAAGCCGGCGTAGCGCTGTTGGAAAATCTCCTCTGGAGATACACTCTCTGCGTCTGTAAACAGCGGGTGGCGAGAGCCGCAGTAGAGCCACATCTGCTCCTCAAAAAGCACCGAGTAATCTAAACCGGTTGCCAAGCGGTGGGTGGGAACAATACCCATGTGGTATTTGCCATCAATCACACCGCTCTCTATCTCTGCTACTGTGCCGCCGTAGACATGCAGATCCACTCGCGGCGCGCGTTCCGTAAAACGGGCAATCGCCAACTCTATAGCCGCATCGGGGTTGCCGAGCGATTTCTCAAAAATCGCCAAGTTGAGCCGCCCAGCCGGTTGGCGCTGAGTATCGGCGACCTCGGCGCGAAAACTATCCAGAGCGCCGAGCAGCGTCAATGTCGACTGGTAGATCTGGCCGCCCTCGGCGGTTAAGCTAAACCCAGCTCTACCGCGGTTGCATAGCGCCACTCCGAGGCGCTCTTCGAGCTCTTTAAGTTGCCGGCTAATGGTCGAGCGACCAATCCCTAACTCTGGTTCTGCGGCGCTGATACCACCACTTTCAACAATTGCGCGAAATACGCGCAATAGACGCAGTTCGGTGTCACTGACTTGACCAAGCTTGGCCGGAGGTCGCTGAGAATGCATATAAAGCCACTTTGGGGTTGTCGGTTAAAGTTTGATAAATATGAAACTATACTCGCAAAATATATTATTTATCAAACTTAAGCCGACCCCTAAACTAGCGCCATAACAACGTGAAAGGGCCAGGCATGTTTAAACAGCTGATCAATAAAATTAAGTCTCCCGGCAAAGTGGCTGCACACCATCCGGTTGCAGAGACTGCACAGTGGCAGGGACAGAGTCTCGATTATTACTGGATGCCCTCGACCGGCAACCGCGAGTTCAAAGCCAACCCGAGAATGGTGGTTGGAGCAGAGGGGCACTATTTGTTCGACGGTAATGGTCGAAAGATTTTTGATGGGCTGTCAGGTTTGTGGACCTGCGGCATGGGTCACAGCCAGCCCAAAATAGCCGAGGCGATAGCTAAACAAGCGGGGCAACTGGATTTTTCTCCTACCTTCCAATTTGGACACCCAAAGGCATTTGAGTTAGCTGAGCGCATTGTTGATTTGATGCCCGCCGGACTCAATCGAGTTTTTTATACCGGCTCTGGCTCAGAGAGTGCCGATACTTCTTTGAAAATTGCACGCGCTTATTGGCGCAAGCGCGGTATGGCGTCAAAGACCAAGTTGTTGGGGCGAATCAAGGGCTACCATGGAGTGAATTTTGGCGGCATCAGTGTCGGCGGTATTGTTGGTAACCGAGCCCTGTATGGACATGCGGTTGAAGCGGATCACCTCTCATCCACCTTGCTGCCTGAAAACCTCTTTGCCCGCGGTCTGCCAGAGCACGGTGCTCACTTGGCAGACCAGCTTGAAGAGCTGATTGGGCTGCACGATGCCAGCAATATTGCTGCACTGATTGTCGAGCCGATGGCCGGGTCGGCGGGTGTGTTGCCACCGCCGGTGGGTTACCTGCAACGGTTGCGCGAGATCTGTGACAAACATCAGATCCTGTTGATCTTCGACGAGGTTATCACGGCCTTTGGTCGTCTCGGCGCCGCGACGGGTGCGGAGGCTTTTGGTGTGGTGCCGGATATGATCAATGTGGCTAAGCAGTTGACTAACGGTGCAGTGCCGATGGGTGCGGTTATTGCCAAGCAAGAGATTTACGACACCTTTATGGAGCAGGGTGGTCCCGATTACATGGTAGAACTGCCACACGGCTATACCTATTCTGCCCATCCACTGGCTTGTGCCGCCGGGTTGGCCAGCTTAGAGCTGTTACAGGGCGAGGGGATGTTTGCCCAATCTGCGCAGCTGGCGAGCAAATTAGAGGACGCGGTCCATTCGCTGCGCGGTCTGCCCAATGTGGCGGACATTCGCAACTGCGGCAGTGCCGCCGGCATTACTCTGACAAGTTATCCTGGTGAGCCTGCGCGGCGCCCCTATGAGGCAGCTATGAAACTCTGGGAGAAAGGCTACTACGTGCGCTACGGCGGCGACACGCTACAACTGGGTTTGCCTTTTGCTAGCACTGATGACGAGCTCTCCGCTTTAATTGAAGCTTTAGGCCAGACACTGCGTGAAATTTAACTGAACGATTGGAACTGCATTATGAGTAACAAAACTGTTGGACACCTGATTAACGGGAAAATACTAGTCGATAGCGGCGTACAGCAGCCGCTCTACAACCCCGCTAGCGGAGCAGTGACTGGGAGCGTTGCGCTAGCACAACCCGCTACACTAGAGCTGGCCATAGAGACCGCCCAGGCGGCTTACCCAAGCTGGCGTGCAACACCGCCGCTGAGACGTGCTCGAGTGATGTTTGCATTAAAGTCACTGCTCGAAGCTCACGCGGATGAGCTGTGTGAACTGATCACTGATGAGCACGGCAAAGTACTCCACGATGCACTGGGTGAACTGCAGCGCGGTATAGAAAATGTAGAGTACGCTGCAGGTGCTCCAGAGCTGTTGAAGGGTGACTACAGTCGCAATGTGGGCCCAGATATTGACTCTTGGAGTGATATGCAGCCGCTCGGCGTGGTTGCGGGGATTACCCCGTTTAACTTCC
>JBELGO010000148.1:0-3061 GCA_042091915.1 SAR92 clade bacterium | reverse complement strand
GCTCGCGCCACAGTCGGTGAAATATCAGATGCATTAGAAAAGCATTGGGGTCGTCACAAAGCAGAACAGCGCTCAATCAGCGGTGTCTACGGCGCCGCCTATGAAGGGGATGAAGAATTTATGGCGATCCAGCAGCGAGTAAATAGTTTTGCGCAGCAGCACGGCCGTCGCCCGCGTATGCTGGTGGTTAAGATGGGCCAAGATGGCCACGACCGCGGTGCAAAAGTGATCGCCACAGCGTTTGCCGATATTGGTTTTGATGTCGATGTTGGCCCGATGTTCCAGACCCCCGCCGAGGCAGCTCGCCAAGCGATCGAAAATGATGTGCACGTCGTGGGAGTTAGCTCGCAAGCGGCTGGCCACAAGACCTTGGTGCCACAACTGATCGCTGAGCTTAAAGCGGCCGGTGCTGACGATATCTTAGTGATTTGCGGTGGGGTTATCCCACCCAAAGATTACCCCGCACTGCGCGAACAGGGCGTGGCGGCAATCTTTGGCCCTGGCACCAATATACCGGTTGCCGCTGATGAAGTGCTGGCGCTGATTGATGCAGCTAATCCCAACTAATTGCCAAACTAGAAAAATACGAGAAAGCTTATGAATAAAATACTCAAAGAACTCGAAAATCGCAGAGAGCGCGCCAAACAAGGCGGCGGAGAAAAACGCATTGCCGCCCAGCACGCCAAGGGTAAATTGACCGCCCGAGAGCGCGTCGACTTGCTCCTCGACGAGGGCAGTTTTGAAGAGTGGGACATGTTTGTCGAGCACCGCTGTGCCGATTTTGATATGGATAAAGAGCATATCCCCGGCGATGGCGTAGTTATCGGTTACGGTACCGTCAACGGCCGGTTGGTGTTTGTTTTCAGCCAGGACTTCACTGTTTATGGCGGCTCGCTCTCTGAGGCGCACGCCGAGAAAATTTGTAAGCTGATGGACCAGGCGATGAAAGTTGGCGCGCCGGTCATCGGTCTCAACGACTCTGGTGGTGCGCGTATTCAAGAGGGTGTCGCCTCACTGGGTGGCTACGCCGATGTCTTTCAGCGCAATGTCATGGCCTCTGGTGTTATCCCACAAATTTCAATGATTATGGGGCCGTGTGCTGGCGGTGCGGTCTACTCGCCGGCGATCACCGATTTTATCTTTATGGTCCAAGATAGCTCGTACATGTTTGTCACCGGCCCCGATGTGGTGAAAACGGTAACCCATGAAACAGTTACTGCTGAAGAGCTCGGCGGCGCCTCTACTCACTCCTCAAAGTCTGGCGTTGCCGATTTGGCTTTTGATAATGATATCGATGCACTGCTAAAACTGCGCCGTTTTATTAACTACCTGCCGGCCAACAATAAAGAAAAACCACCGGTTTGGCCCAGTGAAGACCCCGCCGAGCGCGCCGAAATGTCGCTCGATACGATTGTCCCCGACGATCCCAATAAGCCCTACGACATTAAAGAAGTGATTCTCAAAGTGGCCGATGAACAAGAGTTTTTCGAGCTGCAACCCAATTATGCGCGCAATATTGTCACCGGCTTTATCCGTGTCGAGGGCTCTACTGTCGGTGTGGTCGCCAACCAGCCGCTGGTGCTGGCGGGCTGCCTAGACATTGATGCTTCGAAAAAAGCGGCGCGTTTTATCCGCTTCTGTGACGCCTTTAATATTCCGGTATTGACCTTTGTCGATGTGCCCGGATTTATGCCCGGTACCAGCCAAGAACACGGCGGCATCATCAAGCACGGTGCTAAGTTACTTTACGCCTACGCCGAGTGCACGGTGCCCAAAGTGACGGTGATTACCCGCAAAGCTTACGGCGGTGCCTACGATGTAATGGCCTCTAAACATTTGCGTGGCGATGTTAATTTCGCGTGGCCAAAAGCCGAGATCGCTGTCATGGGCCCGAAAGGGGCGGTTGAGATCATCTTCCGCAAAGACATCGGCGATGCCGAAAAAATTGAGGCGCGCACCGAAGAGTATCGCCAAAAGTTTGCCAACCCCTTCATCGCCGGCAAACGCGGTTATATCGACGATGTGATTCTGCCGCACAACACACGCAAACGGGTAGCCCGTTCACTGGCTATGCTGCGCGACAAAGAGCTCAGTAATCCGTGGAAAAAACACGGCAATATACCGCTGTAAGTTAGCCGGCCACGACCTGAATAGAATAGAGATAGGCAACCGATATGATTAAAAAGATTTTAGTAGCTAACCGCGGTGAGATTGCTTGTAGAGTTTTTGCCACTGCCAAAAAAATGGGGATAGCCACAGTTGCGGTTTACTCCGATGCCGACCGCGAAGCTTTGCATGTACAGCAAGCTGACGAGGCGGTGCATATTGGCCCTTCGGCCTCGGCAGAGAGTTATTTGGTAATAGAGAAAATCGTTGCCGCCTGCAAGCAGACCGGCGCCGACGCGGTGCACCCCGGTTACGGCTTTCTCTCTGAAAATAGCCGCTTTCGCGACGCATTGGATGAAGCCGGTATTATTTTTATCGGCCCTGGTAAAAAAGCCATTGAGTCGATGGGCGACAAAATCACCTCTAAGCTTATTGCTGAAAAAGCCGGCGTCAATACTATCCCCGGTTATACCGAAGTAGTTAAAGATGCCGCCGAGGCCGCTGAAATTGCTGAGGGGATAGGTTATCCGGTCATGCTCAAAGCCTCTGCCGGCGGCGGTGGTAAGGGTATGCGGGTGGCGTTTAACCGCGAGGAGTGTCTGGACGGGTTCGAGCGCGCGACCAACGAGGCGCGTTCAAGCTTTGGCGACGACCGCGTCTTCATCGAAAAATACATTCAACAGCCGCGCCATATCGAAATCCAAGTCATTGCCGATGGTCACGGCAATGTGGTCTATCTCGGCGAACGCGAGTGCTCGATTCAGCGCCGTCACCAAAAGGTGATTGAAGAGGCTCCGTCGCCCTTTTTGACTGAAGAGGTGCGCCGCAAAATGGGCGAGCAGTCTTGCGCCTTGGCGCGCGCGGTAGACTACCAATCGGCCGGTACGGTTGAATTTATCGCCGACGCCGATATGAACTTCTACTTCCTGGAGATGAATACCCGCCTGCAGGTTGA
>JBELGO010000147.1:0-3094 GCA_042091915.1 SAR92 clade bacterium | reverse complement strand
AATTGAGAGGCTGTGCAAGGTTAGCTCAGCTGTTGCTCTGCTCTGAGGAGCGGTCGAGTGTGCCGATGTCTAGCACGGGTGATGCGTCGATATGCTCGGCATCCATCATTTCAGCCACACGCTGAAGGGATGCGATAATCATAGACTGCTCCCACTCTTTGAGATTGGAGAACTGTTTTATGAACTGTTCTTGGAGTAGAGGCGGTGCGTTGTGGAGGGTCTCGCGGCCTGCATCGGAGAGTTCTAAGTAAACTTTTCTTTTATCTCGAGCTGAGCGAATGCGGCTTATCAGCTGGCGCTTCTCAAGTCTGTCAATAATGGTTGTCACGGTCGCCTGGCTGAGGCTGATAGCTTTCGCTAGCTGGCCAATAGTCAGCTCTTGCTGATTGTGAATTGTGTGCAAGATCAGAATTTGCGGTGTCGTTAAACCGGTAGTGCGGGCAAGAAACTTAGACTGCAGATCGGTGGCTCGGATGACTCGACGCACCGCGATCAAGACTTGATCGATAGAGCTCATGTGGATAATTTCTCTACAATGTATAAGGTTTTTAGTATAAACATTATAGGGCCTGTTGTCGCCTGTTGGCACGGTCTGTACCTCCATTGTAAACCTGTCGTCCGATTGCAAGTTGACAGCTTCTCCGGACAGCCTATCATGGTGACACTGTTTGCCTGACCGAGACCACTATGAGTAATAATTCAAACGCCGATATCCGCCACAACTGGCAGCGAGAAGAAGTTTTAGCGCTGTTTAATCAGCCATTTAATGACTTGTTGTTTGATGCGCAGACTACCCATCGGCGCTATTTTGATGCCAATAAAGTACAGCTCTCAACGCTGATGTCGATCAAAACTGGCGCCTGCCCAGAAGATTGTAAATACTGTCCGCAAAGTGCTCGCTACGACACCGGCTTGGAAAAAGAGAAGCTTGTCGATGTTGAGCGGGTTATTGAAGAGGCGCGTGCGGCCAAAGCCAGTGGCGCCAGCCGTTTTTGTATGGGCGCTGCGTGGCGCTCACCACACCAGCGCGATATGCCGGCAGTTGCGGCAATGGTCCGCGAGGTCAAAGCGCTCGGTTTAGAAACCTGCATGACCTTGGGTATGCTCGACGATCAACAGGCGCAGCAACTCGCTGATGCCGGCCTCGACTATTACAACCACAACTTGGATACCTCGCCAGAATTTTACGGTGAAATTATCACCACGCGCACTTACGATGATCGTTTGGAGACGCTCGATAACGTCCGCAAAGCGGGCATGAAAGTGTGTGCGGGTGGCATTATTGGTATGGGAGAAGGGCAGCAAGACCGAGCCGGTCTACTGATCGCACTGGCCAATCTACCTGAGCACCCCGATTCTGTGCCGATCAATATGTTGGTCAAAGTGGCCGGTACACCGCTGCAGGGTGAGGCTGATCTCGATCCGTTCGAGTTTATCCGCACTATAGCGGTGGCGCGAATTATGATGCCCAAGGCCCATGTGCGGCTCTCGGCTGGCCGTGAAGAGATGAATGATCAGATGCAAGCTCTGGCCTTTATGGCGGGAGCTAACTCAATTTTCTACTGCGAAAAACTGCTCACCACTGCCAACCCCAACGCCAACCGCGATATGGAGTTATTTGCTCGTCTGGGTATTGAGCGCGAGACGGTAGTTACCGCGCACGACAACAACGAGCAAGAGCAGGCATTAACGCGGCAGATTGCTGCGGCTGATAGCAGTGCTCCTTTTTACCCCGCTTAAACGGTTATGGCTGCGCTTGAGGGACAGTTGCGGGCGCGACTCGATGAGCGTGCCCGGCTCCACCGTACTCGCCAGCGGCGTGTCAGCCAAGGTCGCTGCGGTCCCGCTATGGCGCTGGCTGAAGGCAGTCAGCTCTGTTTTGCCAGCAATGACTACCTCGGCTTAGCCGGCCATCCGGCTATCGCAGCTGCGACTGTTTCTGCCTTGGAGCAATTTGGCACCGGTGCCGGAGCCTCACACCTGATCAGTGGCCACCACCGCACCCACGCGGAACTTGAAGAGGCGCTTGCAGAGTTCACTGGCAGGCCGCGTGCAGTGCTATTTGGCAGTGGTTATGCCGCCAACATGGGCACGATTAATGCGCTGTTGGAGCGCGGTGACCTTCTGCTTCAAGATTCTTTGAATCACGCCTCACTGATCGATGGCGGCTTGCTTAGCCCTGCGCATAGCAAGCGCTACCGACACGCCGATGTCAGTTCTGCTGAGCGACAGTTAGAGGCACATCAAAATCACGACAGGTTAACCCTGTTGGCGACAGACGGTCTGTTCAGTATGGACGGCGATTGCGCACCACTCATCGAACTGGCGCAACTCTGTGAACGGCGTGGTACGGCGTTGATGGTGGATGATGCGCACGGTTTCGGTGTGTTTGGTGAGAGTGGTGGCGGCCTGGTGGAAGAGCTTCGCCTCTCTGCTGAGCAGGTGCCAGTTCTGATCGGTACGCTGGGCAAATCATTTGGCAGTTACGGCGCTTTTGTCGCCGGCAGTGAGACACTGATCGAATCACTGATACAGTTTTCGCGCAGCTACATTTATACCACTGCTCAACCCCCAGCGCTCGCCGCGGCCAGCTTGGCCGCTCTGGAGTTGGTGCGGGACGAAGGCTGGCGCAGAGAGCACTTAAAAGAGTTAGTGGCCTACTTTCGCAGCGCAGCCGCGCAGTTAGAGTTGCCGCTGATGGAGTCGCAATCGCCGATCCAGCCGCTGTTAATTGGCAATGAGGCAGAATTGATGGCTATCGACTCTGGCTTGCGTGCGCGCGGGCTCTGGGTGGGGGCGATACGCCCCCCCACGGTTGCTCAGGGCAGTGCTCGGTTGCGTGTGACACTCACCGCAGCGCACAGCCATGAGGATGTCGATAGGCTGCTCGAGGCACTCGCAGATCTCGGTGTTGGCACTATTGAGCCCAGGCTGCGTTGATGGCGATTGCAACTATTGTCTTGCTACACGGTTGGGGCGGCAACAGCCGCAGCTGGGGTGAGGTGCCACAACTATTGGCCGAATTCGGTCGTGTGGAGTGTGTCGACCTGCCCGGTTATGGCGGTGAACCTGAACTGACAGATAACAGTTTACA
>JBELGO010000146.1:0-3129 GCA_042091915.1 SAR92 clade bacterium | reverse complement strand
ATTGGAATAAGCCGGTGTAGAGTGATCCGGGCCGAGTTTGATATCACCAATCCGTGAGAAAGAGAGAAACAGCACACAGACAAGAATAACCGCTACGACAACGACGTAGTACCAGCTAGCGTACTGAACGATAGCAGACTGCAGCTGGGCAAAAAGTTGTGCACTAGCTCCAGGAAAGAGGACTGTCCCCCCGGCCAATGCGGCTAAAAAAGCCAACGTCCAGACAAAGACAGGCTTATCTACAATCCAGTTGCCCGCCGGGGCGAGGCTATCGGGATGAGGGCCACGCGGTTCTACGGCACTTTCACTCATGGGGCGTTCCTAATGTTCTGTTAATTTAGTGGCGATCTCGCTCGGCAGCAATGGCTCGCCTAGCGCCTTGTATAAGGGCTCTAGCCACTGCGAATAATGCTGCCATTGGTCGAGACCCGCGCGATTTAGGGGTTGACGTACTTGCTCAGAACTCGCCGTGCGCACTGCGCGACGATTGGTGTGAAAATCAATACAGTTTTGCTCAAATGGCAAGCCACAGTAGTCTAAAATCCGGCGCACTTGAGTTTCGATATCGTCGACAACTTCTTCGTATTGGACGTGTAATATCTCGCCCGGATAGACCTGCTGCCAATGTGCCATAAGCTCGACATAGTCGCGATAGTAGCGGCCAACATCGGCGAGATCGTAGGTAAACTCCTGCCCTTCAGCAAACAGCTGCTTAAAACCGCTAAAGCAGCAATCTAATGGAGCTCGGCGCGCATCGATAATTTTCGCGTTGGGAAGGATCGACTTTATCAGACCGATATGGCGAAAATTATTCGGCATCTTGTCGATAAAAAAGGGCGCGCCGCTGCGATGGATTTGGGTGTCGGCGATAAACTGCTCGCCAAACTCTAAGCGCTGCTGAGTGCTTAGCGTTTGCAACACCGCCGGGTAGTAACTGTGGCCGTCTAACTTTTTGCCGCGCCGCAATCGCTGTGCCAGCGCTAAAATATTGGGTAACTCTAAGGTGCCATCGACTTGGCTGTGCGAAGAGAGTATCTGCTCTAACAGCGTGGAGCCAGCGCGCGGCAAGCCGACAATAAAGATCGGATCAGCTGCCGAGCAACCTCCTTCACCCTGCTCTGCTCGCCATTGTGGTGTGCAGATAGCGCGCTGCGCTGCTAGCTCTTCGCTCATGCTCTGGGCACTGTAACGACTCTGCGCCTTTTTTAATCCGTTGCCTTGGGCGTAGCACTCAAACGAACGCGCAAAATCGCCACTGTCTTCATAACCTTTACCCAGTGCAAAATAGAGATGAACGCGATCAGCCGGCGGCAGTGATTCGTCGGCCACTAATTCTGCCATCTGTGCCAACTGCTGGGCATTAAACCTATAGGTTTTAAGGTTAGCCAATGCGTACCAAGCTTCGCCGTGGCGAGGGTTAGCCAGCGTTGCGCGCTGGTAAGAGTCAATGGCTTCGTCAGTAGCACCCGCTGTTTTAAGGGCATGGCCGCGCGTCGTGAGTGTTACCGGCTCTTCTGGGAGTTGTTGTAAAACTTGATCGAGCAACTCTACAGCTTGCGGATAATCTCCAGTCTGCATCAGTTCGATCGCGCACAGCGATCTAAACTGTGGGTTGCTGGGCTGCTGCTCCAACAGATAGCGCGCCTCCACCAATGCCTGTGCAAACTTTTGACGTTTGCGCAGTGTTTGCAAGTAGTCGACGCGCAGTTGTAAATTATCAGGCGCCAGTTGAACTGCACTCTCGAGCAAAAATTCTGCATCGTCTAAGACACCTAGCCGCACACCGATATCCGCCAACAACCGCATCGCTTCCACTTGGTGAGGGTGTACTTTTAAAAAGTCGCGCACACGCTGTTCGGCAACCACTAGCTTACCTTGTGCGATCAAATCGGTAGCGGCGACTAAAGCGGGCGGTAACTTCTTGAGGTGCTCAATTTGGCGAGCTATCTGCTCAGCTTGATGCAGATCACCACGCTTTATGAGCAGACGGTGCTGCCCCTGCCAACTGGCTAACAGTGCGGGGTTTGCCCGCACGGCTTGGGCGTAGTAACCGAGGGCGGCATCGCTGTCACCGCGATCTCGACACAGGTGGCCCTGCTCTTGCAGTGCTCGGCTCTGTTGCGGTTGGAGTTCGCGCAAACGATCAAGATACTGTTGAGCTGCAGAAAAATCTAACAAATACCGGGAAGCTGCAGCAGCTAAGTAGAGCGCATCAGTATTGGTGGGCTCAGCTGCCAACCTCGAGCTCACCGCACAGAGCGCTTCATCAAAGCGCTTCTCGCGCATCAATCCTTGTAGCTCTGCTAAATTTAACGGTGCCGTTGAATCGCTCAATTGAGCTCCTAACGTAATTTCATTGGGGAGTGATTTTGCCATTTATTGAAGTCTGACAAAACCTTAATCTGTCTGCCTTGTAGCCCTACCCTACAACCAAAAATGCCCCTCCAAAAGAGGGGCACTTTCAGTCAAGTTACAGCAATTTAGAAGCTGTAAGAGAGACGAACACCCATCGTACGCGGGCGGGCGTAAGAGACGCGCTCGACATCATTGACATAGTTGCGGGCCACTTCGGCGCGCTCATCGGTCAAGTTGTCTACGAACAACTCAGCACTCCACTCTTCGCTGGTGACACCGGCCGTCAGACCAAACATTGTCCAGCTATCGATACGATCGCGGTTGATGGTGATGATGTCACTGTAAGACTCAGCTGAGTGAGCCATGTGCGACATCACGTGTGCCATGACACCGCCCTGAAGCGACCACTCGTAACGGGCCTGCAAGTTGGCTTGCAGCTCTGGGGCGAAGGCCAGCTCATCACCTTTAATAACATCGTTGGTGGGGGTCAGCACCTTGGTGATCTCACTGTCAAGCAGAGAGAAAGCACCGCTAATGGTCAATCCAGTGACAGCGTTGGGAGCATAGATGAAGTCGGCCTCTAGACCTTTGACCTCGGCGTCAGCCGCGTTGTCCGAGAAGAACAAGTTAGTGATACTGGGATCAAAAATAGTGGTCTGCAGCTTCTCGATTTCCACCATAAACAAACTGCCGTTGAAGCGCAGCTGACCATCAGCCAAGTCGGTCTTCCAACCCAGCTCGTAGTTCATCACGTCATCGGTGTCGAGCTCAAAC
>JBELGO010000145.1:0-3159 GCA_042091915.1 SAR92 clade bacterium | reverse complement strand
TGCCCCGAGCTTGCCTAAGTTTTTCCAGACTCGACGGAATAAAGGCTTGGCCGCCGAACCCCGGGTTGACTGACATAATGAGCACCAAATCGACGAGGTCGATAACCGGTTCCAGAGCTTTTAGCGGCGTTGCGGGATTAAAAACCAATCCTGCCTTTGCATCGCCATCGCGGATCATCGACAGCGTGCGATGCAGGTGTTCGCATGATTCGGGGTGCACGGTAATAAAGTCTGCACCGGCGGCGAGAAAATCCTCTACTAATCGGTCGACCGGTTTAACCATCAGGTGCACATCGATGCAGGCATCGATGCCGGCTTTGCGCAGGGCGCTGAGTACCAGTGGCCCAACGGAAAGGTTAGGTACGTAGTGGTTGTCCATAACATCGAAGTGAATGGTGTCGGCACCAGCGGCCAGCACATTAGAGACTTCCTCGCCGAGGCGGGCAAAGTCTGCGGCCAGTATGGACGGGCATATCCAAGGGGGTGTGGGAGGTGTCATGGCAATCTTTAGGACGAAAAACGCTATGTTAACTGAGCTTTGTGCATATGCGTGGCTTTTTCATCTGCTGCAGGGCTTTAGGCTGTGTTGGTTGACCCCCTGATGCGCTCATAGTCATTTGGCGTGCCGATATCCGTCCAAGCTCCTAAATGTATCTGTGCGGCGATTCTATTTTGCGCTGTGGCTGCAAACAGTAGGTCCCGCAACGAGAATGGGCTATCCGGTGAGCCTTGAAACAGATCCCGATGAATCAGCGCTATGCCGGCATAGACGTAGTCGCCGCCTCGGGCGGTGATGCGTCCGTCGGCATAGGCAAAATCACCGGTGTCCCTGCTTGCCGGTTTTGGCACCAGCACCAAGTGCGCCAGGTCATCGGCGAGGAGCTGTGTGGGCAAGTTGTTGAAATCAAAGTCGGCAAAAATGTCGGCATTACACAGCCAAAACGTGGATTGCTGCAGAATTGGCAGTGCCTTTTTGATGCCACCGCCGGTTTCTAACAATTCTTCCTCGCGACTAAAGTGCACACGGATTTTGGAAGGGTCGAGGACACTAAGTGCCTGCTCGATTTGCTCGCCAAGATGATGTGTATTGATTACCACCTCGTTGACCCCCGCCTGCTGCAGTTGCCCGAGTAGATGAAAAATCAGTGGCTTGCCACCGACTGGCAGCAGGGGTTTGGGCGTCTTGTCGGTGAGTGGCGCTAAGCGCGTGCCCTTACCGGCGGCCAGTAACATGGTTTTCATGTGGCGACGCTCCTTGCCAACAAAGGGTTGTTGGCCGCTTCTTCAGCCCAACGGGACACCAATGGCGAAAGGGCCTGCGTGGCGTCATGAGTTGCAGCAAGCGCTGCTGCTCGGGCGAGCACAACAGGAATGTAATGTAGATGGCTAGACTTACCGTCACGTAGGTGCAGTCGCGCAAAAATACCTACAGCTTTGATCTGGCGTTGTATGGCGCAGGCATCGTGCCACCACGCAATCTGCTCAGGTGCCATATCAGTAAACGCCGGGCTCATTGATGCGAACCGATGTAGGGCGGCCGCGATCACTGTTTTATCGTGCAGCGCATAACAGTCCTGTAGTAGCGAGGCTACGTCATAGAGCGCTGGGCCAATGAGCGCATCCTGAAAATCTACAATGCCAATGCGGCGATGGTCCGGCTCACCTACCAACAATAAATTACGGCAGTGGTAGTCTCGGTGGACGCAGACTTGTGGCTGTTCGAGCATGGCATCGATCAGGGTCGACCGAGTTGCTGCCAAGGTGGCCTCGTCCTGGGCAGACAGCGGCGACGACATGAGGCTAGCCGCAAACCATTCGGTGCATAGGTCAAATTCCATGCCGAGCCGATCTTCCAAGTAGGGCGGTATGTGAGCGTCGGTGAATTGCTGCCATGGCCCAAGAGTGTCGAGTGCGAGATTGAGTATTTCTGTTACCGCTTGCTGATCGTCACCGGCTCGCTGGTAGACATCGTGTAGGTGCACTGAACCCAAATCTTCCATCAGAAAAAAGCCGTTGTCTTCATCGGCTGCCAAAAGTTGTGGGGTGCCGAAGTCGTGAAATAGCTTTGCTAGGGCAACGAATTGCGCGTTATTTTCCAGTTCTGGTGGGCTCGCCATCGCGACCCAAGATCTGCTAGTTGATATGTCCTTGACGCGATAAAACGCGCGATGGCTGGCCTCCACTCGCAGTGGCTGCAGCACAATTTGGCAAGGGGTTGAAGACAGCATGATCAGCTGGTGGGCACACCAGTCGCGCAGTAACTGAACTGTAGGTTTGAGTGTCGACACAATTGGATTATATCCCCAGAGCCAATTCTTTTATCATGCCGCAATGAAATCCTTCCTCTGCCTTTTTAAGCGGTCCATCGCCATTTTACTTGCACTGTCCACCGCGAATTCGTTGGCACAAGACGAGGTAGTGAGTTTCGTTCAGGCAGCGAGTACAAAACCGTCTGTGCATGATCCGGCAAGTGATCTAGCACTGCGTCTTTATCGGCCCTTCTTAGCGCCAAGCGCGGAGCATTTCGGTCAGTGTCTAGGGGACTACATCGCGCCAGTAACCCCGCAGACCTTTGAGGAAAATTCTGGTAATGCTGATGAGCGCCTGATTACTGCCGAGCTCGATCGTTTGACGGGACAACGCGACGGACAGGTTTCGCTGCAGGGCAACGTATTGATGCGTGATGGTCAGCGGTTGTTGCGGACTGATATTGCCGTGCTTGAGCAAGAAGGCCAAAAAATTCGCTTCCCCCAAGGCTTGTTGGTTATTGAGCCTGAGTTGATTGTTCAAGGTGAGCGCGCAGAGATTGGCCTGCAGAGAGAGACCTTGCAGCTTGACGCAGTGCAGTGGTTGTTGCTGGAGCAAAACTTGCGCGGGTCGGCGGCATCCTTGATGCAGGGTGATTCAGGTCAGGTGGTGCTAAGACAGGCGGAACTGACTCGTTGTTTACCGGGCAATCAGGGCTGGTCACTCGGTGTCGACCGACTGGAGATTAACGAGGGCGAGGGTTATGCCCGGGCCAGCGGCGCAGTGCTCAAAGTTAGGTCAATCCCGGTTGCCTATCTGCCGCGCATCCGGGTGTCGATGGATGGCAGTCGGGCCACAGGATGGCAAATGCCAACAGGTAGTCTGAGCAGCCGAGACGGTTTGGAAGCCCAG
>JBELGO010000144.1:0-3232 GCA_042091915.1 SAR92 clade bacterium | reverse complement strand
GGGATTTTTTACTTCGACGGTAGCTTGTAAGTCGGCGTGCTGATCGCCGAAAAATGTATGAATGCCATCTTGCTCGATGGTGAGGCCAGCACCTTGCAGTTCCTCCAACACAGCAAATACTTGGCGCTGTGCTATGCGTTGCAATAAAGAAGGGTTGAGTCGGGTCTCTTTTACTTGCATAACTAGGGTCTCTCGGGATGACTGTGAAAAGCAATGCCTTTTGCGAATAATTTCAAAGCTTGCCAGTAAATGCTGCAAACAATATTGAGTGTCATCATTGGCCACCTTTTTAACAGCGTTTTAATATTGTTAGGGTCAAGTTCGCGGCGTCTAAGCACTAGTGTGGCGTCAAACAGTAACTGCTCGCGCCAGCTCTCAATATGAATACAGAGACTCTCTGTAGGCGGTTTGATACGCCACGTGTAGTTCATGTCCATCGCCATAAAGGGTGAAACATGAAAAGCTTTGGCTGTGTCTTTCGGATTAGTTAAATCGACCAGATAGTAGTGTGTCTCTCCCCAAGGGGTGTTGCTCACTTCGGCTAACATATAAACAGCGCGGTCTCCCTGATAGGCGAAATAGGCATTGATGGGACTAAAATAGAGGCCAAAACACCGTAACTGACAGAGAAGCACAATACGGTCTACAGCGATGTCACCACCGAGTAGTCTAATTTGCTCAGCTGCGGCTTCTTTGAGTTGAGCCTCTGGCCGCGCTGACAAATAATCGCCTCGTACCCAGCGCAATGCAGACCAGGGTGATTTCCCTAGTAGTGCAACCACCTGGTCGAGCTCGTCTAAGTCCAGTGCCATCATATACAGTGGGTAACTGAAGGCGTGCTTGCTTACCTCATAACGGCGGTGGCGAACGCGACCGCTATAAATAGCACTCTTCACAGAGCGACACCAAAACGCTTACAAACATCCAGTGCGCTGCGTAAACCGTCTTCATGGAATCCGTTGTACCAGTAGGCACCACAAAAGTGTGTTTGATGATGTCCACAGATCTCCCCGCGCCGCTGTTGTGACACGAGCATAGCTGCGTTGATGACTGGGTGGGCGTAACGGTAGCGACCCAAAATTTTACTGGGATCTATTGACTGAGAGCTATTGAGGCTCACACAAAATGTCTCTGGTGCGCTCAGTCCCTGCAAAATATTCATATTGTAGGTCACCGATGGCGGTGAATCGCTAGTGCCATCGAGAGCGTAGTTCCAACTAGCCCAGGCCCGCCTAGCCTTAGGTAGGACCGCTGCATCGGTGTGCAAAATCACATCATTATCACGATAGAGCATGTTCCCGAGTATCTGCTGTTCAGCAGAGGTAGCATTAGCGCCGAGTATTTGAAGAGCCTGATCGGAGTGGCAGGCAAAAATGACTTCGTCGACAGTTTCTGTACCGCGAGCTGTGCTGATTTGTACACGACTCTGCTGGCGCGAAACATTGGTAACTGCTGTATTTAGCCGGATATCTGTAAGGTGATTCGTTAGCGCGGGGATATAGCTGCGGCTACCGCCGGGTATCACATACCACTGTGGGCGGTTAGCCACTTCGAAGAGGCCATGGTTGACAAAAAAATTGAGGAAAAACATCAAGGGAAAATCTCCGGCGTCTGAGGTCGAGGAGGACCAGATAGCCGCAATCATAGGCAGGATGTAATTTTCTGAAAACTCTTCGCTAAATTGGTGTTGATTGAGAAAGTCGCGAATAGTCATATCAGCGCAGAGTAATCCTCGTGAGGCAGTCTGCTTAGCCAGCCGGTTAAAACGCAGAATCTCTCCAATAAATCGATAAAATCGCGGTCTAAAAAAGTTCCGACGCTGCGCAAACAAGGTGTTGAGATTGTGGCCGTTATACTCCAAGCCGTTGCGCGCGTTACTGACACTGAAACTCATCTCTGTAGCTTGTTTGGCAATACCAATATGCTCGAGAAGCCGGAGAAAGTTAGGATAGGTACGCTCATTAAAGACAATAAACCCCGTGTCAACAGTGTACTCACCACTCGCCACCTTTACATCCACAGAAGCTGTATGACCGCCGAGGTAGTCGTTGGCCTCATAGAGGGTTACTCGGTATTTATCTTGCAACAAATAGGCGGTAGCTAGCCCAGAAATACCGCTGCCGATGATGGCTATATGTTTCATGATGAAATCCTGATGGGTTGTTTTGCTTGCGAAAGTTGGCGACTTGGCAGTTGTTGATGTGCCAGGGGCAAGTAACGATGCCCTGGTCAGCCAATAGGTGCTGTAACACCGCTAAAAAAGCCTTTTTGTAGTGCCTTGTCGACTAGCGTTTGTAGGACACTACTAGTAATTTTTCTCTTATTGACGCAGCTGAGAATAGACCCAATATACTAGAGCCGTTTTTTTATATCCATAGAGTACTAGCCTATTAGACTGATTCGGAGCCAGAAAGGCTTCTTTGAGAGACTTGGTATTCGTCACAGCTAACCTTTTAATGTGTGATCTCTACGTGAAAGAACATCTGTTAGGCACTCCAAGCTGTTAACGCCATTGTTTAACTGAGCAACGCTTTGCGTGAGGGGCATAGTCAGCGGAAGCTGTTGCTCATTTTATGCCCTACTTTTACAAGGGTGTTTACGCTGTCTTGGCTCATAACCAAGCGTAAAATGCTACTCTGTGACCACATTAATCTCAGCCGAACTAAGGATGTGCCCTGTTGCTTCAATAGTCGTACCGTCCTGCTCCATTACCAGACTTAGCATTACCTGATACTGAGCCTGCAGACCCACCACGATGCGTTCCTTACTCGCCAGTTTGCCATGGAAGAGATGCTCGATCTCCAGTTTCTGACGAATTGAGCTGTGATTGAGGAAAGCTTTCTCCCAATCCGTGTGTGCTTTGTTGATTTTTAATTTAATCCCAACAGCGCCTGCGCTGTTAGGACCCTGCGGGCTTCGTCGCTGCGCTCCTTGTTCTGAATGCGGTGCATTCAGTCGAACTGGGGGAGTTCTCATTCTCCGGCTGCAAAAAAAACCTCAGCAAGCTGAGGTTCTTATTTGGCGCACCCGTCGAGATTAATCCTAACAGCGACTGCGCTGTTAGGACCCTGCGGGCTTCGTCGCTGCGCTCCCTGTTCTGAATGCGGTGCATTCAGTCGAACTGGGGGAGTTCTCATTCTCCGACTGCCAAAAAAAACCTCAGCAAGCTGAGGTTATTTATTTGGCGCACCCGGAGAGATTCGAACTCCCGACCAAGTGGTTCGAAGCCACC
>JBELGO010000143.1:0-3429 GCA_042091915.1 SAR92 clade bacterium | reverse complement strand
GAAAACATACCACGCTGGTTTAAGATGGCTGAAAAGTCGTAGCCAGCGCGATTGCCGGTGGTGCGCTCAACGAGCAACTGGCGCATTGCCAGAATGCGCTGGCGCACCTCTTCAAGCTCCGCCATCCACTCAGCTTTGAGTTGGCTGTCGGCCAATAACGTGGCGACAATATCCGCCCCGTGTGCCGGCGGCATCGACCAGATTTGTCGCGCGGCAATCATTGCTTGGTTAGTCGCCATCTCACAGGTGCTGTCAGAGCTGGCGACAATAGCCAATCCACCGGCGCGCTCGCGATAGAGACCAAAATTTTTCGAGCAAGAGCTGGCGACAATAAATTCGGGCAACCGCTCTGCCAACAGACGCAGCGGCGCCGCATCACTGTGCAACCCTTCACCCAGTCCTTGGTAAGCTACATCGACAAACGGAATCAATCCGCCACGCTCGCAGAGCTCCACAACCCGAAGCCATTCGTCGAGCGACAGATCGACGCCGCTAGGATTGTGGCAGCAGCCGTGCAGCAGCACGATATCGCCCGCCTGTGCACTACTTAATGCCTCTTCGAGTGCCGCCATATCAACCCCACCACCGCTCTGGTTGAGGTAATTGTACTCAACCATCGGCAACCCTGTGCTGCCCAACAAAGGGATATGGTTGGGCCAGGTGGGCGTACCCACCCACAAACGCGCCTTGGGGTTGGCGCGCCGCAACAACTCGCCACCCAAGCGCAAGGCGCCCGAGCCACCCGGGGTAGAGATGAAGCGCGCTCGACCGGTTGTTAGCAGCGCATTATCAGAACCAAACAGCAGTTTTAGCATCTGTTCGCCAAAAGCGGGATTGCCGGCTATACCCTGGTAAGTTTTGCTCTGCTCGCTGGCGTAAAGTGCAGCTTCAGCTTTGCGCACCGCACTCATCACTGGGGTGGCGCCGCGATCGTCTTGATAGACACCAACACCCAGATCAATCTTCTGCTCGCGCGGGTCGGCTCTGTACTGTGCCATCAGGCTGAGTATTGGATCGGGTGGCATCGCTTGGAGGTGATCAAACATAAAAAGTCCTAGATACCGCTCTGGCGGCAGATAAATTCGACAACCGCAGCTTCAACGACTGCCGGCTGTTCAGCGTGCAACCAATGGCCGGCAGCATCGACCACCTGGAGCTGCGCATTGGGCAATAGTTGATCAATCAGCGGCTGATGTTTGCTCTGAATGTAAGCAGAGCTCTCCCCCTTGAGCAGTAACGCTGGCCCCAGATAGGGTTCACCGCTCACCGCGGCCGCCAGCTCACTGTAGTAGTTAGCCGACAGCGCCTCAAGGTTGAGCTTTAAACGCCACTCACCTGCGATGGTGCGATAGAGATTCTTAAGTAGGAATGCGCGCGTCATGGTGTCCGGCACAAACGCCTCTAACAGGCTGCTCGCCTCTGTTCTGTTGTTGACCGAACCGTTTCGGAGCGCACCCGCCAATTCGGTTAGCCCAGCAATCACCGGATCGTGACGTGGCTCATAAGCCACCGGGCTTATATCCAACACAGCAATACCGGCAAACCGTTGCGGGTAACTCAGCGCAGCCTGCATCGCGGTCTTGCCACCCATCGAGTGGCCGACTAAAAATGGTTTGGTTAACTCGAGATGGTCAGCCAGCGCAACAATATCTGCCGCCATAGAGTCGTAGCTCATTGCACTGCTGTGAGGCGATTCGCCATGGTTAGGCATATCTACGGCGACAACTCGACAGCCCTGGGCTGCGAGCGCGCGACCCAAACTGGCTAGGTTGCTCAGCGAGCCAAACATACCGTGCATTAAAATAGCACTGCGGCCAGCTAGCTGACCGCTATTATGGCTCTGGATATCAGTATAGTTAAGCAACTCGGCCATTACTGTGCCAGCCCGCCCATACAGAGATATTTAATCTCTTGATAATCGTCCAAACCATATTTGGATCCTTCTCGGCCCTGGCCGGACTCTTTGACGCCGCCAAAGGGGGCCATCTCGTTGGAGATAAGCCCTTCGTTGATGCCAACAATACCGTATTCGAGCTGCTCGGCAACGCGCCAAACACGGCCTATGTCGCGCGAGTAAAAATAGGCAGCCAAACCAAACTCGGTGTCGTTAGCCATCGCGATAGCCTCGGCTTCGGTCTCAAATTTGAACAGCGGTGCCACCGGGCCAAATATCTCCTCTTTGAAAAGCCGCGCCGATGTCGCCATGCCGGCAACAATCGTTGGTTCGACAAAAGGGCCGTCGCGATCGACGCGCCCGCCGCCAATCACCACCTTGCCACCTTGCGCAACGGCATCATCAATCAGAGCGCAAACATCATTCGCCGCGCCCTCATTGATTAGCGGGCCGATTTCGACTCCGGCATCAGCGCCGTTGCCAAGTTTGAGTTTGACGACCTCTTCAGCAAAGCGCGCAGCAAACTGGTCAAACACCTCGGCCTGCACTAAAAATCGATTGGCGCAGACACAGGTCTGGCCGGCGTTGCGGTATTTGGAGACCATGGCGCCGGCGACTGCGGCCTCGATGTCGGCGTCGTTAAAAACAATGAACGGTGCGTTGCCGCCGAGTTCCATAGAGGTGCGCTTAACCGTGCCAGCACACTGTGCCATCAACGTTTTACCCACCGGAGTTGAGCCGGTGAAGGTCAGCTTGCGCACGATTGGGTTGCTGGTTAGCTCGGCGCCAATAGCGGAGGTGTCGCCGGTGACAATATTCAGCAAGCCGGGCGGAAAGCCCGCGCGCTCGGCCAATAGACCCAGCGCCAGAGCCGATAGTGGCGTGGCATTTGCTGGCTTGCAGACTACAGCACATCCAGCGGCTATAGCTGGCGCGATTTTGCGCGTTAGCATGGCATTGGGAAAGTTCCACGGCGTGATAGCCGCCACGACACCAACCGGCTGTTTAATCGCCAAGATACGTTTGTCTGCCGAGGGTTCCGGGATGACATCGCCGTAGCGACGTTTGGCCTCTTCGGCAAACCACTCGATGTAATTGGCACCGTAGATGATCTCTCCGCGCGCCTCAGCCAAAGGCTTGCCCTGCTCCGCTGTCAGCAGTGCTGCCAGATCGTCGGCATTGGCTAAGATAAGCTCATACCAGCGGCGCAATAACGCACTGCGCTCTTTGCCGGTAGAGGTCGCCCAGCTGCGTTGAGCTGTCTCTGCAGCAGTAATCATACGTGCGGTTTCAACGCCTGAGCAGCGTGCTACTTCGGTCAAAATCTCGCCGCTGGCGGGGTTGGTAACGGCTAGAGTTTCGCCGCTATCAGAGACAATCCACTCGCCATTACATAAATTTAGGCCAGTTAATAAGGTGGGGTCTTGAAGCTTCATAAGCTCTCACTTTGGGCTGATAAAAAGAGTGGAAAATAAAGTTCTATTGTCACCGAAAAGCCGCTCGCGACCAACCGTCTTTTTTAATCGGGAGTGGTT
>JBELGO010000142.1:0-3438 GCA_042091915.1 SAR92 clade bacterium | reverse complement strand
GCAGGTGCCGCGGTCGGATTTGACGATGCACAATACACTGCGGCTGGGGGTGAAATTGTCGCTAACGCCGCGGAGATATTTGCCACTGCAGAAATGATCGTCAAGGTGAAAGAGCCTCAGCCCGACGAGTGTCGCCAACTGCGCCGCGGCCAACTGTTGTTTACCTACCTGCATTTGGCCCCAGACCCGTTGCAAACTGAGCTGCTAGTTAACTCTGGGGCGACTTGTGTCGCCTACGAAACAGTCACCGACAGCCGCGGAGCCTTGCCGCTGCTGGCTCCTATGAGCGAGGTGGCTGGCCGCCTAGCCGTGCAGGCGGGTGCTCACCACTTAGAGAAAGCCCAAGGCGGCCGCGGCGTACTGTTAGGCGGTGTGCCTGGTGTACCGCCGGCAAAAGTGGTCATTATTGGCGGCGGTGTCGTGGGTACCCAAGCGGCCACTATGGCGCTGGGTATGGGGGCAGATGTCACCGTATTAGACCGTTCGCTGCCGCGCCTGCGCGAACTCGACAGCGAGTTTGCCGGCCGGCTGACGACACTCTATTCCTCTACTGCGACGCTCACCGAGCAGGTGCTGGCGGCCGACTTAGTCATCGGTGCAGTACTGATCCCAGGTGCGGCAGCCCCCAAACTACTCAACCGCGAGCACATAGCGCAGATGCGCGAAGGCAGTGTTGTGGTGGATGTGGCGATAGATCAGGGTGGCTGCTTTGAAACCTCTAAAGCGACCACCCATGCCGAGCCTACCTATGTAGTTGATGGCGTTGTCCACTACTGCGTCGCCAATATGCCCGGTGCGGTGGCGCGCACCTCTACCCAAGCATTAAATAACGCCACAATGCCTTATACCCTGGCACTGGCTAACCGCGGTTTAGCCGCTCTGCAAAGCGATGCGGGTCTGTTAAATGGTTTAAATGTCCACGCCGGCAAGATTACCCAGCAGGCGGTAGCTGATCTTTTGGGCTACACCTATGCCGAGCCGTTACAAGTACTGTCTGAGTAACTGTTGTCGCTAACAGCTAAATAACAGCCAAAAAAAACGGGAGCCTAGGCTCCCGTTTTTGTTGTACCGGTTAACTTCTCAATTAGAAGTTGTAGGTACCTTTCAGGTAGTAGAAACCACCGTTGATGCCGTATGGCGAGGTTTCGTAGAACTGACCGCCAACCCAGTCAGAAACCTGCGCAGGCAGTTTTTCTGCATCTTGGTCGAAGATGTTCTGAGCGCCGGCAGTAACAGTGAAGCTGTCGTTGAGCATATAGCTCACTTCGGCATCAAAAGTCATAGCGCTGTTAGCATCAGTGTCGAAGCCATCGCCGGTTGAGTCAGCGTGTACGGCATAGTATTCGCCGTAGAAATTACCGCGAACAAAGGCAGATAGCTGGCCCCAGTTAGGTGCAATAGTAAATGTTGCACGGTGGTTGGGCAGAGCTTCTTCGAGACGACGCACTTTGAAGTCACTGGTCAAAACACCTGCGTCAATTACTTCGGTCTCGTTGTAGTTATAGGCAACACTGAAGCTGATAGAACCGCCGGTAATTTCGGCATCTGTAGTTGCTACGATGTCGAGCCCACGGGTTTCAGTATCGTAGTCGTTAGCAAAGAAGTTAATTTGATCGGGCACTGGGATTCCAGCAGCAACCAAAGCAGCCTCTTGTGATACCGAGATGTCTTGAGGTGGAGTCAATGCAACACGATCAGTTACTTCGATTTGGTAGGCATCAACTGTGATGTCTGCAAACTCAGTAGTTAAGATCAGACCAACAGCCCAGCTCTCAGACTCTTCGGGTTGCAGCACAGCTTGACCCAAGAACTCGGCTGGCAGAGTTTGTACTTGGATTAACTCAGCAGTTTCGTTAAAGGTAGTTTGGGTGTTAACCACATTGGCTTGTCCCATAGTTGGGGCGCGGAAGCCAGTGCTGTGCGAGGCGCGTACTGCCAACATGTCATTAACTGTGTAGTGCGCAGTCAGCTTGTAGTTGGTGGTACTGCCGAAAGTAGAGAAGTCCTCATAGCGCAGCGCACCGCCAACAAGCAGTTCGTTGCTGACTTGTGATTCAACGTCTACATAGACTGCATAGTTGTCGCGATCAAAGCTGCCAGCTGAGCTGTCAGTGAAGCCTGGGAAGCCGTGTGAACCGACATTAAAGCCCTGAGTAGCTAAAGCGCCAGTAACCCAAGAGGCCTCATCACCCGCTGTGATTTCAAAGGTCTCATCGCGCCATTCAAAACCACCGGCAACACTGGTGTCACCGAATTGCTTTTGCAGATCCAAGTTGAAGCTAGTCTCTTCCTGCATGTAGCTACCGGTGTAGAAATCTTGCGGTGAATCGGGGCCGAGTGAAGGGTTGAGTGTATTGTTCAAACCAAACTCAGATTCGCTGCTACCGTAAGAGAAGCTCACATCGTAGTTGATGTCGTTCATCTCGCCGCGCAAACCACCGGTGATAGAGGTGTCGACGATGTTACCGGTAAAGCGAGGCGTGTAACCGCCGGGGTACATTTCATTGGCCACCCAGCAGTCAGGGTCTGCAATGATTGCGGCTATGTCTGATGCATCATCTTGGATGGTGCCTGCACCGTAAACAGAGGCACAGTAACCATCTTCACCGAGGTCACCAATTAGGCGTTCACCGTCATTGGTGAATACACCGCCGCGGTTATTCGGGTTGCGGTAGTAAAAACCACCGTCGATATCGCGTTCTGAGTAGTTACCAAAGGCGTACGCTTCTGCGCCGTTGCTCAGCTCGAGACCCGTGTTAACAAAAATAGTCAGGTCGTCGTCTACTTTGGGCATACCCCAAACCATCGCTGGAACTGGTACGTCAGTATTGCCTGCATCAATTAATGCCTGCGCATCGCCGCGCTGTACGCTGCGCGAGGTGTCGTCTTGGTTTTTCAGCTGGAAGCTGAGGTTGATAAAGCCTTTATCAGTCAGAGGCAGGCCGATGTTGCCATCAAAAATGGTCGCTGCGCCATCGCCTTCGTAGAATTCGCCGGTTTTAACCGAGAAGCTGCCGCCTTCGGCATCATCTTTAAGGACAAAGTTCATTACGCCGGCAATCGCGTCTGAGCCGTATTGTGCCGCTGCACCATCGCGCAAGATTTCAACTTGCTTGAGAGCAACGCCAGGGATAACAGAAATATCGGGGCCTTGAGCACCATCGTTGATACCACCGCCTTGGAAGGCGATAACCGATGAGCGGTGACGGCGTTTGCCGTTAACCAGAATCAGAGTGCTGTCAGCAGAGAGGCCGCGCAGGTTAGCAGGGCGAATCATAGAGGCCGCATCGCTAATGGGGTTATCGTGTACGTTAAACGCAGGCACGGTACCTTTGAGTAGCTCGAGCATGTCGTTGCTGCCGGTTTTTGACATGTCGGCGGCACTGATTACATCGACAGGTACCGGTGAATCCGAAACGGTGCGCGGTGCGCCCCGTG
>JBELGO010000141.1:0-3461 GCA_042091915.1 SAR92 clade bacterium | reverse complement strand
GGTTCCATTGCTGTTCTTGAATGCACAACCAGTTAGATTCAATTTATTGAGGATTCCAGATGGCGAAAGGTTCAAGTATCAACGGCAATGGCGGTAAAAATGGTGGAAATGATAGCTACACAATTACAGGGCGCGGCGAAGTAAGTCGAAAAACACTGGTTCGTGAAGTTAAGGAAGGTAAACATCCAGACACGCACATTTACAAGCGCAATGGTGTGGAGTACGCCCGAAACAATCCAAATCACGACAAGCCTGACAACATCAACGAATAATACTGTTAAGTGGTTAAGGGCTGTACTTTGCCCTTAACACTTTAAACCCTGCTCAACCTCCACTGTTCTCATACACCTCCAAGTCTTCAATGTGCCAAAGCTTGTTTCGTGTATGTCGGTTGATACGAGGTTGAGGCAAGCTGCCATCTTTTATTCTTCGCCAGAGCGTCGTATAGCTAATGTGGTAACGAGCCATAACTTCGTAAGACGTGAGAAAAGGGGTTACTTGGTGCGCTACTGCTGTCATCTGCATTCTCCTGAAAATCAATGTAAAGCTATCATCGCCTGATTCATCACTTGTTGATGGTCAGAAAGATGCATGATTTGTTCAGAAGATCAGGTCCATACAAATGAACTTTTAGGACAGCAAGAAAACAACCGGTAACCAACTCAACCAGCAAACAATTAGAGATAATCGCGAACGTCTTACCATCATTTCTGGATTTTCGGCATAAAAAATATAGGCAAGTTTTGGCTATAACCCAGTAGGCACAAGGCCTACAGCTAGGTTTGTGTCATGGAATTTGGCTAAAAACGGTAAATATGGCGATTTGTACTCAAGTTTGTACACACTTTCCGAGGTTACGCTTGAACATCATTGAAAAGCAAAGAAACGAGAAAAAGACAAAAAGCCTTTAAATTCAGTACGTAGAGATGTGATTGTGGTGTGCAATGAAAGGTGGTTTTAAGCGGTGAAAGGCTGGGCGGCATCAGGGTGCGAGATGATAGCAAAAGTTCGTCTTTTATCCACTTCACCCTTTAAATGGCTATCGCCCATAATTTTAAACTCTAGTTATCTGGTTGCAACGCAGCCGCGTTGGCAAGAAATAAAACTGAGGGATATTTTAACTAAAGCGATGCCAGATTGCTGGACAAATAACCGGGCGATCCAAGCTATTATCGACAATAAAACTACTTATATATTAGCGCGCTAACGTGACGAGCGAAATAGCTCGACCAGCTCTAAAGCCGCGGCGGTGGCGGGCAGCTGGCCGGCGACTACTTTGGCTTCAATAGTTGGCAGAGCTTGTTTAACGCGCGAGTCGCAACGCAGATCAGTGAGTAGGCTCTCGCCCATCTCGCTCCACATCCAGCTGCGCGACTGCTCAGCGCGGCGTTTGGCCAAGGCACCCTGTTCATGCATAACGGCGTAAAAAGCTTGTATCGCCTCCCACACAGCATCGATCTGTTGATTGTGCAGTGCAGAACAGGCGAGCGCTTGTGGCCGCCACTGGGCGCTGCGCGACTGCATAAAGTGCAGCGCCGAACGGTAGTCAGCCAGAGTTTGTTGAGCTGTATTAAATTGATCGCCATCGGCTTTGTTGACCACGACTAAATCGGCCAACTCCATAATGCCGCGTTTAATACCTTGCAATTCATCACCGCCACTGGGCAGTAACAAGAGCATAAACAGATCGGTCATATCGGCTACCGCCGTCTCTGACTGGCCGACACCAACTGTTTCAATTAGTACCACATCAAACCCGGCCGCCTCACACAACAACAGTGATTCGCGCGTGCGGCGAGTCACCCCACCGAGGGTTTTACCTGCCGGTGAAGGGCGGATGAAGGCGTCCGGATTAAAAGCTAGAGTCTGCATACGGGTCTTATCGCCGAGGATAGAGCCGCCAGATAACGCCGAGGTAGGATCTACCGCCAACACTGCGACACGGTGACCAGAGTCGATAAGTGAGCTACCGAACGCTTCGATAAACGTCGATTTGCCCACCCCCGGCACCCCTGAAATACCGATACGTGAAGCACCTCCGGTATGTGGCATAACCGCCGCCAACAGCTCGAGAGCGGCGCGGCGGTGATCCGGATGAGTGGACTCCACCAACGTTATACCCTTGGCCAACGCGCGCCGGCTGCCGGCAATAATATCGGCGGCCAGTTGTTGCGGGTCTAGGGCGGGCAAGGTCATAAACGCTTACTCGAATTCGAGAATAATTTGATCGACCATCAAACTGTCACCCACTGCGGCCGACACCTTGGAGACCGTGCCCGCCTGCAGTGCTCGCAGGCTGTTTTCCATCTTCATGGCTTCGATAACCGCTAGTTCTTGCCCCTCTTCGACTTTGTCACCCACTGCGACGTTGAGCTTAACCAGCAAACCGGGCATCGGCGAAAGTAGAAACTTAGAGAGATCGGGTGGCACTTTTTCCAACATGTGCTCACTCAGCTTAGCGGCCAGCGGCGACAGCACTAGCGCATCGACGGTAGCACCGCGGTAAAAGAGCTGATATCTAGACCCTTTGCGCTCTACCTGTACGGTTAACTTGCGGCCATTAATGGTGGCGAAAAATAGCGGATCTCCCAAATACCACTCTGACTCAACATGGTAGTCAGTGCCGTCGAGATGCACTAAAAAGCCCTCATCAGTAAGCTCTACAGCGACGCTGTGCTGGGCACCGTTTGCGGCGACTACCCAGTGGTTGGGCACCACACACTCGTGGCCGGCCATCTGCCCGGAGAGCATGCCTGAGCGCTCGCGGTAAAATTGGTGCACTGCCGCAGCGACCACGATAAATACTTCTGGTTCGTCTTGTGGCACCAAATCGGCACTGAAGCCGTCGGGGTATTCGTCGGCGATAAAGTTAGTGGTTAATTCACCGGCAATAAAGCGGGGGTGAACCATCAGTGCATTGAGAAAGCTAATATTGTGGCTGACACCGCGTATGTAGTAAGCGTCTAATGCGCCGACCATGCGTTGGCAGGCCTCGGCGCGATCGTTTCCATAGGTAATTAGCTTAGCGATCATGGGGTCGTAGAACATCGATACCTCACCGCCCTCATAGACGCCAGTGTCGACTCGGATACCCTCGCCAACTGGCGGTTGGTATCCCACTAAACGACCGGTGGAGGGGAGGAAGTTGCGGAACGGGTCCTCTGCATACACGCGAGTTTCAATCGCCCAACCATTCAGCTGCACATCGGCTTGCTCGAGGGGCAGCTGCTCACCGGCGGCAACACGAATCATCAACTCAACCAGATCCTGGCCGGTGACCAATTCAGTCACCGGGTGTTCAACCTGCAGGCGGGTATTCATCTCCAGGAAGTAGAAGTTCATATCGGCATCGGCGATAAATTCAACGGTACCGGCCGATTGGTAGTCTACCGCGCGCGCCAAGGCACAAGACTGCTCACCCATTTTGCGGCGCACCTCTTCAGTCAAAAAGGGCGACGGGG
>JBELGO010000140.1:0-3474 GCA_042091915.1 SAR92 clade bacterium | reverse complement strand
TCTTCCCCGACCCCGTCATCTCTATTGCAGTAGCCCCTAAAGACAAAGGCGGCTCTGAGAAAATGGGTATCGCTCTTGGCAAAATGATTGCTGAAGATCCCTCTTTCTGTGTCGAGACCGACGAAGACAGTGGTGAGACTATCCTCAAAGGTATGGGTGAGCTGCACCTGGATATTAAAGTCGATATCCTCAAGCGCACTTACGGTGTTGAGCTGGTGGTCGGCAAGCCACAGGTGGCCTACCGCGAAACTATCACTACTCCTATCGAAGATAGCTATACGCACAAGAAACAATCTGGTGGTTCTGGTCAGTTCGGTAAAATCGACTACCGAATCAAGCCCGGCGAGCAAAACTCCGGCTTCACCTTCACCTCTACCGTTGTTGGCGGTAACGTACCTAAAGAGTTCTTCCCAGCGATTGAGAAGGGCTTTGCCGGCATGATGAACGAAGGCCCACTGGCCGGTTACCCCGTTCTTGACGTTGAAGTTGAGCTCTACGACGGTGGCTTCCACGCAGTTGACTCCTCGGCAGTAGCGTTTGAAATCGCCGCTAAAGGCGCTTTCCGCCAGTCGATGCCCAAAGCTGGCCCCCAGCTGCTTGAGCCTGTCATGAAAGTTGACGTGTTCACTCCCGATGACCACGTTGGTGACGTGATTGGCGATTTGAACCGCCGTCGCGGCATGATTAAAGATCAAGAACCAGGCGCCACTGGCGTTCGCGTTAAAGCCGATGTACCGCTCTCAGAGATGTTCGGTTACATTGGTTCGCTGCGCACCATGACTTCTGGCCGCGGCCAATTCTCTATGGAGTTCAGCCACTACGCCGCTTGCCCAGCTAACGTTGCTGAAGTGGTTATGGCAGAAGCTAAAGAGCGCAAAGAGGCCAAAAACAAGTAATTGTTTTTTCTCTGTGCATAAAAAAGGCCCGACATTGTCGGGCCTTTTTTTTACCTGCAACCAGCGAGCCAAAACAAGACTCAGCTGTCGGTTTATCCGTAGTTCTTTTTAATCACCGAATCGGCAACCGCTTTGGGAGCTTCGGCATAGTGGCTAAACTCCATGGTGAACGTGGCACGCCCTTGTGTCGCGGAACGCAAATCGGTGGCGTAACCAAACATCTCCGCCAGTGGCACCTCGGCATCGACGACTTTCCCAGAGAGCGTATCTTCCATACCGTGAATAATGCCGCGACGACGATTCAAATCGCCCATGACATCGCCCATGTTACTTTCTGGTGTAACCACCTCAACTTTCATCATCGGCTCTAACAGCACCGCACCGCCCTTCTCGGCGAGATCACGGGTTGCCATTGAGGCGGCAATCTTAAACGCTATCTCAGAAGAGTCGACGTCGTGGTAGGAGCCGTCAAACAGCGTAGCTTTGAGTCCGAGCAGCGGGTAACCGGCCAACACACCATTTTGCATCTGTTCGGCAATCCCTTTCTCAATCGCCGGAATAAACTCTTTGGGGACTACCCCGCCGGCAATCTCGTTGACAAACTCCAACCCCTCAGCGCCAGCGTCCTCACCGGGCTCAAAGCGCACTACAACATGGCCGTACTGGCCTTTACCGCCACTCTGGCGAATAAACTTGCTGTCTATTTCACAGGTATTGCGAATCGCCTCGCGATAGGCCACTTGCGGCTTACCAATATTCGCTTCGACACTGAACTCGCGGCGCATGCGGTCGACCAAAACATCTAGGTGCAACTCGCCCATACCCGAGATAATAATTTGACCGCTCTCTTCATCAGTGCGCACTTTAAAAGTGGGGTCCTCCTGCGCCAACTTACTCAGCGCGACACCCATTTTCTCTTGGTCGGCTTGCGAGCGCGGTTCAACCGCAACAGAGATAACGGGTTCGGGGAACTCCATGCGCTCGAGGATAATGACACCATCTTGAGCACACAACGTGTCACCGGTTGTCACATCCTTAAGGCCGACTGCGGCGACGATGTCACCCGCCAGTACCTCTTTGACCTCTTCGCGGTCATTGGCATGCATCTGTACGAGCCGGCCAATTCGCTCGCGCTTGCCTTTAATAGAGTTATACACTGCCATGCCCGTGGCTAATTTACCCGAGTAGACACGCATGAAAGTGAGCGTACCGACAAACGGGTCGGTCGCAATCTTAAATGCCAAGGCGGCAAAGGGTGCCTCGTCGTCAGCATCGCGGGTTGCCGGCTCACCACTCTCCAGCTCACCCTCAACTGCTTTTACCTCTGTCGGACTTGGCAGGTAATCGACAACGGCATCTAGCACCGCTTGGACACCCTTATTCTTAAAAGCAGAGCCGCCCAGGACAGGCACGATCTCGTTGGCCAGCGTGCGCAAACGGATACCTTGTTTGATTTGCGCCTCGCTCAACTCTCCACTCTCGAGATAGGCATCCATCAGTTCTTCGTTAGCTTCGGCCGCGCTCTCGACAAGTTCTTCGTGCAATGCTGTACATTGCTCAACCATATCTGCGGGAATTTCCGCATAGTTAAAGCTCATCCCTTGATCGCTGTCGGTCCAGTGAATCGCCTTCATCTTTACCAAGTCGACTACGCCGGCAAACTCTTCCTCGCTGCCAATTGTCATCTGCAAAGCCACAGGATTGGCCCCGAGTCGGCTTTTTAGCTGCTCGATCACACGCTGGTAGTCGGCCCCAGTGCGGTCCATCTTATTGACAAACACCAGACGCGGTACCTGATACTTGTTCGCTTGTCGCCAAACTGTCTCTGTCTGTGGCTGCACACCAGAAGAGCCACACAGCACCACGACAGCACCGTCGAGTACGCGTAGCGATCGCTCCACCTCAATAGTAAAATCCACGTGTCCAGGGGTATCGATAATATTGACGCGATGCTCGTCGTACTGACCATCCATCCCTCGCCAGAAACACGTGGTCGCAGCAGAGGTAATGGTAATACCGCGTTCTTGCTCCTGCTCCATCCAATCCATTGTTGCGGCACCGTCGTGCACCTCGCCCATCTTGTGCGAGAGTCCGGTATAGAAGAGCACGCGTTCAGTGGTGGTGGTTTTGCCCGCGTCGACGTGGGCACAGATGCCGATATTGCGGTAGCGTTCAATTGGGGTTTTGCGAGCCACGAGGCACTCCTTGAGTTAAAGCAGGCGGCGCACACAAAGCGCTGCCTTAAAGGCGCAGATTATAAACGAGCCAAGGCCAGTTGTACGCCTGTGTAAGCGAGTTAAACAAAAAAGGCCACCCGAAGGTGGCCTTTTGCGCTGCAAGCCAAATGGCTTAGAAGCGGAAGTGCGAGAACGCTTTGTTGGCGTCTGCCATACGGTGAACGTCTTCACGTTTCTTAACCGCACCGCCTTTGCCTTGCACTGCGTCTATCAATTCACCAGCGAGACGCTGGGGCATTGATTTTTCGCCGCGAGCACGAGCGTAATCAACCAACCAGCGCATCGCCAAAGCGGTGCGACGGGCAGGGCGAACTTCGACCGGCACTTGGTAGGTGGCACCG
>JBELGO010000139.1:0-3489 GCA_042091915.1 SAR92 clade bacterium | reverse complement strand
AAACACCGCTGCGGGCGAGATCGTTTTCGACAATGGCTGCAACATCAGTATCTACGCTGACACCGCGAGCAACAAAGGGGGCAACTGCTATGACGGTTGGCTGGTCGGTGCCTTGTGTCACTTTGATGGTAAGCTCCGCCAAGCTCGGCGCGGAACTCGAAGTAAATACAAAGAGCAGTAGAGAGCTCACTACTCGCTTTATGGATGGCTTATATTTCATACTAAAGTCTCAAGTCCTCAGGGCTAAAGAGAATATCTAACTGGCGAAACTGTCGCTCGTAGAGCGCCGGATCGAGTTGGTAGAGCTCAACAATCATATCGAACTGCCCCACTCTCTCCACGGCCAATTGCACTGAGCGATCAAATGCCTCGTTACCGGAGGAGTTTATCACGCTAATCGCAACGACTCTGCCAGTGGGGACCGTATTGATACGCAGAGTTGCACTCATGCCCAAGCGGGCACTCGGGGGCCTGCTCCACTCTTCAGCCAAGCGCGCAGCGATGGCGGCGATATAGCTACTCGCTTGAGGTTGCTCAACAGAGGAGCTGTCGTCACTGTCGCGCTCTAGCTGCTGTGCTGCAATCAAATCACGGCGCTCATCGCTCTGTTGGTTGTCGGTTTGTGGCTCTTTGACCGTTGTTGCAGCAGCAGGCGCTGGGGTTGGCGCTGGCTTCGGCTTAGGTCTTGGTTTGCGTGTTTTTTGGGTGGTTTTTTTTGCACTTTTTTGGACGATCGGCGACTCGGATGGCGCATCTTTGATGATCAGGCTGGCCTGGATAGCTCGAGGCTGAACGACCCGGTTTTCGCGCTGATCTGGCCAGTTGATGACAAACAAGCCAAGCACCAGAGCGTGCAGCAGTAAACTGAGGAATATGGCAGCTGCAGTGCTGTCACCGGCCCTGGCCAGCATAGCACCCAACGAGACTTTGGCGGCCCTGTCATCCATTTTTTAGCGCGGCGGCTCGGTGACTAAGCCAACAGACTCTGCGCCGGCAGATTGCAGTGCGGCCATCAGTGCCACAACAGTTCCGTAAGAGACTGTGCGGTCTCCCCAAACCAACACCGGCGTGGCGGGCTGCTGCTTAATCACTTTGCCCACTAGCGCGGTAGCATCAGCAAGGGTGTGCTGACGCTGTTTACCGCTGCGCTCTACCCAGTAACTGCCATCGGCTTTGATCGAGACGATTAAAGGCTCCTGCTCTGTGGCGACAGGGCTGGTGTCGCCCTCGGGCAGATCGACCAGCACGCCTTGCACTAACAGTGGCGCCGTGACCATGAACACCACCAGCAGCACCAACATAACATCGATATAGGGAACTACATTAATTTCGGCAACCAGTCGTTTGCGCATGGCTACCCCTCGCGAGCGTGCAGTTGACGGTGCAGCAGCGCCGAGAACTCCTCGCTAAAGGTCTGGTACTGCCCCGCTACCACGTCGGCTTGTGCTGAGAATCGGTTAAACGCCAAAACTGCAGGTATAGCGGCAAACAGTCCCATCGCAGTGGCGACCAGAGCCTCAGAAATACCGGGTGCGACAGTGGCAAGGGTGGCTTGCTGTACCATCGCCAGGCCGCGGAAGGAGTTCATAATGCCCCATACCGTACCAAACAGTCCGATATAAGGGCTCACAGATGCGACGCTGGCGAGAAATGGCAAGTGCTTCTCTAGACGCTCGTTTTCACGGTTGAGGCTGATGCGCATTGCGCGGTCCGCACCGGCCAAAACAGCCTCGCTAGCTCCTCCACGCTGATTGAGGCGGTTAAACTCGCTGTAACCAGCAGCAAAGATATGTTCCATACCGTTGGTTTCCAGCCCCTCACGCGAGCGCTCAGCGATATCGCTATAGAGGTCATGGAGCTGGCCGCCAGACCAAAACTGTTCTTCAAACTCAATAACGGATTCACGCGCGCGGCTCAGATAGGTCGAGCGCTGAAAAATCATCACCCAAGAGACGATCGATGCCGCCATCAACAGCGCCATTACTGCTTGTACCAACAGCGACGCGTCGAGAATCAAGGTAACAATTGAGAGTTGTTCTATAGGCACGAAGGTAGACCTCTTTTAACTGACTGATTAATTATTCATTGGGTAGGCGCGTCAGCATCACCTGTCGCATCGGCTTGGGTATTCGAACCGGTTTATGCGTTTCACTGGAGACGCAAACCGCTTTTATCAGCGCTTCTACCAACACTTCTCCATCGCGCTCAACGCGCTGCTCTATCAACATGGTGCTGGCGGAAAGTTTTAGCAGTGAAGAGCTGACCGAGAGCAGATCATCGAGATGCGCCGAACGACGGTAATCTAACTCGACCCGGCTCACGACGATCTGCACGCCGCCAGACAGTGCCGGTTTGGTCACTCCGAGCTCGCGCATCATCTCGGTGCGCGCGCGCTCCATGTAGCGCAGATAATTGGCGTGATAGACAATACCGCCCGCGTCAGTGTCCTCTACATAGATACGCACATCAATATGGGTGGCAAGATCACTCATCGAGCAGCCCACCCTGTGCGGCTACTTGAGCAACGGGAAGATCGAAATATTGGTAACTCAAGCGCGTGGCAATGCGCCCGCGCGCGGTGCGGGCAAGATAGCCTTGCTGGATCAAAAAGGGCTCGATGACATCTTCGATAGTGCCGCGCTCTTCGCTCAGAGCGGCGGCCAGACTATCGACGCCGACTGGGCCGCCGTCGAATTTTTCGAGCAGCGTCAACAGCAAGCGTCGGTCGAGGTGGTCGAGTCCGGCGTTGTCGACATTGAGCATGTTGAGGGCGCTGTCGGCGATATCCTCACTGATAATGCCGTTGCCTTTGACCTCGGCGAAATCGCGCACTCTGCGCAAAAGCCGGTTAGCAATACGCGGGGTGCCGCGCGCGCGGCGAGCTATTTCGAGTGCCCCTAGCGGTTCGATCGTGACACCCAAAATATCGCCAGACCGGCGCACGATAGCTGCTAAATCAGTTTCATTGTAAAACTCTAGGCGCTGCACAATGCCAAAACGATCGCGCAGAGGCGATGTTAGCAAGCCGGCCCGGGTTGTCGCACCAATCAGACAAAATGGCGGCAGCTCAAGTTTAATCGAGCGCGCTGCTGGCCCCTCACCAATCATAATGTCGAGCTGATAATCCTCCATTGCTGGATAGAGAACTTCCTCCACCACAGGGCTGAGCCGGTGTATTTCGTCAATGAAGAGCAGATCGCCCGGATTAAGATTGGTCAATAGCGCAGCGAGATCGCCGGCTTTCTCAAGCACAGGGCCCGAAGTGGTTTTGAGATCGACCCCCATTTCATTGGCGACAATGTGTGCCAAAGTGGTTTTACCCAATCCCGGCGGACCAAATACTAAGGTGTGGTCGAGCGGCTCATTGCGCTGTTTGGCGGCGGCTATGAAGATTTCAAGTTGTTCGCGGGCCACTGGTTGGCCGACATAATCGCGCAACGCCGTCGGCCGCAGGGCGCGATCGACCTGCTCTTCTTTGGGGCTGGCATT
>JBELGO010000138.1:0-3571 GCA_042091915.1 SAR92 clade bacterium | reverse complement strand
ACGTGAACAGTATCAACCACGGCTACAATGCGAGTGATTTTTTAGCACGTTTGGCCACTGCTCCTGTCCGCTACCTACACATTGCTGGCCATTTTGATGAGGCTGAAGATCTAAAAATAGACAGCCATGGCAGTGATGTAATTGATCCCGTTTGGCAGCTCCTAGAACAGGCGTACCGACAGTTCGGGAATCTCCCGACCCTCCTAGAGCGCGACTTTAATATACCCAGTCTAGAAGTATTAAGCCGCGAGGTAGAGATTATCCGCGCACACCAAGTGCAATCAACAATACCCGTAGCAGCCGCGCAATGAAGGCCTTTCAGCATGAACAGTGCACTTTTGTTACGGCACTTCGCCAAATCAGCACCGAATTACCTCAAGGGGTGTCTGCCAGACGTATGCAGGTATACCAACGCCTCGCCTTCAATAACATTGACTCACTGCTCAGTCGCGCCCTGCCTATATGCCAGCAGCTGCTCAACCGCACCGGCCAGTGGCAGCCATTAGTTCAACAGTTCATTCAAAAAAGCGAGCAACTACACAGCCCCTATTTCGCCGATCTCAGCAAAGCTTTAGTGCAGCTGCTAGCAGAGCCTACAGCCGCACTAAAAGCACTCGAACTGCCAGCGTTCGTTGCTGAGCTCGCCCATTACGAGTGGCTAGAATTGGCCGCACAATTGGCACCGCAACCCAGCCACTGCAATCCAACACTAGAGATCAGCACTCTCGCTGATGAACAGCTGCTTCAATGCGAAATAACTACCGCCACTAGCCTACAAATTGGCTATTACCATTGGCCTGTGATGCAGATAAGCCCAGCCACTAGCGAGGCTATATTGGCAGCAGGAGCTAAGACCGAGCCATACATAATTGCCGTTCATTGCAGTGTTGATGGCAGTACTCACTTTACTGCGCTCAACTCACTCGCTGCCGCGCTTATCTCTCAGTTGCAACAACAGCAAACACTGCAACTACAGCAACAATTAGAACCATTGGCCCAGAGCAGGCTAGATATTAGCCTGCATCAATTGCTCTGCCACGCACCCAAGCTAATACGCCAATTAGCCCAAAATGGCCTGCTCCAAATAAAATCCAATGTTGAGGAGAATCACTGATGTCACTCGCTCGCACAACTCTACTCTGGGATCAGTTTAAAAATATCACTGGTAAGCTAGATTTTTTTGCGCCATTGTTTTTGCGACTGTTTTTGGCCCCAGTATTTATCTCTGCCGGGCTGAACAAATTCAATAGTTTTGAGAGTACTGTCGCTTGGTTTGGCAACCCCGAATGGGGGCTCGGTCTACCTCTGCCGTGGCTGTTGGCGGCACTGGCCACCGCCGCAGAGCTGATTGGCGGCGTGCTGCTACTAGTGGGATTGGCTACGCGGCTGATTACGATTCCGTTAATGATTACCATGTTGGTGGCGATAACCACCGTACACTGGCAGCACGGCTGGTTTGCCATAGCTCCTTCCAACCCTGACACCAGTATGGCGGCACCGCTGGCCGCACTGCAGCTGTCCGGCGCCGAGCAGAGTTTGGCTAACAGCGAGCAGGTGAGCGAGCGTTTGAGCGCTGCGCGCAATCTACTTCAACGCCACGGCAACTACAGCTGGCTTACTGAACATGGCAGTTTTGTAGTCCTCAACAACGGCATCGAGTTTGCTGTCACTTATTTTTTGATGCTGCTGTCGATTTTTTTCACGGGTGCCGGGCGTTTTTTAAGCATCGATTACTGGTTGCAGCGCCGCCTTCAAGAAATCTAATGCGCTACTTGCAAACTCTCTAAGGCAGCTCGTAATGCAGCTGGGATCGGCGTAGGCCGCTGGCTTGCTCGCTCGACAAAAACATGGGTAAAGCTACCTACTGCGGCCGCCTCTTCCACCCCTTGCTGGAATATCGCCACACCGTATGTCACTGAACTGTTGCCCAACTTGAGCACCTGCATACCGCCTTCGAGCAATTGCGGATAAGCTACTGGGCTGCGATAACTACACTGCGACTCGACAATAAAACCGATGCTCTCGCCGTTATGAATATCTAAACCACCGCGCTCAATCAAAAACTGATTAACCACCGTATCGAAGTAAGCGTAATAATTTACATTGTTTACATGGCCGTAAATATCATTGTCCATCCAGCGCGTTGTGATCGACTGCAGATACGGATAACCACTGCGCAGGGTGGTTTGTCGGCTAGAAGTTTGCTGTTGACTCATAAGTTATATCCGATTTTCTCTAGCTAAGTTTGCCATTAATAGGCGGCTCGGTAGATCGCCAAAGCGTCGTCATAGCTCACTGGTCTGGGATTGTTGACCAACAGCCGCTGCTGTAACAGGGCATCTTCGGCCAGGACTGGCAGGTCGCCTTCGCTAATATTCATCTCGCGCAGACGCGTGGGCATTTTCAAATCGCTCATCAATTGCTCGAGCGCGCAGAAGAAAAGCTCGGCGCTTGCAGAGGCAGTGTCGCCGTCAGTAAAACCTGGAATGGCAGCGGCCGCCAGTGCAGCATAGTGCTCGGCGACAGCGCAACTGTTAAAACGCATCACTGCCGGCAGGACCAAAGCATTGCTCAAGCCGTGCGGAATATGAAAACGTCCGCCCAGCGGATAAGCCAATGCGTGCACAGCCGCCACCGGCGAATTAGCGAAGGCTTGGCCAGCCATACAGGCCCCTAACAGCATGGCTTGACGCGCTTCAAGATTGCCGCCATCCGCTACTGCTGTACGTATACTGCCACCGAGCAAGCGCAATGCCTGCATGGCCAACATATCAGAGTAAGGGTTTTTACCCAGTGCGCCGGTGTAAGCTTCTATCGCATGGACCATGGCATCAATACCGGTGGCTGCAGTAATCGCAGCTGGCAGCCCTACCGTCAGCTGGGCGTCCAGTACGGCTAGATCGGGCAGCAGTTGCGGCGCTACTACACCCGCTTTGGTGTGCTCACCGGTAGTGACTATAGCCACAGCCGTCACCTCAGAGCCGGTACCCGCAGTAGTCGGCACCTGTATTAGCGGCAGCCGTTGGCCGCTCGCCTGATTGACGCCGTAGATTTGGGCAAGCTGTTGATCTGAGTGGATTAAAAGCGCGACTAATTTAGCGCAGTCCATCGAGCTGCCGCCCCCCAACCCGATAACACCATCGACTTCGGCAGCACGTGCCATCGCGATGGCCTCGAGCACAATTTGTTCAGGGGGGTCTGCAACCACAGCGTCAAAAACCGTGACCGCTAATCCAGCCGCCTGCAATGGTTCCAGCGCTTGCTGTAACAGCCCTGCAGAGACTACCCCGGCATCGGTTACCAATAGCGGTTGACGGATATTTCTGGCTAGGCAGATTTCGCCCAACCGAGCAGTGGCACCACTTTCGCACAGCAGCGAGGCAGTGGTATTAAATTGAAAGCTATTCACACCATTCTCCACATTTTACAGGAGAGTGTAATACAGACTGCAGGCAACACCGAAAAAAACGGGCAATAAAAAACCCCGTGACAAAGACACAGGGTTTTTTACTTTAGTGGCGGACCGGACGGGACTCGAACCCGCGACCCCCGGCGTGACAGGCCGGTATTC
>JBELGO010000137.1:0-3583 GCA_042091915.1 SAR92 clade bacterium | reverse complement strand
ATCCCACTCTGCGGCGTCTGGCAGTTGATCTTTTTTCTCTGTGATGTTGTCCCACACTTCTGCTAGCTCGGCATTCAGTTCAAGGAATACTTCTTGGCCGGCGGGGATTTCATCTTCAGCAAAGATGGCGCCAGCGGGGCACTCGGGCTCGCACAGGGCGCAATCAATACATTCGTCAGGATGAATGACGAGGAAATTGGGGCCTTCGTAAAAACAGTCTACAGGGCAGACTTCTACACAATCTGTGTACTTACATTTAATGCAGTTATCACCGACGATAAAGGTCATCTAACGACTCTCTTTGTTGCGATTAGTTGTACAAGCTGCCGCGGCAGCCGCTTTAGGCGCAGCATTATAGCAGGATGATTGTAGCTGTATACGCCACGTCGGTGCTTTTTGTACCGCCATAATACGGCTTTAGACAAGGGCCTTGAGTTGGTAGATGAGCTCCAGTGCCTGGCGGGGTGTAAGGCCATCGGGTTCGCTTTGCTCAAGCAGTTTAATTAACTGTGGGTTGCTCGGTTGGGCAAATAGCTCGCTCTGACGGGGCAGGTCGGGTTGTATAGTCTGCTCAGGATCGAGTGTTTTAGCGGGCACGGCAGCACTGGCTTGTTCTAAATGTTGCAGTTCTCGGCGCGCCAGTGTTAGTACAGTGTCTGGAATGCCGGCCAGTTTAGCAACCTGTAGGCCGTAGCTCTGGTTGGCAGGGCCGGGTTTGACACTGTGTAAGAAGACAATGGAGTCTTGGTATTCACTGGCTCCCAAATGCACATTGCCAACCCCGGTGAGTTGCTCGGGTAGGGCGGTCAGCTCAAAGTAATGGGTGGCGAAAAGAGTAAGCGCGCCAATTTTTTCGACCAAATAATGTGCGCACGCCCAAGCCAGTGACAGGCCATCAAAGGTACTGGTGCCACGGCCCACTTCATCCATCAGTACCAGACTGTTGCGGCTGGCATTGTGCAGAATATTGGCCGTTTCAGTCATTTCGACCATAAATGTGGAGCGCCCGCCGGCGAGATCATCCGAAGAGCCGATGCGGGTGAATATTCGATCTACCACCCCTAGTGTGGCACTGGCGGCAGGAACATAGGCGCCGATTTGAGCCATTAAAACGATCAGGGCCGTTTGGCGCATATAGGTAGATTTACCGCCCATATTGGGGCCGGTAATGATTAGCATGCGCTGGTTATCATCGAGCAGACAGTCGTTGGCGACAAATGGCTGGTCGGAAACGCTCTCAACCACTAAGTGGCGTCCGCCGCTGATATAAATGCCGCTGTCTAATTTTAGGGTAGGGCAGCAGAGTGACAGGGTTGCCGCGCGCTCGGCCAGTGCGGCGAGTAGATCGAGTTCGGCCAGTGCTGCTGCGCAGCGTTGCAATGGCTGTAAATCTTGGTTGAGCTCTTCGATTAAAGCGTCGTAAAGCTGTTTTTCGCGCGTTAGTGCGCGGCTTTTTGCGCTGAGTGCCTTGTCTTCGAACTCTTTGAGCTCGGGGGTGATATAGCGCTCGCCATTTTTGAGTGTTTGGCGACGTATGTAGTCTGCAGGTGCCTGATCGGCACTGCCTTTGGAAAGCTCGATAAAGTAGCCGTGCACACGGTTGTAGCCAACTTTGAGTGTGCTGATGCCGGTGCGCTCGCGTTCGCGTTTTTCCAGTGCTATTAAGTATTCGCCAGCGTTGGTATTGAGTTGGCGCAACTCATCTAGTTCACTGTCGTAACCATCGGCTATCACTCCGCCCTCGCGTATGGTCACCGGTGGGTTTTCACCAATGGCACGTTGTAACAGTTCGACTAGTGTTGGCTGTTCAACTAGATCTGCCGCTAGCTGGGCCAGTCGTGGGCTGGTAAGCGTCTGCCAATGGGAAGACAGCGCTGGCAGTACAGCGAGAGACTGCCCGAGCCGCGTTAAATCGCGCGGGCGAGCTGAGCGCAGTGCCAAGCGCGCCAATATTCGCTCTAAATCACAAACGGGTTTGAGTATCTGGTGTATTTGTTCGTAGCGATAATTTTCTAACAGCTCGGCAATAGCCTGCTGGCGCTGCTCTAGCGCATCAATATTGCGCAGCGGCTGATTTAGCCAGCGCCGTAACAACCTGCTGGCCATGGTGGTCTGGGTGGTGTTAAGCACACTAAAGAGTGTGTTGAGCTCGCTGCCGGCAAGATTGATGTCGAGCTCTAGATTGCGTCGAGTGGCGGCATCTAGCGCGACAAAGTCCTCCGCTGCTTCGGCCACAATGGGTTGGATGTGTGGCAGCTCGCCGCGTTGGGTTTGTTGCACATAAGTCAGTAGCGCTCCGGCAGCAGCAATGCCTAGGGGTAAGTGGTCGCAGCCAAAGGCGTTTAGATCGCGCGTGCCATATTGTTGGCAGAGCTGTGCGATGGCTGTATCGCCATCAAATTCCCACTCTGGCAGGGCGTGGCGGCCGGGCAGCTCTTGCAGCAACTGCATAAGTGTGCCATCGAGCGATTCGGGATGGAGTAACTCTACAGGGCGCAGACGGGCAATTTCTGCCTCGACGGCACCGCTATCTGCAAGTTCACGCAGCAAGAACCGGCCACTACTCACCTCTAAGCTGGCGAGCCCAAAACGGCCAGCTTGCGGCGCTAGGGCAACAATTAAATTGTCGCTGCGCTCATCGAGCAAAGCTTCGTCACTCACTGTGCCGGGTGTAATAACCCTAACTACTTTGCGTTCAACAGGCCCTTTGCTGGTTGTAGGGTCACCTACCTGTTCACAAATAGCGATTGATTCGCCGAGTTTGACCAATTTGGCCAAGTAGCTCTCAGCAGCATGATAGGGGACGCCCGCCATCGGGATTGGCTTGCCATTAGATTTGCCGCGTGCAGTCAGCGTTAGGTCGAGCAGTTTGCTGGCGCGATCTGCATCATCAAAAAAAAGCTCATAAAAATCACCCATACGATAGAAGACAAGCTGGTCAGGGTGCTCGGCTTTAATGCGCAAAAACTGCTGCATCATTGGGGTGTGTGTCGTCGCGGGTGCTTCTGTTTGATTAGCTTGTTGCGTCATTTTAAGTCTATTGGCTGGAGTAGTGCGGGTGGGTTTCTGTTGTTCAGCCATTGTATGGCGATAGCCCTTTCGCTGCCAGCAGCAGCCACAAACAATCTTTAGGCTCCTTGAACCAGAGGTTAATTAATCATCTCAATCGTATTTGTACGCCTTGGTCTTGTTTTATTGGCGGGAGATGATGCTTTAATAATGACAGACTGTTTTTTCCTGCTATACGTTAATAGATCTAGATAAAGACAGGGAGGTTCCATGACCAGGGTCAATATTGTTGAGCGAGCAGGCGGGCAGGTCACATTCGTGGATAGTCACTTTGTGCGTGTTAAGCCCAATGCTATGTACGCGGTTGATTTTTTGAAAACTGTAAATCGGGAAAATGTAATCTTGTTGCGGGAGGGTATCGACTTGGTACTTAAGGTAGACGAACAGACAGTGGTGCGTTTTCAACATTTTTATCACAAAGAGGCCTCCGCACTGTTTAGTAGTAATGGTCGTGTTGATGGAGTTATAGTCAAATCTGGTGTTTGGCAACTTGATCAAGCTACTTTCTGATCGG
>JBELGO010000136.1:0-3594 GCA_042091915.1 SAR92 clade bacterium | reverse complement strand
TACCCGCCGCATCAATATCAGCGCTACCTAAAGCGCCAGAGATGAACCAACTCGCCTCGCTGGCTTTGCCGCGCTGTTCACTAAATTGATCACCGGCCACCTGCAACTGCTGGCGCGCTACGTTAAGACCCAGTTGCGGCAAGGTACCGACAACGCGCGGAGCGTTAACTATATCGCTCAAGTAGTCAGCCCATAATGAGTGCACAGAAGCTGTTGGGTGAACGCCATCATTAAAGATTAATTTATCTGGATCGGCAGTTTCCTGACTGATTCCATAAATAGGATGCTCAATACAATCGTCTCCCGAACCATCAAAACACATGAACTGCTGCTCTATTGGCGCACCAATATCGCCACTTACATAGCTAAAGGAATCGATATTTGACAGCACGTAGGCGAACATACCCGCGGTATCTACAGGAATAATATTTGCACCGACAGAACCCGCACCCATTGCTAGAAGTTGGTTGAAGCCTACACTTCCAGCAGAAGAGGTAGCAGAAAAATTCTGATTTCCAGCGGCGGCATCTGCAGCTTGTGCTGCAGCTGTTTGACCTAAATTGGGTAAATTACTTAAGAATATATAGTTGATACCCGTTGAGTCTAAAGCGCCAACAGACCCCAGCAATGTTGTTACAGCTGCCGAGGTGCTAGCTTGATCCGTAATTAGACCTTGCAAGAAATCATTCCCACCTCCATCGACAAATGCCAGCGAGCGAGCAGTAGGCGCAGCAATATCAAGATAGGGATCCACACCCAGAGGAGCTTCTCCTGCATTATCTCCGATGATAGTGGTCAGAATCTCTTGTGTCGTTAGGCCACCGATCGCGTAATTGGTACCTCCTCCGATGGCTGGCTCTGCATCCAATCCGAGTGATCTAGCCCACAATTGAGAGGATACTGGGGCGAATTCTCCACTCGGAAGTTGATTGGTAAATCTTAAGCCAAACGAACCGCCATCTAACAGGCTATCACCAAACACCAGGACTTCATCAAAATAAGGGGTTTCGGCGTTGGCCCCCAGAGAGAGCGTGGCGGCCACTGCGGCGGCCAAGGTTTTTAAAGTGGTTCCGCGAACGCGGCTGCTATGGCTACTCTTTCTATTCATCTGGCATCCCTCTTTGGTTTTTAAATGTAGATTTATAGCATCTACTTTATGGGGCATAGCCGAGCACACTCGCTCGCCATACGCACCTAACTATAGGCAATTTAACCTCAAAAGCAAAGGGGCTAAGCCGACGGTTAATCCTGCAAGTATCTACAAGGTTAACTCCCTGAGAGTAGCCTTTGCCCCTCATCAGCAAAGCCGACGCCCACTTCGCTGAAGTAGCTGAACACTGCATCGGCGCCCACTTTGAGCAGCTGCTGACGCTCATCCTCATAGCGGGCGATACAAACAATACGGCCGCCAAAACCAGATCCGCGCATCTGCTCAATCATGAATTCCATCTCGACGACATTGGGCACGCTGAGCATAATCAACGAGACGGTATTGAGATCTAGCTTGCTCCAAAAGTCGATATCCTCACCGTCACCCAGCAAAACACGCCGGCCAGCTTTGAGGTGCTCAGCTTGGCGCTGCTCATCTACATCAATACCGCAAACCCTATTGGGATAGCTCTGTTGGAGCCGATCATAGGCCGCACTACCGACACGCCCCAGGCCAACCACTAACACCTCCGCCCCTTGGGCTGAAACCGGTTGTGTTTGTATCTCTTGCCCCGGAGCAAAACGATAGAGGAGTTTGCGCCAGCGCCCGTAAAGATCGTGTGCGTATTGGGAAAGTAGCGAAGAAACCACAAACGAGAAGGTGACAGCCAGAGCCAAAGTCACCAGCCAATCGCTGCCCAACCAACCTTGTTGATGGCTCATCTGCGCCACAATCAGTCCGAACTCGCTGAAATTGGTTAACGCTAAAGCGGCCAAAAATGCACTGCGCACCGCGACTTTTAGTGCAATCAATAGAGCAAAAAACAGCACGGCTTTAACCGCCAGCATGGCTGTGATCATTAGCGCCAGCCATAAAGAGTCCCAGCTCGGCAGCGCGGTTAATCCGATGGAGAGAAAGAATCCCACCAAGAATAGATCTTTAAACTGGTTGAGGGATTTGTAGAGCTCGGCACTTTTATCACGCCCCGCCAGCAGTGCACCCAGCAAGAGCGCGCCAAGATCGCCTTTGATATCGACGAATTCGAAGAGCCAAGCACCCCCCAACGCCAAGAATAACCCCATCAACGGCAGTAGCTCTCCGTGTCCTCCATAGCCCAATAAGCGGGTAATGGTGGGTCGGATAAAGATCAGCAGCGGTAGCGTCAGTGCCCAAGGTGAAGGGTATTTTCCCAGCGCTGCGACCAGGAAGCCCACGGCCAAAAGATCTTGGATAATGAGCACACCAATAGCGATACGCCCATGCCGAGTTTTCATCTCGTCGTGCTCTTGGAGCAGTTTGATAATACAGACCGTACTGCTAAAACTAAGAGCAAAGGCGACTATCAGCACCTGCTCGTAGCCGAGCAGTAAACTCTCGAGTCAGCCCCCCAGCAACAGGCTCATTACTAGCAATTTAACTCCGACTAATGCACACCAGAGTAGCGTCACCCCGATAGAGGGTATAAGAATCTCACGGCTAGCCAAGCTGCGTAGATCTAATTTCAGACCAATCGTAAACAGCATTAGAGTGATGCCCAACGACGCGAGTTTTTCGATCGACTCGGTCGCGGTAAAACCCAGTAGGTGCAGAAGAAAACCCGCCACTAAATAACCTGCCAATGGCGGTAACTGTAATGGCTTAACCGCCAACCCACACAACAGCGCACAACCAAGTGCTAATAGTTCCATAATTTCACCTTAATCCAACCCTTAGCATAAAAGATTGAACAAGGAAGGGGTAGCCGGGCCTTGGTAAAGAACCCAACATTCTCAAGTAATTGCTATTTATAGCTCTCGATCAGTTCTAATTTGACGCCGATCAAGGTAGCCTTGTTTCTCTGCAACAAGCATTGAGCACCTTATGCAATTTGACAAAAACGCCATAGAAAATCTCGAATCACGCTACCGTGCTGCGCTGATTAATTCTGTCAGTGGTTTTAAGCCGGCCAATCTCATTGGCACTGCTAATCCACAAGGCGAGACTAACCTCGCAGTCATGAGCTCGGTGGTCCACTTAGGTTCACATCCGCCACTGTTGGCAATGGTAGTGCGCCCCGGTGGCGATGAGCGCCATACACTAGCCAACTTGCTGGCCAGTGGTGAGTACACCATCAACCACATTAATAGCGACATCTATCGCCAAGCGCATCAAACCGCAGCGCGCTACCCTGCGAAAGTATCGGAATTTTCCGCCACCGGTCTGCAAGAGCAGTGGTTGGAAGGCTTCAGCGCACCGTTTGTAGCCCAAGCTGAAGTGAAAATGGCTATGCAGTTGCGCCAACATATGCCGCTGGAGATCAATGGCACCCATTTGGTGATTGGAGAAATTATCCACTTAGAGCTACCGGACAACGCAGTGCGCCGCGATGGATCGCTCAATCTCCCCGCTACCGGCACCGTTGCTCTAAGCGGGCTCGATGAATATCTAACCGCAGTGGCGCTGGC
>JBELGO010000135.1:0-3595 GCA_042091915.1 SAR92 clade bacterium | reverse complement strand
CCCCATGTGAGAGTAGGTCATCGCCAGGCTTCTAAACAGACAACCCTCAGCCTTATGGCTGGGGGTTTTTTGTTGTTCCCAGAAAATTTGTCAGAAAAGGTGCCAGAAACGCGCGCTGACTCAGTGCACAGCGCCAGCCCTGTCCCTCTATCAAAATAAACGACCAGAGATCCGAAAGAGTCTCGGGTTTTTTACGTGAGGTTTTACAACGGATCCAAATACACCGCTCGCGGCGTGACTCGCGTTGTAGTCCGAAACTGTGAGCTCGCGGCGTTTTCGCTGAGAAGCCACATATTGCATGGTGAGGCAAGCATTTTTAACGGGTATTCGATAAAAAAAGCCCCTGAAAAATATAGCAGGGACACTAACGGAGGTTGGATTGCAAAAACTAGCGAGCGATACCCTTGGCGTATTGTAACTGCCAAAGCAGCTCTATCTGGCCACTACTGTTTTGCCGTGTCCCTACTATTTGGCTCAATGCAACAGCAACCTCTTCGGCTGTTACGTTCTCAAGCCCAAAGAGGTTTTTACAAAAAATACCCATCTGGTGATTATCGCTAAAGCGCCAAGGTACAGTTTTTAGTTGGTCGCTACAGGGTTCAAACCCCGAGTTTTGCAGCAGATCGCTAAATTCCCCTTGCTCAAAGAACACCCCTTCGTGGCCGCCGGGGCAGTAGTCGTTAACAAAGCCATTCAAAAATTTTCCACTTCCGGTATTGGTTGCCACATCTGCCACTACGCATTGGCCGCTTTCTGCCGTAACACGCCTCCACTCATCAAAGATTCCCTGGCGTTGCGCAACGTGATGGAGCCCGGCGAGGCTGGCGACAATAGTAAATTGCCGGTCGGCGGTGGGGATCTGGTCTATGCCAGCGATATGAACATTAAACTGGTCGGATATGGCTGCGGCAAATTTTTCGGCGGGTTCAACACAGGTGATTGGGCACTCGCTGTAATTTAAACGTCTCACGCCCTCGGCTACAAACCCACCGCCCGCCGGTGCATCGCAAAGCCGATGGTGTCCGTCAAAGTTTATTAGATCTAAAAGCGCCACGAGCTCGGAATCACGCGCCGTAGGACAGAGCGAAGTGGCCGCATTATAAAGGTGCCCGCGCTGATTAAAGATGGATTGGTAGTCTTTATTGTTCACGTTCGCCCTTAGGTTGATCTTTGATCGGTAATTATAGCGTTTTGACAGAAGGCGTTAATCAATTTCACAGATTGAAGCATAGAATTTGCCATTACTACCACGTTCAATCGTGTCCTCTTGCTGCAGGGTTAGCGTTATTGTGGGTCCGAATTCAGAATAAAACAGTGCCTTCGCCTGTTCTGCGAATAAAGCTGTGCTGAGCCCGGGTGATGCCACAAAACGCAAAATATGGTGGGTGAGACTTTTTTGTACCACTTGAAACTGAGCAATCCCAGGGATATCGCGCAGGGCGGCATCTAAATTTGAAAACATTACCCGCTGCCCATTAGGCCGCCTGAGCAGACCGCGCACCTTGCCGGTTATCTTAGTTAAAGCGGGCAGATTTATCTTGCCGCAAGGGCACTTTGCGTATGCCGCTAGATCGCCGATATCGTAGCGGATGAATGGTGAGCGCCGGTTGAAATAGTCCGTGATCACCACGCGACCTAATACGCCATCAGCGCAGGGGCGGTTGTTTTGATCAAGTATTTCCACAGCCAATTTTTTGGCGAATACATGATGAAAACTGGGTTCATGCGGGCAGCGGGCGGCAATCATCCCAAGCTCGGTGGCGCTATAAGTCGTGTAGATGCGCGCATTGGGGAATGCGCGTTGGACCAATTGCTCCTGCCAGCCCTCAAAAGCCTCCGCATAACAGCTAAAGCGTTGGATATGGCTCATATCAATTTGTTTATCGAGGATGTGTCGGCTTAGCTCTGCAGCATTGGTGGGATAGGTAATTACCGAGGTGGCGTTGGCTTTCTGAAAGCGTTGCTGCAGAAAATTTACCTGTTCTTGTGCTGGCAGCCCAATATCCGCGCTCTCTGGGTCGGATGTGCCCTTGAGTCGTATGATTTTCGCCCGCGGTAGTGCGCCGCCGAGCCATTGGTTGGTGTATTCAAGGCTCTCTCTGCGGTTGATTTGTTGTCGTTGGGTGGACCAAGAAAAGCGCACCGGGATGCCGGTTGAACCGCTGGTGCGGCCGGTCTCAGGATGACCGTTAAGCAGTAGATCGTTATTGGCGAGTATCTCGGCGCGAGTCAATAGTGGGATTTCGCAAGGGGAGTTGAGGGCGCGCTTATATTTTTGGCGATAAAAAGGGTGGCTGGTTAAGGCCCATTGGACAATCTCTTGTAGCTTGCCGGCAGCGTAGGGGCGATTGCGAAAGTGCTCAGGAAGAAGAAACGATGACATACAAAAGTCCGACGGAATAAGAATGAACAAAGTGTACTGGCGAGTAGTGATGAGGCCAACAAACAAAACGGGCATATTAACTAAAAGGGGTTTATTTGATAGCGCTAATGCAATATAGTTATTTACAATATTGCCATAATTCTATTGTTTAATGGCGCAGATAAAAGCGCAACGCCAGTTTTTAATTGGCTGTTGCGTTAAAAAAACATCATGGAAATAGGCGTAAAACGCCCGGAGATAGTTATGAGTCGCATCACAAAAAAACGAGCCTTAAATAAAATTAGCCGTGCATTCCGTCGCTTTACCCAGCGCAATCTGCGCCGCGTAGGGGTGGTTCGCCGCCGGCCTATGGCGAGCTCGTCAGTGGTTGCGCCCCAGGGTTTGTTTGCTGTGAACCCGTTAGCGCGCAGCGTCTGGGCTGTGGCGGGTGTCGCCACTGCTGGAATGGTGATGGCGCCCAATGAAGCCTTGGCGGACTCGACCTGTGATGGTGCTCTGGTCAGCCACACTGTTAGTAGCGCTGTCAGCTCGCAGTTGGCCTACGATTCATGTGATGCCATTGATGATCTTTCGGTAGTCCTTACGGCAACAGGTGATGTGACGGCTGACGGTGAGCACGGCATAAGCATCCAGACATGGGATGATCGCGACTTTGATCATGATCCAGATGATGCTATCTACACCGATGGCGCCCCGGGCAGCTGGGATGCCAATATTGATTGGGGTACAGCCGATGGCAATGTGTCGCTGACTCTTGACGAAGGTGCTCTTGTCGATGTGGAAGAAGCATTCGGTATTTTTGTGGAAGCTGAAGGCGATCCCACAGGCGACACGACCTATACTGCAGATACGGATTTTACCCACGATCACATAGGTGGCCCGTTTACTCACAACCTACCTGTCACGCCCGACCAGGCGTCCATGGACGGTGACATCACCATCGTGCTCAATGGCGCTGTTGATGTCGATGCTGTTGATCAGGTGGTTGGTTATAGCGATATTATTGGTATTTACGCGGACACCCAAGAGACGGGGTTAGACGCCTATGATAACGAATCTACGACTGGCGATATCTCAATTACCGGTAGCGGTCGTGTTGACGTCAGTTGGGAGTCGCGCGGCGGTGAAGACAATGTTGATGCGGTAGGCGTCAGCTCCACTGCTGACCAGGACGTCTATCTTGGTGGCATTGAAATTGCGGTAGATGTTTAT
>JBELGO010000134.1:0-3675 GCA_042091915.1 SAR92 clade bacterium | reverse complement strand
TGCCCATATTGAATAGCTCGCCGTAGCGGGCACCACTGTCATAGAGCAGCACTTTGCCCGCCGCCTCAATGACCACAGCCAATCCCTGGCCGACATCCAGCACCGTCACTCGCAGCGGTGGCCTGTGCGGCTCGCGGATCAACAACATTAGCAGTGGCAGCGCACTGAACACTCTCAGCACTGGTGTCAGCAGCGCGCGCGGCGCAAGTACCCCCAGGCCCAATACCAGCAGTGCCGACCAAACCGGGCCGGCGAGCTGGTCGGCGGAAAGCCACAAGGAGTCTACGTGGCCTTTTTCTATCACCCAGACTAACGGCGCACACAACCAAGCCACCAGCTGCCAAAGTGCAGTGGCCAGCGGTATCTGAGTGAGAGTGAGTCCGACCGCGACTAGAGTGGCGGGGACCAATAGCAGGGTCACCCAAGGTACCGCCAGCAAATTTAATAGCCATCCCAGCCAGGACAGCTTACCTATCATCGCCAACATCAGCGGCGCCATACCCAGAGAGAGATAGAGCTGAATTCGCAATAAATTAGATGTGGCAGTTCGCAATTTAGGTGCCTTCGAATCCGGGTTTGTGATCGACCGGCGCGGCGCCAAAATCAGCAATAGCAGCATCACCGCCGCAAGTGAAAGCCAAAAGCTAGCGCTGATAACAGCGAGAGGATCAAAGATTAAGATGGTCAGCACCACTTTGACAAACAGCGCGTGCGGACTCCACTGAACAGCGCGCGCCGTAGCTACAGCAACCCAAACCACGGCAATAAAAGCGCGCACCGCGGGCAATTGAGCACCTGCCAGCAAGGTGTAGAGCAGACTAAAAATAATCGCTACTGTCGGGGCCAGCAGGGTTATTAACTGTCCCCAGCGCAGCTCATCTCCGCGCCACGACAACCAGACCGACAAGCCGCGCGACAGCAGGTAACCCAACCACCAGCCTAACCCTGCAACAATACCGACATGCAATCCCGAGATGACTAGAAGATGGATGATTCCCAGTGCCACTATCCGCTCACGCCAGGGCGCCAATGCCGATTTATCACCAACCGCCAGGGCCGCCATCAACGCCGCAGTGAGCGGCTCGAAGCCTGCTCTCTGTACAGCGGACAGAACCTGTTGGCGCTGAACTGCGATAAACCCGTCGATACTCGCCACCGCTGTCGTATCTACCTGATAGCTGCGCAGATATCCCGTAGCAGCATAACCTTGGCTCAGCAACCAAGCGCGGTAGTTGAACAACCCCGGGTTGGCACTGCCGCGTGGCGTGCGCAGCCTTGCAACTGCCTCGATGCCACAGCCAACACAGAGTGACGGCTGCAGCAGATGGCGTTTGTCGCTGAGATAAATGCGCAGACGGATTTTTTTGCCAATAAGACCGGCGTAATCAGACGCTCTCATTTCGCCGATTGCGCGCAGTTGCTCTAGGCGCAGATCAAATTGCCAGTAATCCTCGCGCTTAATAATCGGCGAGATTACTTGCCCCTGCAGTGAGAATTCTGCGCGATCCAATTTCTCTGAAAGCGTGCTGTTCTGGGCCTGCCAAGTCGCCAGCAAACCCCAAACAACCCCTGCACACAAAGCGGCTATTGTTGGTAGCCGCCCTCGAGCCAGAAACAGCGCCATCAGCAAAATAATGACTAGTGCACTTAAGGTAACCGCTGACAGATGGGTCGGCCAAAGCACCAATGTGCCAATCCCAAATAACGCAGCTGCGCCGCGACTACTCGGCAGACGATCAACTCTGTTGAAAAATGCCGACATCTTTGACACCTTAAGATTTCCCCGGGTCCTTCCCGGCTAAGTGACTATTTATCAGCTAAAATGGTCGCCTCAATTAGCATAGCCGGCGTCACTCAAAGCGCTCGGAAAATCTGTGAGGGGTATCGTGGATAATCATCAACACAACGGTGTAGTTGCTATCATCTATCACAGCCAAACCGGCCATGCGCTATCTCTTGCGGAGGCTGCAGCGGAGGGTGTAGAGGTCAATAGCGCTCTTTGCGCAAAACTCTATCGCGCACTAGATACAGACTTGGAGGCGCTCGCTGCAGCGCGTGCGGTTATTTTCGCCACACCGGAGAATTTCGGCACCATGAGTGGCGGATTGAAAGATTTTTTCGACCGCACCTTTTACCCTGCCGAGCCACTACAACTCAATACACCCTACGCAGTATTAATTAGTGCCGGCAACGATGGACGCGGAGCAGTGCGAGATATAGAAAGAATCGCCAAGGGATACCCGCTGCGCAAAGCGGCAGAGGCCGTTATAGTGCGGGGGGAAGTAACCGAACAAGATAAAGTGCGCGCTCGGGAATTGGGTGGCGCATTGGCCTGCGGGGCAGAGCTAGGTATTTTCTAGCCGGCACCCCCAACAGCCTCTACTCATTGGAGCAATAGTGTTTGTTTAAGAGCGAAAAGATACCCTCAACAACAGGGTTAATACTCACCGGCGGTGGCGCTCGGGCCGCCTACCAAGTTGGCGTTTTAAAAGGCATAGCCGGGATACTACCGCGCACAGTCTACAACCCCTTCCCGGTTATCTGCGGCACCTCTGCCGGCGCTATCAACGCGCTGACACTCGCAGGTCGGGCTGGCCCGCTGCGTCTGCGCACACGCAAGTTAGAGGCGATTTGGGCCAATTTGCGCGCCGATCAGGTCTACCGCACAGATGCCATTGGTGTGCTAAAAAATAGCATCAAGGTGGCGATGTCTCTGCTTCACAGCGGTTACGCCGTCGGCGACCCAGTCTCTTTGCTCGACAACACGCCGCTCAAAGAGATGCTGACTAGACTGATCCGCTTTGATCATATCCAAGCCGCTATTGATGCCGGTGATTTAAAAGCCGTCGCACTGATGGCGATGAGCTATGAGAGCGGCAAATCGATCTCTTTTTTTCAAGCAGAAGAAAACGTTGCAACCTGGCGTCGCGCCCGTCGTCACGGCCAGCGCGCCAAATTAGGTGTTGAACATTTAATGGCGTCCGCCGCAATACCTAGCCTGTTCCCCGCGGTAAAGATTGATGGCCGCTTTTATGGCGATGGCGCACTGCGCCAGCACAAACCGATCAGCCCCGCACTGCATTTGGGTGCTGATCGGCTGTTAATCATAGGTGTTGGCAACCCGGCAGTTATTGAGTTGCCCGACCCCAATGAAGTCCACTCCCCCTCCGTGGCTAAAATAGTCGGCCATATGCTCAACAGTGCATTCTTGGATTCAATGGAGAGCGATCTAGAGACTATGCGCACCATCAACCAGCTGGTGGCTGCGATACCCGAGCGACAACGCCGCGAACAGAACATCAGCCACTTGCGCGCCATAGAGACCTTGGCGATCTCACCCAGCGCCGATATCGATGCCATAGCCGAGCGCCATATTCACGAACTGCCGCGCAGTATCCGTACCTTTTTGAAAGTGACCGGGGCAACAGGCCGCGGCGGCGGCACCAGTGCCAGCAGTTATTTGCTCTTTGAACCGCATTTCTGCCGGGAACTGATCGCCCTGGGTGAACGCGATGCCCTGGCCAAGCGCTCTGCCATTGAGGATTTCTTTAGAGAGAAAACTAGTCTCTGACCCTTTGGGTTAAGCAAAAAAAAACGCAGCTTGAGGCTGCGTTTTTTTATTTGGAGCGGGAAACCGGGTTCGAACCGGCGACCTCAACCTTGGCAAGGTTGCGC
>JBELGO010000133.1:0-3728 GCA_042091915.1 SAR92 clade bacterium | reverse complement strand
TATTGGGCTGCCACTGGTGGCGGTAGATATGCTCTTCGCGGGTCTGCCACGCCTGTAACTCGGTGAGCAGTTCAAGTGCTTGCTGGTCACTGTAGCCGGTTATACCAATTATGTAGCCAAGCGTGCCGTAAATCGCTTTGTGGCCGTTTTCTGGGTGGGTCATCACCAGTGGGTGAGTGCGCCGCTCGCGGGCTTTGTCGGAGATCACCGGTTGCATCGCGCGGCCGCTATCGGCTGGCTCTTGCCCATAAATACCTTCTGGCGAGTAGGCCATCACTGCCGAATGGACAGCCTCCAACTGATCAACGGTGTTGCGCAGCTCGCTCGGTAGCGCTTGATAGGCGGCGTGCTGGTTGGCAAACAGTGTATCGCCACCGTGTGGGGGGATGGTGACGCCATACAGGCAGGTGCCCACGGGTGGGCGCTGCTCAAATGTCCAATCGGCGTGCCATGCCTCGGCAAAGATAGAGGTGGTCTCGGTGGCGCTGCGAGCCACTTTGGCGGTGTAACGCTGCCCCTCAATCGGGGTGAAAAAGGGCTCTTCGGCAAGCCTGCCGAGCTGTGCGGTAAAAGCCTCTAGTTGATCGGCAGTGAGCTGTTGATCTGGCAGTGATAACACATGGTGTGCCATCCAAGCGCTGCGCAACTGGCCGAGTTGGTCGCTATCCAACGGCTTGGAAAGATCTATGCCAGTAATGCTAGCGCCGCAACTGGCACCGCTGGGAGTAATAGTTAGGCTCACGTCGTTCCCCTTTTTATTGGTTATTGTTCAAGCATAGTGGCAGGGGGTCGGTTAGTTTGTCTAGTAATGGACAATAAAGTGGATACATAGCTTTGTTTAAAGGGGCGCCGCAATCGCGAAAATTGGGTAGAATTACACCCTTTAAAAATTCCTACGAGGAGAGACCGATGGGCAGGGCCTACCAAAACCGCAAAGAGTCGATGGCAAAGACTTCTGACATGAAGGCGCGTATCTACAGCCGCTATGGCCGCGACATTTATATGAGTGCGAAATCGGGCGGTACTGATCCCGATGGCAACTTGAGTTTGCGCAGCCTGATAGAGCGCGCCAAGCGCGACCAGGTCCCCACCCATGTGATTGAAAAAGCCATCGCCAAAGCCAATGGGCCGGATGGGGAAGATTTTGCCGCCGCCCGTTACGAAGGTTTTGGTCCCGGCAACTGCATGGTGATTGTTGATTGCCTTACCGATAACCCCAACCGCACCTATGCGGATGTCCGCCAGGCCTTTATCAAAACCAAATCCAAAATTGGCACGCCCGGTGTTGTCGCGCACATGTTCGACCACGCCGCAGTGATGGTTTTCCCCGGCCACGACGAAGAAGCAGTGCTTGAGGCGTTAATGGATGCCGATGTTGACGTTATGGAGATCGAGACCGACGACAACGAGATGGTCTCAGTGCTGGCCCCGGCCAGCGAGCACCACAAGGCTTTGAACGCACTCAACGAAGCCTTTGGCGAGATTAAGTACGAAGTCGAAGAGGTGCAGTTTGTGCCCAAAGGCGAAACGGCGATTGGCGCTGATGATCGAGAAATGTTTGATAAGTTTATGCAGATGCTTAACGAGTTAGATGATGTGCAAAATATCTACACCGATGCACAGCTGCCAGAATCAGACTAAGAGCTACTGCGTTAACTCAATCAGCAAGGTGTTGGGGTCGCTGCGCAGCGGTTGGCCAATCATCTCATCGTAGGGGCTGTTTTGGCGCAAATAGAGTTGATGAATGTTCAGAGGTGCCAATAGCTCGCGTATTTCCTCTAGGTTTTTGCAGCGCACACGCTTGTTTTGATCCATCCAAAGTGGCTGCTCTCGGCCGCCAAGGGCAACCACGGCAGCCTGATAAATGGAGCCATCGAATGAGTCGATGATCACTTTGGGCAGGCTGACATTGCCCAGCTGCGCTAGAGTAAGTTTTTCGGCCATGAGTCACCTCAACTATCGTAGTTGCAACAAGTTTGTGTATTAATAATATAAAGTGAGTTTTACATACTTAATACAGAGACGACAAGGGACAGAGTTTTGGAATTTATTGACAGCTTGCGAGATCTGGTCGACAACCAGCAATTTGATCAACTCCAGCAAGCGGCACAGCATTACTACGATGAGTCATTAGATGTCGACGCCGTTCCACTGTTGGCGATGGCCGCTGCCCAGCTGGGCGACCGGCAAACGGCAATGCAAGAGCTACGTCGCGCCACTGCGCAACTGCCTGAGCTCTCTTTAGAGGGGCGAGTTGATTTAGCCGGTGCCCACTGCTTTCTGTTTCATATTGATGCAGCTCATGAACTGCTGCAAGCCGCGCTGACCGAACAGCCCGCGCAGCCACTGGCGCAGGCGCGCATGGCTTGGGTGCAGCTACAAATCGGTGAGCTGGATAAAGCAGAAGAGCTCTATCGGCAATCAGCGGCTGCTGCCGATCATCGTTTGCCAGTGTGGTTGGCACTGTCGCGATTGAGTTTACAAAAAAATGAAATCACTGCGGCGAGTGATGCGTTGCACAAAGCCTTGGCGATCCTGGCCGAGCGCAAAGAGCAGATCAGAGAGGAAGTGGCCGGCTTTTTCCAAGTGCAGCTCGAGCAATTACAGCTGGAGATTTGGATCGCCGCCGAGCAGTTTTCAGAAGCGGAATTGTGGCTCGATGATGAGCAAGTGGTCCGCGATGAAGAGGCGTGGTGCGCTCTGGTGATGGGCTACGCTACTGCTCTGGCTGCGCAAGATCACCACGCTGCTGCCGATGAAGCGCTGCGCAGTGCCCTTAAACACTACGCAAAAAATGTACCACTGCACAGCCAGTTGGCAGAGCTCGCACAGCTGCAAGGCCGGCAAATGCAAGCGGTCCAGCTGCTGCGACGAGCAGTCAAACTCAGTGAAGAGCAACAGCTGCCGACGGTGCCACTCTGGGTGCGTCTAGCTGGCGCTCAGATGCACGGCAATATCGAGCAAGCGCGCAAGGCGGCAGACAAAGCTATTGAACTGGCTGAGGCGCTCGAGGAGAGCGAAACGCTGACAGAATTGCAAATTAAGCAGCAGCGCATGCAGGCTAAAAATGTGCTCGCCCAAGTAGAGAGCCAAGAGCAAAACTACGATCAGGCTGAGACTTTGTTCAAACAGTTGATCGAAGAGAACCCCTATTTTTTGCCGGCTTTAAGCGGCTACGGCCAACAGCAGATGCAGCGCGGTAAGATCGACGAGGCGATTGAACTGTTTGAAGGTGTCAAAGCGATCGATCCGGCCAAAGGCTACAGCGCACTGATCAATGCGCGCCAGTACCCCGAGGATGATGAGACCCTCAGCCGCCTTGAGCAAGTGGCTAACCAACCTTCACTGGAGGGCAGTGAACGCGCCAGTATGCTGTTCCAACTCGCCTCTGTTTGGGAGAAGCGCAAAGATTACGACAAAGCGATTGAACTGGCTAACAGTGCCAACCGTGCCAGCCGCAAATTCCTCAAGTACGATCCCAAAGCGCATCGCCAGCGCAGTGCACGGATCCGCTATGCCTTTGGCAGCGAGCTGTATAAACATCGCAGTGAATGCGGGTTGCGCGACAGCGACGATGCGCGAGTGCCAGTTTATGTTGTGGGAATGCCGCGCTCTGGCACCACATTGGTAGAGCAGATTCTCGCCGGCCACAGCGAAATCTTCGGCGCCGGTGAGCTGGGTGTCATTCCGCAGCGCATACAAGGTTTGGAGCGCTGGGAGCGCCATGT
>JBELGO010000132.1:0-3734 GCA_042091915.1 SAR92 clade bacterium | reverse complement strand
GTCGGTCTTCCAACCCAGCTCGTAGTTCATCACGTCATCGGTGTCGAGCTCAAACGGCACAGTAAAGGTACCCGCGCTGTTCTGCTTGCCACCGGGGCGGTTGAGCAGTCCGGGGCGGAACCCTTCGGAGAGGGTGGCGTAGAACAGTGAGTCGCTGTTCGGCGTCCAGTTGGCTGTCAGTTTGAAGATTGAGCCTTTGGCCTCGGTGACATCGGGGGCATTGAAGCCATTGACAACATAATCGCCGCTGTAAATAAGGGATATATCGGTGCCTCCGGAGTTCACATCTGTAGACTCACTCCCCCAATTGCCCCAGCTCGCATTGGCACTACCCTCGAAATCCACTTCAATATCGTAATATCGGCCACCAAGAATAACCGCCCATTCTTCATTTAGTTCGAACGTTACCTCTCCAAACAGACCCATCTGTTCATCGGTGCGCTGGACGTCGTTACGGAAAATCACCCCTTCAGGGAATGGGCCCGGATCTGAAGTAAAACCTGTGGGAAATGGATAGTTTGGGGCAAAACCAATGTCATCGCCCATCACAACATCAATTGACCCCGGGTAAGTAAAATCACCGCGCTCTTGGAGCTCTAGATCACTATAAAATGCACCGACTGTGAAAAGGGTAGATTCCCCTAACTCTCCAGACAGCCTGAATTCATGTGTTTGAATTGTCGTATCGGTATAACTATCTACGTATAAGATTGGAGCCTGACATGTCCCTGACGGCAGATCGTCCTCTTCTCCCCAGGCACCCGGTCTTGCAACAGTGCCATCGCAAATATAATAGGGCAGGTATTGGCCTACAAAAAGGTAATCAGCGTAATCTACACGCTGCTCAGTTTCTCTTGATGTATAAGCGCCCGTATAGACGGCCTCCAATTCACCCAAACGACCAGAGAGAGTCCAGCTTAAATTATCGAATGTATCCTCTAGTTTACTATCGACATACTGCTCAACCTCTAAGTCACCTAAGTTAGGGTCTGCATAAAACAAGCCATCTGCATCGACATCCTGAGTCGCGGCGCTGACAAGTAAATCAACATTTTCTGATAGGTCAATCGCTATAGCCAGGCGTCCACCCTGATAGGTTGAATCATTAATATCATCTTTTACCAAATCGGCGTTATCGGCCTCTAAAAAAGTTACATCATCTAAATCACCCGCCGCATAAGCTACTGACTGAAATCCTGCTCGTGCCGAGCTCACTGGCACACCGTTGGCTCGAACTGTACCCTCAGGGCGATAAAACGCACTGTCTTCAAGTGTACGAGTGCCCTGCACATTATCAATATAACCGCCTTTGTGGTCGCGGTAGATAACCCCGCGAATCGCCACGCCATCGGTGGCGGCGAGGTTAAACATCAGTTCGCCACTGTTGCTGTCGCTGCCGGAAGCAGTCGTCGAGAAAGAGGTTTTAATTTTGGCGTAGCTGCCGCTGTGGTCGGGCTTGTTGGTGATCAAGCGCACGGTACCGGCCTGTGAGCTGGCGCCAAACAGCGTGCCCTGCGGACCTGACAGCACCTCCACGCGGTTCAGATCGGCCGCGTAGACATCGAGGTTGCGACCGGGCTGCGAGAGCGGCTGCTCGTCGAGATAGAGCGCCACATTGGGAGCCAAGCCGGCGACACCGGCCGTGGTCAGGTTGGGGGTGGTTGAAGCGACACCGCGAATGTAAATGGTGTTTTGACCGGGGCCACTGCCGCCGGCGGTGACGCCGGGCAGTTGCAACAGGTAGTCTTCAAAATTGCTAATGCCGAGTTGCTCGAGCGCCTGCTCGGTTACAGCAGAGACCGCTACCGGAATGTCCTGAGTGGATTCAGCGCGCTTGGTCGCGGTAACCACCACCTCTTCAATCGCGGCGCTGGCAACACCGGTAGCGAGGACAGAACTGGCAGCAACAACAGCAGAAAATAGCTTATTTCGAGAAAACACGATACTTACACCTCTAATCAAAAGTTGAGGTGCGGAGTCTACACTATTTTGAGCTCTAAATAAAATTCAGGGATGCAATCAACAGGAGCAGTCGGTCATATTGGAAATTTCACCCTGAAATGGTTTTTTTGCTCGATAAAAAAGAAGGCCGGCTACAAAAAGTAGCTGGCCTTGAAAATATTATTGATTAGATGACGAAAAAATAACCGTAACGATAAATGCTAGCGGCCCGCCCCCATCAGCCCTCGCACCGCTGCAGGCAAGTCGGCTGGCAGCACTACCAGCTTGCTATTATCTGACTCTGCCATCGCTTTCATCGACTCCACATAGCGCTCACCGAGTAAAAATGTCGCTGGTAGCTCTTTGTCTTGAATCGCCGCACTGACCTTTTCGAGCGCCTCTTTAGTGGCTTCTGCCAAAACAACTTTGGCCTCTGCATCGCGGCGAGATGCTTCAAGTCGCCCTTCTGCCTGCAAGATAGCGGCAGTTTTATCCCCGTCGGCACGCGTTACTGTGGCGCGTCGAGCGCGCTCTGCAGCAGCCTGCTCTTCCATCGCCGATTGCATGGTAGGCGAAGGATTAATATCTTGAATCTCAACAGTCTTAAGGGTGATACCCCAATCGGAGATATCGTCCGAGATGGTCTGCTTGAGCTGAGCTTTAATTTTGTCTCGCGAGGAGAGCGCAGAATCCAGCGCCATCTCGCCAACAATCGAACGCAGTGAAGTCTGCACCAAAGTGCGAATGGCCAGCTCGTAATCCTCCACCCCGTATACAGCTTTCTCTGGCGAGATAATATTGATGTAGGCGACCGCATTGGCAATGATCACCACGTTGTCCAGGGTAATCACCTCCTGCGAGGGGATATCCAAGACGATATCTTTGCTGGTCACTTTGTAAGCGACATTATCAATATACGGAACAATGATGTTGAGCCCTGGACCGAGCGTGGTGTAATACTTGCCGAGCCGCTGCACAACCCACTTAGAACCCTGAGGCACCAATCTCACCCCCTTCAGAAGGGTGACTAACGCCAGTACGATTACCGCCAGAACAACAATTAAACCGTCCATATACTCACCTCACAGTGCATTGATATTGCAGTTAAGAATGCAGCGCCACTATTAGCGTATTGCCCGAAAACTCTTTGACGACAACGCGATCACCCAGTTTCGGGACACCTGAATCAACGGCGACAATAAAGTCCCACTCGTCATCCCCCAGTAAAGGCGTAGTAAAGCGCACACGACCACGCCCCTCTGCAACCGGCAGTTTGATCACTTGGCCGACTTCACCAATAGCTGTTTCACGGCCCAAGCCTGCCTTAGTGTGGTCCGCCATGAGCGGTTTAAAGAGCTTGAACCACGCTACCGTATAAACGATCGAGAGCACTACCCAAAGCCATAACTGGGTCGTCAATGTCAGCGGCATCAGCCAAGCCGCTAAGCCAACAGTAAAAGCACCAGCACCAAACCAGAGAAATGTAAAACTGGGCAGAAAAATCTCTGCCATTGCCAGCAACATGCCTAAAACCAACCAATGCCAATAGAGCATATGTATAAAAACCTCGTGTTAATTGCGCTGGGTTGAGCGTTTAAGAAAATGGCGAATCAATGGAACCATTAATGCAAAGCCTAACACCATTTGAGCTAATGCGATGGCTGAAAGACCTTGGGCAATAAACTGCAAAAAACCCACCGCCACCAACAGAGATCCGAGCAGATCCAGCCATAGCAACCGCCATGGAAACGCGGCGTTAGGCGTATCAGACGCTTTTTGTAAATTCTCATCAC
>JBELGO010000131.1:0-3781 GCA_042091915.1 SAR92 clade bacterium | reverse complement strand
CGAATTTTATTAAAGGCCTGCGCCAGAGCGTCAAGGGCTTTTTCCATACGCTGTTGAGCGTCTTGGTTTAACTCGTTCAACATAGTTACTTCTCCTCAATCAGGGTGCCTTCATCGCCCCCAACTATTAACTTAAGCAGCGCTCCGGGCTTGGACATGCGGAATACTCGCAGTGGCATAGCGTGTTCACGACACAAGACGATGGCGGTCAGGTCCATGACACCGAGCTTTTGATCCAACACTTGATCGTAACTGAGATGAGAGTAGAGCTGCGCATCGGGGTCGAGCATCGGATCAGCTGAATAAACACCGTCTACTTTGGTCGCTTTTAACACCACATCTGCTTCAATCTCGATGCCGCGCAGACAGGCTGCCGAATCTGTTGTGAAGAACGGGTTGCCAGTACCGGCCGAGAAGATAACCACATCGCCGTGCTTTAAATAACGCATAGCGCGACGTCGATCGTAGTGTTCAACCACCCCGCTCATAGGGATGGCAGACATAACATGGGAAGAAATATTAGATCGCTCTAAAGCGTCGCGCATGGCCAGCGCATTCATCACCGTAGCCAGCATACCCATGTGGTCGCCAGTGACACGGTCCATGCCGGCTTCATGCAGCGCTGCACCGCGGAACAGATTGCCACCACCAATCACAAGACCCACTTGGACGCCAATACCGACCAGCTGGCCTATCTCCAAGGCCATTTGATCGAGCACCTTGGGATCAATTCCAAAGCCCTCGGAGCCCATCAGCTCTTCACCGCTTAGCTTGAGAAGAATACGTTTGTATTTCTTTTCTTTGGCCTGGCTAGACATGCGCCCTCCGCATCTTGTTATAACGGCTTTAACTGTTCAAACCATTGTCAGCAGCGCGACTGCCGTTGCCACTGCACCAACACAAGGCGGCGCAGTGGCGAGCAATCACATTAAGAAGTGGCGGCGACTTGAGCGGCAACTTCCGCTGCGAAATCTACCTCTTCTTTTTCAATGCCTTCACCCACTTCGAAGCGAATGAATCCAGTAATGCTAGCACCTGCGGCAGCAACCAATTTGCCAACGGTAGTATCTGGATCTTTAACGAATGGCTGATCAAGCAGGCTCGACTCTTTTAAGAACTTGCTGATGCGACCTTGGATCATTTTTTCGATGATCTCTTCAGGCTTACCACTTTCACGGGCTTGGGCAGAGAAAATTTCTTTTTCTTTAGCGATTAGGTCAGCCGGCATTTGGTCTGAGCTAACTACTGCAGGGTTGACCGCAGCGACATGCATCGCTACATCGCGGGCCAGCTCTTCGCTGCCGCCGGTCAGGCCAACAATTACCGCAATGCGGTTGTTGCTGTGGACATAAGCACCGGCAACCTCAGCTTCCAGAGCAGCCAAGCGACGCGGAGAGATATTTTCACCAATTTTCTGCACCAAAGCTTCGCGCTTGGCTTCCAAGTCACCTGCCATAACAGCGGCCAAATCGGTGCTGCGCGCAGCCACTGCCGCATCGGCAACAGTGTTAACAAAACCGAGGAAGTTGTCATCGCGGGCAACAAAATCTGTTTCGCTGTTAACTTCGGCAACCAGTGCGTAACCACCGTCAACACGCACGGCAACCACACCATCAGCCGCTGTGCGGCTAGCTTTCTTAGCAGCCTTCAAGCCACTTGATTTGCGCAGATCATCGATTGCTTTATCGATGTCACCGCCAGCTTCTACCAGCGCTTTTTTACACTCCATCATGCCAAGGCCAGTGCGTTCGCGCAGATCTTTTACCAATGAGGCAGTAATTTGAGTCATGGATTTTTCTCCAAAATAGTTGGCAACACTTGCCGTAATAACATTAGCGCAACCTGTTGCGCCGATTAAATTTGAGAAAAAGGGGGCTAGGCCCCCTTTTTCAAACTACTCAGTGTGCTGCGCTTACTCTGCAGCGGGCACTGCAGCAGCTTCAGCTTCAGCGGGTGCTTCAGCTGGTGCGACAACTTCTTCGACAAACTCATCTTTTGCGCCGCCTTTGCCTGCAGCCGCTTTTCCTTCCAATACCGCATCGGCAGCTGCCGCAGCGTACAAACGGATAGCGCGAATTGAATCGTCGTTACCTGGGATGACGTGGTCAACACCATCGGGATCGCTGTTGGTATCGACGATACCGATAACCGGAATACCCAGCTTGTTCGCTTCGTTGATGGCGATGCGCTCGTGATCTACGTCGATAACAAACAACACATCGGGCAGGCCGTTCATGTCCTTGATACCACCGATCGAAGTTTCAAGCTTCTCCATGGTGCGCGAACGCATCAGAGCTTCTTTCTTAGTCAGTTTTTCAAAGGTGCCGTCAGCTGATTGGGCTTCTAACTCGCGGAAACGGCGGATAGAGTCGCGGATGGTCTTGTAGTTGGTGAGCATGCCGCCCAGCCAGCGATGGCTGACGAAAGGCATACCGGCACGTTCGGCTTGCTCTTTAACAATTTTTTGAGCGGCGCGCTTGGTGCCGACAAACATCACCTGATTGCCTTTGGCTGCGTGACTGCGCAGCAGAGCCAATGCATCGTTAAATGCAGGGACAGTGTGTTCTAGATTGATAACGTGAACCTTGTTGCGTGAGCCAAAAATATACTGGCCCATCTTGGGGTTCCAAAAACGGGTTTGGTGGCCAAAGTGGACACCGGCTTGCAACATATCGCGCATGCTTACTGTAGGCATAATTTTCTCCAGGGGGTTAAGCCTCCACGATCCCCAACTATCAACCCTAAGCTCGCGCTGAAAAGGCACCCAGACAGCTGTGTCGGAACGTGTGTGATTTATGGCCACGGCACCATTGCCGGGGCTTAATTTACTGCTTTTGCCACTTGCGCTGACGCAAGCAACCGAGGCGATTGAGCCCAACGACCCAATCACGGCGCGCTTTATACCATAATCGCGGCCAAGTGGGAAGAATTTAGCCATCGCCAGCCGCTCTACTGTCACCCCTGCCGGCAATCCTCTACAATGCGCAGCTATGCGGGATCGCACTCCACTCGCACGCTGACCCAAGATTCTTTTAGGAGCAACAATGAAGGTTAATATTCGCACCCCTGAACAGTTGGAAAAAATGCGTGTCGCTGGACGCATGGCCGCAGAAGTACTGGATATGATCGGTGAATATGTAGTGCCCGGCGTCTCCACTGAAGAGCTCGACACTTTGTGCCACAACCACATAGTCGACGTACAAAAAGCTATACCTGCTTGTTTGGGTTACCGTGGCTTTCCCAAATCGGTCTGCACCTCAGTCAACCAAGTGATCTGCCACGGTATACCCTCCGCTAAAAAAATCCTCAAAAGCGGCGACATTATCAATATTGACGTCACGGTAATTAAAGATGGTTGGTATGGCGATACCAGCAAGATGTTTTTAGTTGGCAAAACTGCCGGCCATGCACAGCGATTGGTAACAGTAGCTCAAGAGTGCCTCTATAAAGGTATCGAGCTGGTCGGGCCTGGGGCCCGCCTCGGCGATATCGGCCACGTCATCCAACAGCACGCCGAGGCCAACTATTACTCCGTGGTGCGCGACTACTGCGGGCACGGCATTGGCGATGTCTTTCATGAGGATCCGCAGATTCTTCACTACGGCAAACCTGGCACTGGCATGGAACTGCGCGAAGGGATGACATTTACTATCGAACCGATGGTCAACGCCGGCCGCGCAGAGACCAAGCTAAAAAGTGATGATTGGACTGTAGAGACGCGCGACGGTCGACTTTCTGCGCAGTGGGAACACACTATGGCAGTCACCGCAAATGGCGTTGAG
>JBELGO010000130.1:0-3890 GCA_042091915.1 SAR92 clade bacterium | reverse complement strand
GCTTTGAAGTAATTCAGTGCTGGTTTGCAGGGCTGAGGGAGGGTTTTTAATGCCCTTGAGATAACTGATGGCCTTGTTGATGCTGTCTCGAATGCCTTCTTTATCTCCGCCTTCACAAAGTAGCAGTGCGCGCTGAGAGTCTTGAATGATTTGTTCAGCGTTGGCTAGAGCGGCGTGCTCATTTTCTAAACGGCTGTACTCCTCCTCGCTGAGGGCCACCGGAGTAAGCTCTTCTATTTGAAAGCGCAGCAGGGCTGCGCGCTCAGCTAGCTCTGCGGCATTAGCCTCGCGTGTGGTGAGCTGTTGTTGTGCGCTGTTCCAGGCCCGATAGGCCTTTTGCACTTGGTCGAGAAGTTCGCTGTAACCGCCAAAGTTGTCAAGCAACTGACGCTGGCTTTCGCGCTTCAACAGCGAGTGGTGTTCGTGTTGACCGTGTATCTCTAGGAGCAGCTCGCCTAGCTCTTTAAGCTGGCCCATGGTAGCGGGCTGGCCGTTGATATAGCCTTTTGAGCGGCCATCTCGTGAAAATGAGCGACGCAGGAGACACTCATTAGTGCCGAATTCTCTCTCCTCAAGCCACTGGCGGGCCTCAGGTAGATCGGTGAGATCAAATTGTGCCGCTACGACAGCACTGTTGGCGCCGTGTCGGATGGTGTCACTGTCGGCACGATCACCCAAGGCCATGCCCAAAGCGTCTAGTATCAGTGACTTTCCTGCACCTGTCTCGCCGGTGATGGCACTGGTACCGGCCTTGAAGTCTAGCTCCAGGCGCTCTGCCAGAGTGTAATTTTGGATTGTCAGTGTCAGCAGCACAGTGATCTTCACGCAGCAGTAAGTTGAATGAAATCATAGCCTCTAATGTGATCGCTAACAATTGTTGTCTGTCGTTAGTCTAGAGTTGAATCCGATAAAACAATCCCCATATAGGTGCTAAGGGATAAGGGGGTTGCGGCCGCCTGTGATTTTATCGCGTATTTTTTGCGCAACAGTTGAGGACTTGATGTGAGTGACGAAGAGAATAAAGCCCAGGACGAAAACCCCGATCTGGAAGATCAGCAGACAGTAGAAGATGAGCATCGAGAAGAAGGCGCCGAGCCACAGCCCGAGCCATCGGTCGATGATCAGTTGCAAGAGAGTCGCGAGCAGATGCTGCGTATTCAGGCTGAGATGCAGAATGTACGGCGTCGAGCTGAACGCGATGTTGCCAACGCGCACAAATTTGCTTTAGAGAAGTTTGCCGGTGAACTGCTGCCTGTGGTTGATAATTTAGAGCGGGCGCTAGCGGCAATCGACAGTGATGACGAGACACAAAAGGCCGTTCGAGAAGGATTGGAATTAACCTTAAAGAGCTTTACCGATGTGCTGAATAAGTTTGATCTGGTGGCAGTCAACCCGATCGGAGAGCCCTTTGATCCGGAGCTCAGTCAAGCGATGGCCCAGGTCCCCAATCCGGAGTTGGAGCCCAACACGGTCATGGAGGTGTTTCAGAAAGGTTATACGCTCAGTGGTCGTCTGCTGCGCCCAGCAATGGTCGTGGTTTCTAAAGCTCCAGAGTAGTAGGTCAAAAAAGTTTTTTTATTTAGGTCTGATTAACCCCTTGAAATAGAGGGTTGTGGACCCACATAAGAGATAAGTGCAGAGCAGCTGAAGCCAACAAAAGTTGCCAGTTAGAGCTCTGTAGAGATTAGCAAAGACGTTTAAAATTCGGAGTATGAATCATGGCTAAAATTATCGGTATTGATTTGGGTACCACCAACTCTTGTGTCGCTGTGCTTGAAGGCGATAAGCCGCGTGTTATTGAAAGTTCAGAAGGTGCGCGCACTACACCCTCTATCGTCGCATTTACTGCAGACGATGAAATTTTAGTGGGGCAGTCGGCGAAGCGCCAGTCAGTCACTAACCCAGAAAATACCCTCTATGCTATCAAGCGCCTCATCGGCCGCCGCTTCGAAGACGAAGTCGTGCAGAAAGACATCAAGATGGTGCCTTATAAAATTGTTAAGGCAGACAACGGTGATGCTTGGGTTGAAGTAAAGGGCGATAAAAAAGCGGCCCCGCAGATCTCTGCAGAGATCCTCAAAAAAATGAAGAAGACTGCAGAAGATTATCTCGGTGAAGCTGTCACAGAAGCCGTGGTTACCGTTCCGGCTTACTTTAACGATGCGCAGCGCCAAGCTACCAAAGATGCTGGGCGCATTGCTGGGCTAGAAGTTAAACGCATCATCAACGAGCCCACTGCTGCCGCGTTGGCTTATGGTATGGACAAAGCAGCTGGCGATCGTGTGATTGCCGTCTACGATCTTGGTGGTGGTACGTTTGATATCTCAATCATCGAGATTGCCGATGTAGATGGTGAAAAACAGTTCGAAGTGCTCGCCACCAACGGTGACACCTTCTTGGGTGGTGAAGATTTCGATATGCGCCTGATCGAATACCTCGCCGATGAATTCAAAAAAGAGAGCAGCATTGATCTGAGTGGTGATCCGCTGGCAATGCAGCGCCTCAAAGAAGCGGCCGAGAAAGCTAAGATTGAGCTCTCTTCAAGCCAGCAGACCGAGATTAACCTGCCCTACATCACTGCAGATGCTACTGGCCCCAAACATTTGGTTGTGAAAATGACCCGTGCCAAATTGGAATCTCTGGTCGATGACTTGATCCAGCGCTCTCTGGAGCCGGTTAAGTTGGCTCTAAAAGATGCTGGCAAAAGTGCCTCTGAAATCGATGAAGTTATTTTGGTTGGCGGGCAGACACGCATGCCTAAAGTGCAAGAAGCGGCGACTACTTTCTTTGGTAAAGAGCCTCGTAAAGATGTTAACCCCGATGAAGCCGTTGCAGTGGGTGCAGCACTGCAGGGCGCGGTTCTCTCTGGTGATGTGACCGATGTGTTGCTGCTCGATGTGACTCCGCTGTCGCTGGGTATTGAAACTATGGGTGGCGTAGCGACTGCGTTGATCGAAAAAAACACTACTATCCCTACTAAAAAGTCACAGATCTTCTCGACTGCCGACGACAACCAAACGGCTGTGACTATTCACGTAGTGCAGGGTGAGCGCAAGCAAGCTGCGCAGAACAAGTCATTGGGTCGCTTCGATCTCGCCGACATTCCACCTGCCCAGCGCGGTATGCCGCAAATTGAAGTGACGTTCGATATCGATGCGAACGGCATTTTGAACGTTGGTGCCAAGGACAAAGCAACCGGCAAAGAGCAGTCAATTGTCATCAAGGCATCCTCTGGTCTCTCCGATGAAGAGATTGATGCAATGGTGCGCGATGCCGAGGCCAATGCCGAAGACGATAAGAAATTCGAGGCTTTGATCCAAGCTCGCAACAGTGCCGATGGTTTGGCGCACGCCGCTAAGAAAACCTTAGAGGAGGCCGGCGACAAGGCAACTGACGAAGAGAAGCAAGCTATTGAAGCTGCAGTGGCTGAAGTGGAAGAAGCGGTTAAGAGTGATGATGTGGCAGTGATTGAAGCCGCTACTGCAAAGCTCTCCGAGGCGTCCTCTGCGCTGGCGCAAAAGATGTATGCTGAGCAAGGTGCAGAAGCGGGCGCTGAGCAGCCGCAAGATGGCGCCGACGATGCAGTTGACGCAGAGTTTGAAGAGGTTAAAGACGACAACAGTAAGTAAGGTTGTCAACAAGCGGTATCCACAGCGCGGGGTTATGCCCCGCGCTGTTGTTGATGAGATACAGCCAATTTAGGAATTAAAAGAGTTACTTTATGTCTAAGCGCGATTACTACGAAATACTCGGTGTCGAAAAGGGCGCCAGCGAAGCCGAAGTGAAGAAGGCATTTCGACGTGTCGCCATGAAGCATCACCCCGATCGCAACCCCGACAATAAAGAGTCTGAGGAAAAGTTTAAAGAGGCTCAGGAAGCGTACGAGGTGC
>JBELGO010000129.1:0-3996 GCA_042091915.1 SAR92 clade bacterium | reverse complement strand
TACCAAAATATGACCGGCGGTATTGTCGCGCTGCACAGCGGAGTTAAACCGGCGTGATTGGCGCAACATTGGGCAGTGTCTTGGAGCAGCTCTCACAAACGCTGCCCCCGCGAGATCCAAATGGTCTCAATCTCTCACAACTGGCCGTTGCCAGTGCGACCAATCGACTGCAAGCATTAGTCGACTTGGCCCTGAGTGAAGCTCCGATTACTCGTCAGCAGCTCAGCCAACTCGACGATGGCACACTGGCTATCAGCGTGACTGAACCTGCCGTGAAAGTACAATTAAGCGTCATTGAAAACAGGCTCAACCTGCAGTTATACCTAGCGCAGGAGCATGTAGAGCAAGCCACTCAATCGCGCGCAAAACTCACCGGTAGTGCCAGTGCGCTGGCAGCACTGATGGGTGGCGAGCAAAAACACAGTTTTGCCGGCACTGGCGTCGCCGCTACGGGAGACTTGGTCTGGCTGGGGCAATTTAATGCACTGCTGGCCAATATAGATATCGATTGGGGTGGTATTCTAGCCCGCCCGTTTGGGGATGTAGCAGGGCATCTGCTCGCCAAGGGCGCTAAAGCCGCGGTTGTGCACGGTCGCCGCACCCTCGAGCGCTCGGCGACCAATGCGGTTGAGGTATTGCAACAAGAGTGGCAATGGCTGCCGAGCCGCGCCAGTACAGAAAAATTTGATCGACAGTTATTAGAGCTGCGCCGCGGAGCAGATCGGCTGCAGGCGAAGATTGATTACACGCTGCGTCAACGCCAGCGCGACCAGAGCGAGCAAAGCTAATGATTCGACTGCGGCGACTACTGGCCATCTATCATGTTATCGGCCGCTATCGGCTAGATCTATTGCTCAGCCAGCGGCCGGTCTGGTTGCGGCTGCTACTGCTGCCCTACTGTTTGTGCTCACCCTCATTAGAGCGCGGTGAAAGGCTACGCCAGGCTTTGCAGTCTCTGGGCCCTATCTTTGTAAAGTTCGGTCAACTGCTCTCCACTCGTCCCGACATGGTGCCCAGCGATATCTGTGCACAACTGCGCGAGTTGCAAGATAACGTAGAACCCTTCTCCAATGACCAATTTGCCGCGCTGGTTGAGCAGCAACTCGGCGCACCCATCGAAGAGCTGTTTGCCGATTTTGAACGCACTCCACTCGCCTCTGCCTCTGTGGCTCAGGTACATGCCGCGACACTATCCGATGGCAAAAAAGTGGTCGTCAAAGCGATTCGACCCGGCATAGACAAAGTCATCAACAGCGATTTGCGCCTTCTCGCTACGTTAGCCTCTCTGCTCCAACGGTTCTTGGCCGATGGCAAGCGATTGCGCCCCGTCGAGGTGGTCGAAGATTACCGCGTAACTATCTTGGACGAACTGGATCTGCGCCGCGAGGCGGCCAATACGAATCTGCTGCGCCACAATTTTAACGACTCACCACAGCTCTATGTGCCGGAGATTATCTGGTCGCACTCCGCCGAGCGCGTCATGGTTATGGAGCGTATTTACGGCGTGCCAGTCACCGATGTACCCACGCTCAGCGCAGAGGGAGTCGACTTTAAAAAGCTTGCCGAGACCGGTGTTGAAATATTTTTCCGGCAGGTTTTTGACGACAATTTTTTCCACGCCGATATGCATCCTGGCAATATCTTTGTCGACGTCAGCACCCCACTACAGCCCAGTTACTACGCCATTGATTGCGCCATTATGGGGTCGCTGACCCGTGAAGATCGCTACTATTTGGCGCGCAATCTCATTGCCATCTTTGGCCGCGATTACGAACAGGTCGCAGCCCTGCACATCGAGTCGGGTTGGGTCAGCGAAAACACTACTCTCGCTGAGCTGTCGAGTGCCGTACGCACGGTTTGCGAACCTATTTTTCAGCGCCCAATCGGCGAGATCTCAGTCGGATTAATGTTAATCCACCTGTTTCAAATTGCTCGCCGCTTTGAAATGGAGGTTCAGCCCGGTTTGGTACTGCTGCAAAAAACCCTGCTCAATGTCGAAGGGCTCGGTCGTCAGCTCTATCCACAGCTTGATCTGTGGCAGACGGCTTACCCTTTTTTGCAAAGCTGGCTTAAAAAACGCTACGGCGCTAAAGGAGCATGGAGGCAGGTAAAAGAGCAGTTGCCGGATATTTTGGAGCATCTCCCCGAGGTGCCTCAGCTCATCTTTGCCGGGCTCAAGCAGCAAGCTGCACAACAGCATGTAAAAACCCCGGCAGCCGACTCAGCTCAACCGCGTCGAGTTCAGCGCTGGCTGGGTGCAGCGGCACTGGGTTGTGGCATCGCCTTGCTCTCAAGCACCCCGCTTAACACATTGCTGGCGCAGCCAATCAGCCACTGGCCGGGCGCGGCAACTGTGTTAATTGCAGCCGGTGTTGCAGCACTGCTAATGGCATAATATCTTTGCTGAAAACAGACCCACAGGATAAAAGGCAATGAACGACGCCCTAACAGCCGCGGTAAAGTGGAACAGTGACGGTTTAGTCGCCGCTATCGCACAAGATGCCAGCAGCGGCAGAGTGTTGATGATGGCGTGGATGAGCCCTGAGTCTCTGGCACTGACAATTGCCGAGCAGCGGGCGGTCTACTACTCACGCTCCCGCCAGGCGCTGTGGCGCAAAGGCGAAAGCTCTGGGCATGTACAAAAACTGCACTGTATTGAACTCGACTGCGATGGCGATACTCTGCTACTGCAAGTCACTCAGCTCGGAGATATCGCCTGCCACACTGGTCGTCAGTCGTGTTTTTATCGACGCTGGGAAAACGATGACTGGGTGACTACAGAGCCTGTTTTAAAAGACCCTAAAGAGATTTACTGAGTCCTTTCCATGAATAATAGTCAACTGTTAGAACAGCTCTGCGCAGTGATTGCCCAACGCAAGCTGGCCAATCCGAGCGAATCCTATGTCGCCTCACTGCACGCCAAAGGTCTCAATAAGATCCTTGAAAAGATTGGCGAAGAAGCGACCGAAACTCTACTGGCTGCACGCGACAGCCAGCAGAGCGGCAATACTGAGGAGTTGGTCGGAGAAGTCGCCGATCTGTGGTTCCACTCACTGGTGATGCTGGCGTATTTTGACCTCGATGCCGATGCTATACTCGCGGAATTGGCGAGCCGCTTTGACCTTTCCGGACTGGTCGAAAAGGCCAACCGCACCCCCTCTTAACCGTTTTATAAGGAGCAGTCTATGCCGGGTTGGCAAGAGTTGTTGATTATTCTAGTTATCGTTGCGCTGATCTTTGGCACTAAGAAGCTGCGTGGTATCGGTGGTGATCTAGGCGGTGCTGTAAAAGGATTTAAAGATTCTGTGCAAGGTAACGTTGACGATTCCGCAGAGCAGAGCAGCGAAGATCAGCAAAAAAGTAGCGATAGCGACGAAACACCACCCAAAGCTTAAGCGCGCTTATGTTTGATATCGGCTTTACCGAACTGCTGCTGATTGCTGTGATCACTTTAGTCGTCATGGGCCCCGAGCGCATGCCGCAAATGATTCGCTCTATCTCTCTTTGGGTCGGGCGCGCACGGCAGACCTTTACCGCCGCCAAACGTGAACTTGAACGCGAAGTGGGTATGGACGGTATCCGCCAACAGCTTCACAACGAGAAAGTTATGCGCGATATTGAATCCAGCAAAGATGAGTTAGCTCGCGTCAAACAGAGTGCGGACCAAGCCGTATCTGGACTCAACAGTGAGCTCACTACCCCCGCTTCCTCCTCGCAGGAGCCGGATCCTAAATGAGCGAGAGCCACGACGAGCCACAAGCACAAACGCTGGCACAGCAACCGCTAATTACACACCTTTTAGAGCTGCGAGACCGTCTGCTGCGCAGCTTAGTCGCTGTGTTGCTAATTTTTATTGCGCTGTTTGCCTTTGCTAACGATCTCTACCAATACGTCTCTGCCCCGCTGCGCGCTTTTATGCCCGAAGGGGTCAATATGATTGCCACCGAGGTGGCGTCGCCGTTTTTCACACCCTTTAAGTTAACCCTAGTGGTATCG
>JBELGO010000128.1:0-4181 GCA_042091915.1 SAR92 clade bacterium | reverse complement strand
CGCATACCTTGCCTTCGGCGCGCGGCCAAGGCGAGCCGGCTACCGGGCGGCTCAACCTGCCGGCGGGTGCAGTAGTGGCTAATTTATTGATGGGTGGCGATGAGCAGAAAGTATTGCTGAGCTCGGACGCGGGTTACGGCTTTATCGCCAAAGTGGGCGACCTGTACACCAAGAACCGTGCCGGTAAGGCGGTGGTATCTCTGCCTAAAGGGGCGCGCGTGTTGTCGCCCAAGTTGATCGACAGCGAAGACGCCTTGGTGGCATTAGTCAGCAACGAGGGGCGGATGTTGGTTTTCCCGCTCAGTGAAGTGCCGGAATTATCCCGCGGTAAAGGCAACAAGCTGCTGAGTATTCCAAGCTCGCGCCTGCAGAGCCGCGAAGAGTTTGTGGTCGATTGCGCGGTAGTGCCCGCCGGGGGTGCACTGCAGGTGTACTCTGGCAAGCGACATCTGTCGATGAAGGGCAAAGACCTCGAGCACTATATAGGCGAACGTGGCAGGCGCGGTCACAAATTGCCGCGCGGTTTCCAGAAAGTTGACGGTTTAGGGCTAGAATAAAGCAGTAAACAACTGCGAGGTGACAGTGTGGAGACGTCAGTGGTGGGATACATAGAGCAAGCCCAAGGGCTGGCGGTCGGTTACGCTGTTCAGTTAATTAGCGCTGCGGCAATATTTATTATCGGCCGCTGGGTGGCTGCACGGCTGGTCAATTGGGCTGAGCGGCTGATGGAGCAGCGCCGCGTCGATGCGGCGGTCAGCCACTTTTTGTCCAACATGCTCAACTGGGGTTTGTTAGCGGCGATTGTCATCGCGGCGCTCGGCCAGTTGGGGGTGCAAACCGCCTCGCTGGTAGCTGTGGTCGGTGCGGCCGGTCTGGCGATTGGTTTGGCGCTGCAAGGGTCGCTCTCTAACTTTGCCGCCGGTGTGCTACTGCTGGTGTTTCGGCCGTTTAAAATTGGTGATTATGTCGAAATGGCCGGTATTGCCGGTACGGTGCAGCGCATACAAATCTTCACTACCGAGCTAAACAGCCCCGACAATAAAAAGATTATTGTCCCCAACGGGCAAATCATCTCCGGCAGTATTATCAACTACTCTGCCAACCCTACCCGGCGCATCGACTTAGTATTTGCGGTCAGTTACAGCGACGATTTAGCGCGTGCACAAGAGCTGTTGCGCGAAGTTGTAGCAGCCGATCCGCGTGTGCTGGCCGAGCCTGCTGCCGTGGTGGCGGTGCATACTTTGGCCGACAGCAGCGTGAACTTAATCGCTCGGCCATGGGTGGCTAGCGACGATTATTGGCCCACCCACTTTGCGCTGACGGAGGCGGTAAAAAATACCTTTGATGATGCAGGGATCACTATCCCGTTCCCGCAGAGAGTCGTGCGCCGTATAGATGACTAAGCTGTTGTGCTCCCTGCGCGGTTAGACTCTCTAATCGGTTGAAGATTAACTCGAGTAGATCTGCAAGCGGTCATCATCTTGGTGGCGACGAAAGCGTTTGGCACGCCGGTAGGGGAAGACATCAACCACATAACCGGCGCGTATTTTCTCTTGCAGGTTGTGCCAAAACTCTACGTCGTATAGTTCGCCGTGCATCTCTTCAAAGACCTTGCGCGCTTTTGGTTTGCCAGAAAAGAACAGTCTAAACTCTTCAGGGAAAATATCCTGCGGGCCCACCGTATACCAGGTGCCTGCGCGCAGTTCGTCCTCTTCGTGCACCGGTTCTGGAATACGCCTGAAGTTACAGTCGGTGAGCAGTTCGATTTCGTCGTAGTCGTAGAAAACCACTCGACCGTGGCGGGTGACGCCAAAGTTTTTCAGCGGCATGTCGCCGGGGAAGATGTTGGCGGCGGCAAGCTGTTTAATGCAGTTGCCGTACTCTTCGATGGCGTTGCGCTGCTCTGCTTCGTCGGCGTTCTCAAGATAAATGTTGAGCGGTGTCATGTAACGCTCGGTGTAGAGGTGACGAATAATCAGGCGGTCGCCATCGATAACGATTTGCGAGGCGGCGACTTTCTGAAGCTCTGCGATCAGCTCGGGAGAGAACCGCGCTAGCGGGAAAACTAAATTGTCGAACTCCTGGGTGTCTGCCATGCGGCCGATACGGTCGTGGCGCGATACCAATCGGTAGCGGTCGCGAACAATCTCGTGAGTGACCTCTTTGGGTGGGGCAAATTTATCTTTAATAATTTTAAAGACGATGTTGTAGCTGGGCAGGGTGAATACTGTCATCACCATACCTTTGATCCCGGGTGCGATAATAAATTGATCGTCAGAACTGCGTAGGTGCCCGACCAGTTCGCGGTAGAATTCGGTTTTAGCGTGCTTGGGAAAACCGAGTGCGTTGTAGATTTCGTAATCGCGTTTTCTCGGCATCAGCTGTTTTAAGAAATGCGCGTATTGATAAGGCAGCGGAGCGTCGACCATGAAATGGTTGCGAGCAAAGCTGAATATCACGCTCATATCGTCTTGGCTGAATAGCGCGGTGTCTACGTAGCAACTGCCATGGTCATTGTTGAGGATAGCGAGAATCATGGGATGGCTATCGCCATCTAGGGTGATGCGCCCGACCATATAGGCGGCTTTGCCGCGGTAGAAAACTGACTCTAGTAGATCGATGCCTATCTCGACCGTGCCGTTGTTGTAGTGCTCACCGTGTTGCGCGACAAAATTGGCGACAATGCCATCTAAGTCATCTTCAAGGTCTTCAAAAGGCAGTGAGAATTCAGACTCCTCGAGTAGGCGTCTAAACAGATCGCGGCAGTCGCTACCTTGGTAGTGTATGTAGATGGAGTACTCAGAGCTCGGCTGGGTCAGCATCTGCGACGAGAGCACATAAATAATATCGTCATCTATTTTGTCGTGGTCGTGGACATCGGCAAAAACTGAGTTAAAAAAAGTTTCGGCGATTTCAAAATTGGGGAAATTAGAGACCAGCTGCGAGTAGGCGGATTTGGCTTGGCGCCACAAATCCAGTGAGCGGATGTCGCGGTTGGTGACGATGCCGAGAAACTGCACAGTCTGGTGGACTTTTTCTTTATAGAGCTCCAAGCGCATCACATTGGCTTGTTGTACCGCTTGCCAATCGGCTTTTTCGAAGCGCGCTTTGGCCGCTAGGGTGGCATTGAGATAGTCGGCAAAGTAGCTGTTAAAGCCATTGAGTACCGTTTTTGCCATGCGCCGAGCGCTGGAGTTGTGTGTGATCTGTGTCTCGTTCATAGAGATTTCTCGCGCTAGAGGGTCTGCCATGGGTCAATCAAAAAGGGCTTTGAGTGATGCCATGTTGTGTTCCGCTGTCGCGGCACTAGCGGGGCGATGAGGGCTCTCTTCGAGAGCCGGCGGCGGCTCTACGCGCAGTGTTTCGCCGGCGGCAACACGGTCGGCATAGCGCTGATAAATTTCGCTGTACTCAGGCAGTACTTGGCGCTCACTAAAGTTGGCCAGTCGGTACCAGCCGCAGTCGCGCCCCGCAAGATAGACCGCGGCGTGGCTCCAGTGCTGTGCTGCTTTTGGGCTGGCGGCGTTGCACGCCTCGCGGTAAGCCGCCAGTGGGCTGGGTAGTTGGCCAGGCAGCCCGGCGCGGCGACAGGCGTCGAGCATCTTGTGTAGCGTTGGCAGATATTCACTCTCGGCGATAATCCGCTCGGCCGCAGTGCAGATTACCTCGGTGGGAAAACTGCGCAGTGTTTGCAGCCAAAGCTTTTTAGTGATCGCGACAGAACCTTGGTCATTGCCAAAAGCGCTGTAGTACTGGTTGTGGTAGTTGGCGCGAAATAGGGCAAACACCTGATTGATCGCATCAATCAGCTCTGCGGACAACGGCGGTTGCGCTGCGCCGTCAGGATGCCCAGCTGCGGTCGGTGAGGTCTTCGACAAAGCTGCGGTTGCGGAGGCGAGTTGATGGTTGAGCGTGGTTTTGGCCATGAGATTTATCTACCGTTGCACTGTTATCGCGCGCCCATTGGCGTTTGACGAACTGTAAAAATTTACTGCTCCAAGAGCTCTGTGGCTTGCCGCTTTCGCGCCAGTAGAGCACAAACTCGGCTATCAACTGCTCTGCGAAAAACGCTACCTCATCATCTGTCCACATCCCCTCCTGAGCTATCAACTGCTCTGCTACAATTCGCTTGACCTCCTCCTCCTCCTCCTCCTGAGCTATCAACTGCTCTGCTACATATC
>JBELGO010000127.1:0-4232 GCA_042091915.1 SAR92 clade bacterium | reverse complement strand
TCATCGTGCGCGTAGCGATAGCCCTCACTGTGACCGCTGGCCTTGGCCAACTGTGTGGGAGCATTGCGCAAATGGTTGGGCACCTCAAGTGAGCCGTATGCCGCCACAAGAGAAGTTGCCTGTTTGAAAGCTTTGTAAACAGCATTACTTTTAGCGGCACAGGCTAAGTACGAGACTGTTTGTGCCAGCGCCAACTCGCCCTCGGGTGAGCCTAACCGAGTGACCACCTCCCAGCCTTGCAGTGCGACAGTTAGCGCCCGCGGATCGGCATTGCCGATATCCTCACTGGCCACGCGCACTAACCGCCGAGCAATATAAAGGGGGTCGCAGCCGCCATCGAGCAAGCGCGCAAACCAATAGAGACTGGCGTCCGGGTCTGACCCTCGCAATGATTTGTGCAGCGCCGAGACTTGATCGTAAAAGTGGTCGCCACTGCGATCGAAGCGACGACTTCCACCACCTTGCACAACCTCTGCAATCAATTCGCGGCTCACTACATCTGTGGCTAGATCGCAGGCTATCTCCAAAAAATTGAGCGCGCGACGCGCATCGCCATCGGCAACTTGTACCAGCAGTTGCAAAGCGCCTTCTCCGATTTCACGGCTGCCGCCCACGCCGCGGTCACTATCGCTGACAGCTCGTTCCAGCAATGAGGTTATAGCAGTGTCGTCGAGTGCCTTTAAGGTATAAACCCGGCAACGCGACAGCAGCGCGTTATTTAGCTCAAATGCGGGGTTTTCAGTGGTGGCTCCGATAAAAGTGACTGTGCCATTTTCGACGTAGGGGAGAAAAGCGTCCTGCTGGCTTTTATTAAACCGATGCACCTCATCGACAAACAGAATAGTGGGCCGGTTGTGTACACTCTGCATTTGCTGAGCGTTGACGATTGCTGAGCGAATCTCTTTGACCCCACTGAGCACCGCCGATAGCTTTTCGACGTGAGCGTTGCACTGCGCGGCAATAATCTCCGCCAAGGTGGTTTTGCCGACACCGGGTGGCCCCCACAAAATCATTGAGTGCAGCGAGCCGCGCTCAAGCGCACTGCGCAGTGGTCGACCCTCGCCTAGTAGGTGCTCTTGGCCGCTGTACTCCTCCAGGCAGCTGGGGCGCATCCGCGCGGCCAGTGGCATATCTGCCAGGACTGCAGAGTTAGGGCTATCGAAGAGATCAGCGGACAATCTCGACCCCCTCTGGGAGATCAAAACGGAACTGTGAGAGGGGCAATTGAGTATCTTGCTTCAAGCGGTGAAAGCTGACTGTCGTCTGCTGACCAAAATTATCTGTCACTCGCAGTGCTAGCAGTCTCTGCGCACTCCAATCTACACTGAGCTTTTCGACTTGACCGAGGGCGAGTGAATCGCCAGGGCCATTGCGGACCATGCTGTAGCGTTCAATCAAAGCACCATCGGCGCCCTGCTGCTCAGCATAACTGAAGGTATAGGCTTGAGCCGCGGGCAACCGGCCCAGCAGTATCGCCGCCGGCGATTGCGCTAAAAGGTCAGCGACACCACGCACACTGACTTGCTCGAGATCGCGATCATAAAACCACAACGAGGTGCCATCGCTCACCAGTCGCTGGTTGAGTGGCTCATCGTAGTGCCAGTCGATCAAGTTGGGCTGCTGCAGAGCAAAGCGACCGCTGACGCGCTGCTGTTCGCGACCATTAATGTCGATTAAGAGCTGCTCGAACTCCCCACTCCAGCTCTCCACTGCAGAAAACCTGGCCGCCAGCTCAGCGCCGATGGTGTCACTGCTCTCTTGCGGTCCTGCAATACAGAGACCACTGAACACTAACGAGACAAGCAGCGAGCAAGCTTTAATCACGGCTTCGCCCTGGAGCCAACACTTCGCGATTGCCATTGCTGCCCATAGCGCTAACTACACCGGAGGCTTCCATCTGTTCAATTAAGCGCGCGGCGCGGTTGTAGCCAACTCGCAGCTTGCGTTGCACCGAGGAGATAGAGGCTTTGCGGGTCTCTAAAACGAAGTTGACCGCTTCATCATAGAGCGGATCGGATTCATCGCCATCACTCTCTGATTCGGTAGCGAAACCTGGCACCGGGATTGATGATACCGAGCTCTCATCGGTGATTTCGTCTAAGTACTGCGGCTCACCGCGGCGCTTCCAATCCGCCACGACCTTATGAACCTCGTGATCATCAACAAACGCCCCGTGCACTCGCTCTGGCACACTGGTGCCTGGCGGCAAATAGAGCATATCGCCGTGACCGAGCAGCTGTTCAGCACCGCCTTGGTCGAGAATGGTGCGCGAGTCGATTTTTGAGGAGACCTGGAAGGCTATCCGGGTCGGCACGTTGGCTTTGATTAAGCCGGTAATCACATCCACCGATGGGCGCTGCGTTGCCAGAATCAAATGTATACCAGCGGCGCGGGCCTTTTGCGCGATACGGGCGATCAACTGCTCCACTTTTTTGCCGACAATCATCATCATGTCGGCGAATTCGTCCACCACCACTACGATGTAGGGCAATGTCTTCAGGGTTGGTGCCTCGGGTGGCGGCTGTGTCGGGTCCCAGCCCATCTCGTCGGGATTAAACGTCCACAATGGATCGCTGAGCGGCTCACCGGCTTTAATGGCATCGCTGACCTTTTTGTTAAAGCCGGCAATATTGCGCACGCCCATCGCAGCCATCAATTTATAGCGACGCTCCATCTCGCCGACACACCAGCGCAGCCCAGAGGCAGCGTCGTTCATGTCGGTGATGACTGGCGTTAGCAGATGAGGAATGCCATCGTAAATAGAGAGCTCAAGCATCTTTGGATCGACCAAAATCATCCGTACCTGCTCGGGCGTCGCCTTAAACAGCAAGCTCAATAACATGGCATTAATGCCGACTGACTTACCCGAACCGGTGGTACCAGCAACCAGCAGATGAGGCATTTTTGCCAAGTCCGCCACTGTCGGAACACCGGCAATATCATTGCCCAACGCCAGAGTGAGGGGCGAGCTACTGCGATCATAGGCCTCGGAAGAGATCACCTCTGTCAGGCGAACCATTTCGCGATGCTCGTTGGGGATCTCAATACCCACTACAGACTTCCCGGGGATCACTTCCACCACGCGCACAGAGATAACTGCCATGGAACGGGCCAAGTCTTTAGCCAAATTGCTGATACGCGAAACTTTAACGCCGGCCGCCGGTTGGATTTCAAAGCGGGTAATGACTGGCCCTGGCAGTACCTCAACCACTTCAGCGGTAATGCCAAAGTCGGCTAATTTATGCTCGAGCAGACGCGATAAATGTTCTAACGCTTCTGGCGAATAGCCCTGATCGCCCTTCTTCTCAGCGGCATCGAGGAGATTGAGCGGTGGCAGAGTTCCCGTTACCGGGCCCTCGTCAAACAATGGCTGCTGTTTTTCGCGCTCTACTCGGGCACTCGGCTGGCTGGGCTTAGCTGGCGCTGCAATCGTAGGTGGTACACGCACTGCTTCCTTTTTAGCTTGCTTTACCACTTTCTCCTGGCGCTGCTCAGCAACTTGACGAGCAGCCTTGCGCTCTGCGCGCCGGCGCTGCCAGCGTTCAAGAGCAGCTTGACTGCGCTCAATACAAAGCAGCGCAAACTGCCCTAGCCTGTCGATAACACTCAACCAGGAGAGATCGGTGAAGACAGTGACGCCAAACAGCAATAGCGCCAGGTGGATCAATGTGCCGCCGGCCAAATTGAACAGATCAAGTGTAGCGCTACCAATCGCCGAACCTAAAATACCACCACTGCTTTCCTGCAAAGTATTGAGCTGAGGATGCTGTATGTAGAGCAGCGAGGTCACCGCAACAATAACCAAAATAAAACCAATGACCCGCAGCGTAAAGGTTACCGCATCAAACTGACTTTGTTGTTGACGGAGATGTCCGTAGAGAAGCTGAGAGGCACGCACCGCAAGTAACAGCGGAAAGATGAATGCGCCCAGCCCAAACAAGGTAAACAGTACATCGGCCAGCCATGCCCCGGCTCTGCCAATCGCATTGCTGACTTCGGCGTTACTGCCGGTATAAGTGAAGCCAGGGTCTTGGTTGCTGTAGGTGAGCAGCGCCACCAAAACTATAGCGCAGAGAGCTAACCAGCCTATCAAGGCACCCTCGCTCAACAACCGGCTAATTCGATCATTGCCCAACTCATTGGCCGCGCTGACCTTAGCTTTCGCTGCTGATGTTTTCTTTTTGTTAGTAGCTGACAAGCGCCATTCCTTATTTGCACAATGATGGATAGCT
>JBELGO010000126.1:0-4250 GCA_042091915.1 SAR92 clade bacterium | reverse complement strand
TACGCTTCTTTGCTCCTTGTTTGTGCGCCTAGTTAGCTGACAAACATTCTGCGTTTAAACTGGTTTTGCTTGTTTGCCATCTAACGTTGTTGCACTACACTCGTCGCGCAGTCACGTACTCAATGTACGCTTCTTTGCTCCTTGTTTGTGCGCCTAGTTAGCTGACAAACATTCTGCGTTCAAACTGGTGTCGTTTAATCGCTAACTTTTTATTCGACACAGATAACGCAGTTTCTGTTATTTTTGACCGGCATACATACCGCCAGCTCACTGTAATGTGAACAGGCGGCATGATACTCGAATATTACTCGTCTATGAAGCTTCGCAGATGATCTGAGCGGGTAGGGTGACGCAATTTGCGCAACGCTTTTGCTTCGATCTGCCGGATTCGCTCTCGGGTGACATCAAACTGCTTGCCGACTTCCTCAAGCGTGTGATCGGTGTTCATATCAATACCAAAACGCATGCGCAGCACTTTAGCTTCACGGGCAGTGAGGCTGCCGAGAACTTCGCGGGTACTGTCGGTGAGATTCTGCTGGGTCGCTTCGTCTACAGGCAGTGCGATAGTGGTATCTTCGATCAAATCGCCGATGCTGGCATCTTCATCTTCACCAATTGGAGTCTCCATAGAGATGGGCTCTTTGGCAATTTTCAGCACCTTGCGAATTTTGTCTTCAGGCATCTCCATGCGCTCGGCAAGCTCTTCAGGCGTGGGTTCACGACCCATCTCTTGAAGCATCTGGCGCGAGATACGATTCAACTTGTTAATCGTTTCGATCATGTGCACGGGGATACGAATAGTTCGCGCCTGATCCGCAATTGAGCGCGTGATCGCTTGGCGAATCCACCAGGTGGCATAGGTCGAGAACTTGTAACCGCGGCGGTATTCGAATTTATCGACCGCTTTCATCAAACCAATGTTGCCCTCTTGAATAAGGTCAAGAAACTGCAAACCACGGTTGGTATATTTTTTAGCTATCGAGATAACCAAACGCAGGTTAGCTTCGACCATCTCTTTTTTGGCGCGCCGAGCCATCGCTTCACCAATAGACATACGGCGGTTGATATCTTTGATTTGAGTGATAGATAGCCCGCTCTGATCACAGAGTTGTGCCAACTTGCGCTGTGAACGCTGAATCTCTTCTGCGTGGCGTTCAAGCTTAGGTGCCCAGGCAGTTTTCTTGCGCATCATCGCGTCGAGCCATTTGGGATCGGTCTCATGGCCAGGGTAGAGCTTAATGAAGTCTGCACGCGGCATTTTCGCGTAGCGAATACACAGCGACATAATATTTTTTTCTTCGCTGCGCACTAATTCAATGGCCTTGCGCACCGCGGCAATTAGCGGATCAAATTGGCGCGGCGTGAGCTTGAGGTATTTGAACAGCTCGGCCAGCTCGACCATGTTTTTCTCAGCTGCGGCAGAGTCACGACCGTTGCGGCTGATTGAGCGCATGGTTTTTTCATGTTGTTTGCGAATGGCTTCAAAGCGTTCCTTGGCCTCTTCGGGGTCAAGGCCGCCTTCATGCTCTTCACCTTCTTCCTCTTCCTCTTCTGCGTCATCGCCATTTTCAGCGCGAGCGGCTTCAGCCGCTTGTTGTTGAGCAAGGGCGGAGGGGACATGCTCGACAGGGTCTAGGTAGCCGGCAATCAGGTCGGTTAGCTTGCGCTCTCCCTCTTCGACAAGGTCGTATTCGGCGAGGACAGCACCGACCGCGGTTGGCCAGTCTGCCACGGCAGCCATCAACTCGCGGATACCTTCTTCAATGCGTTTGGCAATCTCAATCTCGCCCTCGCGGGTGAGCAGCTCTACTGAACCCATTTCACGCATATACATGCGCACAGGGTCGGTAGTGCGATGTTGTTCAGATTCAACTGACGCCAGTGCAGCGGCGGCTTCGGCAGCGGCTACTTCATCGGGCGTGTTATCGCCAGAAAGCATTAGCAGCGTCTCGGCATCCGGCGCTGTTTCAAACACTGTGATGCCCATGTCATTGATCATCTGAATGATATCTTCGACCTGTTCGGGGTCGGCTATATCTTCGGGGAGATGGTCGTTGACTTCGGCGTAGGTGAGGTAGCCTTGTTCGCGTCCTTTAGCAATCAGGTCTTTAATGCCAGATTGCTGTTGGCTTGTAGTATCGCTCATAGGGAATCGTTCAGTTAGCTGTCGTATTTAGGGGGTGGATTATACTCAATAAAACCGGTATTGCCCACTAGGACGCTGGCTTATGACCGGTTATTTTTGCTCTCGCTGCTGTGCAAGATACTGTTTTATTTTGCTTTTTATCTGCTGGTCGGTCTCCGATTGAGATAACTGCAGCCACAGCTTGTGAAGCTGTTTAATATTCGCTTCGCTGGCTTTTTCGATGCACAGTAAATGCTCGATTTGCTGAGCGGTAGGCTGGCTGCGCATCAGTTGTTGCTGGAGATGGCGTAGTGCGTCGGCAAACTCTTGGTCGTCGTCGCGGCCGCTCAGTTTGGTGGGCTGCAGTAACTCCATCGCTGCGAGCTTTTTTAGCTGTTCTGTCTCGTCGCCTGCGCCGTGTCTGCCCATCCAGTAAGCAATAATATTGGATGGCTTATATTGCGGATTACTCTCCACCACTTTGAGTACGCGCAAAAAAAGTTTTAGCTCAGGGTCGGCACTCTGTTGCATCAGTTCGCGCTCTACCACCTGCTCGGCTAGCTGAGGGTGGTTGATTAGCAATGCAGTTAAAAACTGTGCGTTGGATAAGCGCAGTTTGCGGCGCCGCTGGTCGCCGGAGATGGCACCCTGATCGCCATCAGGATAATCCTCTTGTGGCGCAAAATTGGCGTATGGGTCGCTCTCTAAATGGGCGCTGTACTCGGGCGGTAGCTCCATCGGTTGCCCGGTGTGGGCGATATTTTCTGAGGCGGGAGTCGGTGCGCTGTTGCGACGCTGGCCGGCTGGCTGATGGCTGGCCACATACTCTTTGAGTTGGTCTGCGCTAATGCCGGTGCGCTCGGCCAACTCAGCTAACAGCAGCTGACGGAAAACCCCTTGTGGAATACTGTTGATGGCTGGCGCTGCGGTTTTGGCCAGGCGCGCTTTGCCATCGGCAGAGCGGCTATCAATGCCTTCGCTGAGCTGTTCAAAGAGGAATTCCGACAGTGGTTGTGCGCTGCTCACTTGACGATTAAATCCTTCAGGGCCAATTTTGCGCACCAGGGTATCGGGGTCCTCACCTTCGTCTAAAAACAGAAAGCGACAACTGACTCCATCGCGCATCTGTGGCAGTGCCACCTCTAGGGAGCGTTCAGCGGCGCGACGCCCCGCTTTATCACCGTCAAAACAGAAAACCAACTCCGATGTATAGCGAAATAACTTGTGCAGGTGGTCTGCGGTCAGCGCGGTGCCTAGTGTGGCAACAGCGTTGTGGATGCCGAACTGAGCCAGTGCGATGACATCCATATACCCCTCAACCATGATTAACTGATGGATGTTGTTGAGCTGTTGGCGCGCTTCATAGAGCCCGTAGAGCTCGCGGCCTTTGTGAAAAACGGGCGTCTCTGGTGAGTTGAGATACTTCGGTGTGCTGTCGTCGAGTACGCGGCCACCAAAGCCGATAGTGCGACCGCGCTGGTCGCGGATGGGGAAGGTGATGCGGTGGCGGAAACGATCGTATTGCTTTTTCTCTTCTGGCTTGGTCACCAGCATGCCGCCCTCATCGAGCAGCTTAATTTTCTCGCTGTTAGCCGCGCCTACGGCTTTGAGCAGATTGTCCCAGCCCGGCGGTGCATAACCGATACCAAATTGCTGGGCTATTTTGCCTGTTAGCCCGCGACCTTTCAGGTAATCCACGGCAGCACTGGCGGCCTTATGCTGTTTGAGTTGTTGACGAAAGTAGGTTTGTGACTGCTCTAGCGTATCGTAGAGATTGGCTTTGCGCTCAACTTTTACGCTGTCGCGGACCGCTTCGCGGGGGATCTCCAGCCCGGCATTGCCTGCCATCATCTCGATGGCGGTGACGAAATCGACGCGATCAAACGCCATAACAAAGCCGAGAGCATTCCCTCCGGCACCACAGCCGAAGCAGTAGTAAAACTGTTTGTCTTGTGCAACGGTGAAAGAGGGTGTTTTTTCGTCGTGAAACGGACAGCAGGCCTTATAACTCTTGCCCGCTTTTTTTAGATCGATACGCGAGCTAACAATATCAACAATATCACTGCGGTCGAGCAAGTCGTCGATAAAGGTTTGCGGAATTCTGCCTGCCATCTGCTAGCTCTCG
>JBELGO010000125.1:0-4260 GCA_042091915.1 SAR92 clade bacterium | reverse complement strand
TGGCAGCGGAGTAGGCCCCGAGCATTGGCGCGCCACCGAGCCCTGCCATTGAGCTAATATTGATAATGGCGCCGCCATGCTCGCGCATGACTGGCAGCTGGTATTTCATGCCAAAGCCAACGCCTTTGGCGTGGACTGCAAACATATTGTCGTAATCGCTCTCTTGCAGTTGATCAACAGGTGCCAGTTGATGGCCATAACCGGCGTTGTTGATAGCGATATCTAAGCCGCCAAACATTTCACAAGCGGCCTCTGTGAGCGCGGCGCAATCGCTTTCTACGCTCACATCGCAGCGTAGTGTGACGCTATCGCCCTCTAGCATAGACGCAGTTTGAGCCAAGCCGTCTTCGTCGATATCGCCAAGCACTAACTTGGCCCCGCGCTCACTGAACTGCTCGGCTAGCATGGCGCCAAGGCCTGACGCTGCACCGGTAATAAGGACAACTTTATCGGTGAAGTCGAGCATCGGATCTAGGGTGATGTCACTCATCGTGTGCGCTCCTCTAAGTGGTTTTATTTGATGGTCAATGCCATAGTGGCGAGTGGTTTGACGAGATCGCCAATACTGGTCGCATGTTTTGATGAGGCATTGCCGTCGAGCGCGCGCTTGGCAACTCCTTGGCAGATAGCCGCTAAACGGAAAAAACTAAAGCGCAGATAAAATGCCCAGTTATCTATACCCGCAATACCCATCTGCCTGCAGTAATCAGCGATGACCTCTTCTTCACTGGGTATGCCGAGAGTTTGTGGGTCAATACCACCCAGTCCGGTCATACTGTTGGCTGTTGCTGCCACCGAGGGTAGACGGCGATTCATGCACAGGTAGGCGAGATCGGCAAATGGGTGGCCAAGAGTGGAGAGCTCCCAATCGAGTACGGCGATAACTTTTTCATTGTCACTGCTGAGCATGAGGTTATCGAGCCGATAATCGCCATGCACCAGTGAAATTCTTCCGTCATCTTCTGGCTCATTGGCCAGCAGCCACTCTGCGAGTTGATCCATCTCTGCAATTGTGTGCGTTTGACTCTCTGAGTACTGGCGTGTCCAGCGCTGCAGTTGGCGTGCAAAGTAATTGCCGGGTTTGCCGTAATCACTGAGTCCGGCAGCTTCGAGATCAACCGAGTGAATCGCCACCAGTACGTCGGTCATTTGCTGGTAAATACGGCCGCGTTGAGCGTTGTCGGCGGCACCCTTGAGGGCTGCATCCCAGTGGATATTACCGTCGAGAAATTCCATTAGGTAAAACTGTGCGCCAGTAATCTCGGTGTTAGAGCACAAGTGCAACACCCGCGGTACTGGTACTGCGGTGGAGCTCAGGGCTTCGAAGACGCGAAATTCGCGATCAACTGCATGCGCGGAAGGTAATAATTTACCACCAGGTTGGCTGCGCAGTACGTAACTCGCCGTCGGAGTGGTTACCTTATAGGTTGGATTGGACTGACCGCCGCTAAACTTCTCAAAAGTTGCTGGGCCGTTAAACTCTGCGATCTGCTCACTCAAGTAGTCGGCGATTGCCGCTTGCCCATCCGCTGTGGTGATATCGGCAGTCATGACTAATTGCTCTCGTGGCGAGCCATCAGATCGCGACCGAGCTGCATCATATGAACTTCATCGGGACCATCGGCCAAGCGCAGTACACGCTGCCAAGCGAACATCTGAGCTAAGAAAGTATCCTGACCAACGCCTGCGCCGCCGTGAATTTGAATGGCGCGATCGATGACTTTGAGCGCCATATTGGGTGCGGCAATCTTGATCATGGCGATTAACTCGCGAGCCCCTTTATTGCCGGCGCGGTCCATCATATCGGCAGCCTTGAGTGTGAGTAGACGGCACTGCTCAATTTCAGTTGCCGCCTTGGCAATTTCTTCGCGCACAGATTGTTGTTTGCTCATCGGCCGCCCGAACACGATGCGGCTGTTGGCACGCTGACACATCAGCTCTAGAGCGCGTTGGGCCGCACCGATGCTGCGCATACAGTGGTGGATGCGGCCGGGTCCCAGGCGGCCTTGGGCCACTTCAAAACCGCGACCTTCGCCGAGGATAATATTCTCCACAGGAACGCGAACATCTTTGAAGAGAATTTCTGCGTGGCCCTCTGGGCAATCATCGTAGCCAAATACCTTCATTGGGCGCACTACGGTCACTCCAGGAGTATCCATAGGCACTAAAACTTGCGACTGCTGCAAGTGTCGGTTGACGTTGTTGGGGTCGGTTTTACCCATTACAATCATAATTTTACATTCGGCCCGGCACGCGCCACTGATGTAGAACTTGCGGCCGTTGATGACGTACTCGTCACCGTCACGGACGATAGTGGTCTCAATATTAGTCGCGTCAGAAGAGGCGACGTCGGGCTCAGTCATGGCAAATGCGGAGCGTATCTCTCCGTTTAGCAGAGGTACCAGCCATTTTTGCTGTTGTTCCGGAGTGCCGTACTTTGCCAGCACCTCCATGTTGCCTGTGTCGGGTGCCGAACAGTTAAATACCTCAGATGCCCAGCCGTTGTGGCCCATTAGCTCAGCTAAAGGTGCATATTCGAGGTTGGTCAGCCCGCCGCTGTACTCGCCAAAACTCAATGGCAAAAAGAAATTCCACAGTCCAGCAGCTTTGGCTTTGGCTTTGAGCTCATGCATGATCGGGGGGGTGGTCCAGCCGTGCTCTTCGACTTGCTGTTCGTAGAGCGCCTCGTTGGACAGGACATGCTCCTGCATAAAAGCCTCAACTCGGTTGCGTAGCTCTACCACTTTGGCACTGTATTCAAATTGCATCGTTGTCCCCTAGGTTGTGTGTACACGCCAGCGTATAGGCCAGCAGAAACTCGTAAATGAGTGTAGCCGCTTTATAGCCGGCAAAGAAGGCACTGGAACCATACAGTCACATAAGCTCAGCGAGCCTGGCGCGCTGTAAGAATTCTCAAGGAAGAGGGTGGTCAGGACCGCACCGCCCGATTACAATCTTTGCGTAGTCAAGACAACAACAAAAAATTAAGAGGGTCATATGGCAGCTTTTGGAGCAGTCCCACTGGCGTGGGTAGATCACTGGTGTACCGAACAGGGTGAGCGAGTTTATCTTCGCCAACCGCGTTCAGGTGAATACGCCACCACCACTTGGCTTGAGTTTCGTCAGCAAGCGCTGCAAATGGCGGCCGCACTAAAAGCACAGGGTCTTCAACCCGGTGATCGAGTCGGTATTCTTGGTTCAAACTGTGCTGAGTGGTTTGTCGCCGATATAGCCATTCAAGCTGCTGGCATGGTCTCTGTGCCGATTTATGCCACTGCCGCGCAGCCCACTATCGACTATGTTATAGACCATGCACAAGTAAAGCTGCTGTTTGTTGGCAAACTGGGCAATCCGGCTGAGCAGTTGGCAGGCCTGCCGGCCTCGCTGATTACCGTTGCTTTTGACTACCCAGGTGTTACCGGGCAGTTCACTTGGAATGAGCTTCTAGCTAGCCATGAACCCATGGCCGAGCCTCACTACGGCGATCGCGATGAAATCATGTCGATTGTTTATACCTCGGGCAGTACCGGTCGCCCGAAAGGGGTGGTGATGAACTACAGCGGCTATGTGTATGGCTCGCGCGCACCGATTGAGCAGTTTGGTGTCTTTAAAGAAGATCAGCTGCTCTCTTATCTGCCGTTGGCGCATATTACCGAGCGCACGGTTATCCAAGGTGTTTCGCTAGCGGCTGGTGCCGCGGTGGACTTCATCGAATCTATCGATACATTTGCTGAGAATGTTCGCTTTACATCACCGACGGTATTCATCTCTGTGCCGCGTCTGTGGAAGCGCTTCCAGTCGGGTATCCTCGCCGCTTTACCACAGGGCAAGTTGAATTTACTACTCAAAATCCCGTTTGTTGCTGGTGCGGTCAAGCGCAAAGTGCGCGCCCAGCTGGGGTTGAGTCGGGCGCGTTTTACCGGTGCTGGCTCCGCGCCGATGAGCGTCGGCCTGATGACTTGGTTCCACAAGCTCGGTATTGATATCGGTGAAGGCTGGGGTATGACCGAAACAGCCGGTCTCTCAACCGGCAATGCGCCGGTGAATACGAGCAAATTTGGCACCATAGGCAAACCGGTGCCGGGTACTGAGGTGAAGCTATCAGAGCAGGGCGAAATACTCATCAAAGGTGACGGAGTGTTTCACAGCTATTATCGCCAGCCCGAGTTAACCGCGGAGTGCTTTGTCGACGGCTACTTTAAAACCGGCGATAAAGGCGAAATTGATTCTGATGGATTCTTGAAAATCACAGGGAGAAAG
>JBELGO010000124.1:0-4293 GCA_042091915.1 SAR92 clade bacterium | reverse complement strand
GTTTAATCTGGGCTTTGCCGTGGCTGCTGTCCAACTTGCATCCGCTGGAGTTTACATCGCCATGAACGGCCAGCTTTTTGATGTCGAACAGGTCCGCAAAGATAGGGATGCCATGCGCTTTGTTGCCACAGGCACCTAGGCCAGCTCGACATTTAGCTGGTATTGGAAATACTCTGGATTGTACTGAATGGTTAACAGATCTACTGCGTGATCGCCAGCCGCACGGTTATAGGTGCGGCGGACCATTTGCAACATAGGGGAGCCCACCGCCATATCCATAGCCTCAGCCACCTCCTCGCAGGCAGCGACGGCGCTCAAAGTTTGTGTGACGTGGGTCACATCTAACCCGCGAGCGCGAAAATAAGCCAAACGTGGAGTAGCCGCCAACTCATCGAGGTCGTCAGGCTCGGCTACACCCTTGGTCCAGCTTTCATAGTAACCAAAACGGGCCCCGCCACTTTGTCGAACGCGCCGCAAATGCAAAGCGGTCTCACCCGAAGTCAGGCCCAGCTCATCACGCACCTGGTGCGGCGGCACTTGTGCAGCGCTTTGTAAAATCACCGCAGAGGAATTGGCGGCCATTGTTTCAATTTCTTCCAAAACGCCTACCAAGGGTACATCGAGCGGATTGGGTCTATAGCGATAGACGACGTGAGTACCGCGACCTCGCTGACGCGCCACTAAACCAGCGCTGGCCAGCTCATCCATCGCACGTTTTGCGGTGATTCTTGAAACACCAAAAAAATTGGCTAACTGCTCTTCAGTCGGCAAACGCTCTGCGTAACTGAAAGTACCGTTAAGAATGCGCGCCTTTAAAAGCGTGTAGAGCTGGTGATAGAGCGGCGTAGGAGTATCACTGCGCAAACTCCGTCGCTGTTCAGGCGTGAAAAGAGTCTCTATCAAGGGCATAATGCAATCCAAAATTTTGCGAGAGAAAATGGCTCTCTGTAAAAGCCATAATGATATAACATTATTAGCAATCCGCATAGCCATTCCATCCCTACCAAAGAGTACAGAACGATGAGCAAAGTTATCGACGGCCAACAATTTCGCCAACTGATGGGCCGCTATCCCACCGGTGTGGTGATCGTTGCGGCACAAGACAAGCAAGGCAAGCTACATGGGCTCACAGTGGGATCTTTTACTTCAATTTCTCTCGATCCCTGCTTAGTGGGCTTTTTTCCCGGCGTCAACTCCAGTAGTTGGCTGGCCATGCAAGAAGTGGAACGTTTTTCAGTCAGTGTTTTAAGTGCAGAGCAAGAGGATATCTGCGGCGCATTTGCTCGCTCGGGCGAGGACAAATTCGCCAACGTAGATTTCACACTGAGCGAATTGGGCAACCCACTCATCAATGATGCACTGCTCTGGATTGAGTGCACTCGCTACTCTGTCACTGAGGCGGGTGACCACGTTTTGGTTATGGGTGAAGTGGAAAATATAGTTGGCGGCAGCGAGTCTTCACCAATGATCTTTTGTCAGGGCCGCTACCCGCAGTTAAATATGGCCGCGAAAGATTAGTCTTCGTAACCGTTTGGGTTGGCTTGCTGGAAGCGCCAGCTATCCGCGCACATTTGCTCCAAACTAAGCTCGGCTTGCCATTTGAGCCGAGCTTTTGCCAGGCCTGGATGGGCATAAAACTCTGCAATATCACCTGCACGGCGCGGCTCTACCTGATAGGGAACACTCGCTCCGCAGGCGCGTTCAAAAGCCTCGACCACCTCAAACACAGAGTGCCCAACGCCCGCCCCTAAATTGACGGCCTGATACCCCGGTGTGACCGCAGCCACCGCGGCTAAATGACCGCGAGCCAAGTCGCAGACATGAATATAATCTCGCACCCCGGTACCGTCTCGAGTGGGGTAATCGTCTCCAAAAACTGTTAACCGCTCACGCCGTCCCACCGCCACTTGGGCGATATAAGGCATCAGATTATTGGGTTTGCCTCGCGGGTCTTCCCCTATTTCTCCACTGGGGTGCGCACCCACCGGATTAAAATAACGCAGAGCTATTATTTGCCAACTAGGCTCTGCGGCCGTCATATCCATCAGTATCTGTTCGCACATTACCTTGCTGCGGCCATAGGGACTGGTTGCCGAAAGAGGCATACCTTCAAGATAGGGTATTGGATTGTTATCGCCGTAAACCGTGGCAGAGGAGCTAAATATTAACTTGTAAACACCCGCGCGCTGCATAGCGCCCAACAGCGAGAGCAGACCTTCTAGGTTATTTTGGTAGTACAGCAAAGGCTGCTCAACTGACTCACCGACCGCCTTCAACGCGGCGAAGTGGATAACCGCATCGATTTGATGGTCGGTAAACAGAGCGTCGAGAGCCTCTGCGCAACATATATCAGCGCGAACAAACGAAAGTTCACAGCCACTGAGTTTTTCCACGCGCCGCAATGACTCAACGCTGGAATTACAAAGATTATCGAGCACTACTACTCGATCGCCATTGCTCAGCAACTCTAGCACCGTATGGCTGCCAATATAGCCAGCACCGCCGGTAACTAGGATAGCACTGGGTTTGCTCATTCGGCGCTGGTAGTAGTGCGCTGCAAATATGCCATCGCCTTGCCAACAAACTTCTCAGTCTGCTTAAAGCCGCCGATAAGTTCTTGCCCATTAGTCGGATCAATAATTTCGTCCCAGTGAGCAACGACTTGCTCTGGCGTCTGTTCTGCCACCGGCAAATAAATACCATCTGACTCCGAAATCTTAGTGGAGGCATAACCACCGCCACCAGCGCAGAGTATGGTGCGATTAGGCGCCTCTTTGTGACACAACACCAGCGCGGCCGCAGTCACTGATGAAGGCGTCAACATATCCAGCACCTCCTGCGGCACCAGGCCGTCCAGCATCCGCGTTCCAGCCGCTGGAGCCAGCGCATTGACCTGAATATTGTGCTTCTCACCCTCAAGCACCAAGGTATTCATCAAACCCAGCACCGCCATTTTGCCCGCACCATAATTTGTTTGACCGAAGTTGCCGTAGAGTCCAGAAGACGAAGTAGTCATCACAATACGCCCATAATTTTGCGCCTTCATAATCTCCCAGACTGCCTTACAACAGTTAACCGAGCCCATTAGATGCACATCGATAATCAGCTTAAATTCATCCAGCGACATCTTAGAAAAGCTTTTATCTCTCAATATGCCGGCGTTATTAATCAGGATATCCACTCGCCCCCAGCGCGTCATCGCACCGTTAACCATATCCTCAACCTGGGCAAAGTCAGTGACATTGGCGCCATGGGCCATTGCCTCGCCACCCATGGCCTCAATTTCGGCTACCACTGCATTGGCGGCGTCAGTGGAAGCCCCGCTGCCGTCAACCGCCGAGCCTAAATCGTTCACCACCACCTTGGCGCCACGGCGAGCCAACTCTAGTGCGTGCGATTTACCCAAACCGTTTCCGGCCCCTGTCACTATCGCTACCTGGCCATCAAAACGAATAGTCATCTCTTTTCCTTATTTTGTTTGTTAATGGATTCAACTGCTATTTAACCATGAGCATAGTCAGCCATACAGCGACCAGCGCGGGAGTGTCACTACCCTCAATCTCTATCGAGACCTCAGTTTTAAACATCCACTGGCCTGGCTTTTTCTCGACAATATCGATTATTTTCGAGTGTGCTCGAATGCGACTACCTACGGTCACTGGAGCGAGAAAACGCACAGAATCTAAACCGTAGTTAATACCCATTTGCGTACCCTCTACGGGCAACGCAAAGCTCTCAGAAAAATGCGACAGCATTGAAAGAGTTAAAAAGCCATGCGCGATGGTCTTGCCAAACGGCGTTGCCGCTGCACGCTCAGGATCGACATGAATAAACTGGTGGTCCAACGTGGCATCTGCAAAGTGATTAATTTGCTCTTGCTCTACTGTGTGCCAAGGAGAAGGTGCTGCTTGGTAACCGACATAATTTACTAATTGTGACTTGGTAACTTTATCCATGAAGCAACCTCTCTTTAAAATCCACTGTATTAGCAGAGTAGTCTAGTAACAATTGTCTCCAAACAAAAGCGCGGATCCAGCTTTCTGCTGGGATCTTTGCAGCAGCACCCCACACCATGATTGGCAAAAATTTAACTGGAAGTTAAATGTCTTATGAAACACCTTTTGTTAGTACTTTTGAGGATCAACTGAGATAGATGGTGTCTCTTACCCTCGGAGGACAGTATAAATAACTCACACAAAAAACCCCTGACAACACAAAGTTCATCAGGGGTTAATCGTTATATGGTGCCCAAGGCCGGACTTGAACCGGCACGGCTTTCGCCACTACCCCCTC
>JBELGO010000123.1:0-4297 GCA_042091915.1 SAR92 clade bacterium | reverse complement strand
TATACCGCGCGCCACCACACCTTCTTTGAAATGCTCGGCAATTTTAGTTTTGGCGGCTACTTTAAACGCGATGCAATCAATTTTGCTTGGCAGTTCCTCACCCAAGTCTTAGCTCTGCCGCCCGAGCGCCTTTGGGTGACAGTACATATAAGTGATGATGAAGCAGCTGACATCTGGACCAATGAAGTAGGTGTAGATCCCGACCGCATGTCGCGGTTAGACGAAGACAACTTCTGGCAGATGGGTGATACCGGCCCGTGCGGCCCGTGCACCGAGATTTTTTACGACCACGGTGAAGAGGTCGCAGGTGGCCCACCCGGTAGCGAGAACGACGATCTCGATCGTTACATTGAAGTTTGGAATTTAGTTTTCATGCAGTACGAGCGCAATGCCAGAGGTGAAATGAAGCCTCTGCCCAAACCCTCTATTGATACAGGTATGGGTTTGGAGCGTATAGCTGCAGTCATGCAAGGCGTACACAGTAACTACCAGATTGATCTGTTTGTTCATCTCATCAATGCAGCTGCAAAAGCCGTGGGTAGCAGCGAACTGCAGCATGATTCTTTGAAAGTGATAGCCGATCATATTCGATCATGCTCGTTCTTAATCATTGATGGCGTGCTTCCCGGCAACGAAGGGCGGGGCTATGTCTTGCGTCGCATCATTCGCCGAGCTCTGCGCCATGGACATAAACTCGGCCAGACTCAGCCATTTTTCCACACATTGGTGGCAGCGTTAGCCGCCGTGATGGGTGAGGCCTACCCCGAGCTGAACAGCAAGCGCGACTTGATTGAAGCCACCTTGCTCAAAGAAGAGCAGCAGTTTGCTCGCACTCTAGATAACGGTATGGGCGTCCTTGAGGGGGCTCTGGCAGAGCTATCTGGCAGTACAGTGCCGGGTGATGTCGTCTTTCAGCTTTATGATACCTACGGCTTCCCGACAGATTTGACGGCCGATGTGGCTCGCGAGCGTGGCTTTACGATCGATATGGACGGCTACCAAGCCGCGATGGAAGAGCAGCGCCAGCGCGCGCGTGCCGCGGGTAACTTTGGTGTCGACTACAGCGACTCGTTACAACTGGAGGGCTCTACAGAGTTTCTCGGTTATGAGCAGCTCGCCAGCGAAGCCAAAGTACTCGGCTTGCTATTGGATAACGCGCAAGTAGAGACACTCACGCAAGGCCAGCAGGGTATCGTTATTCTGGACCGCACACCTTTCTATGCCGAATCGGGCGGCCAGTGCGGTGACAGTGGTATGGTCACTGCCGGTGCGGCAAAGTTCGAAGTAGCTGACTGCCGCAAAAACAGCGGCCACCATTTGCATATAGGGCAACTACTCAGCGGCAGCCTATCGATCGGCGATAGTGTTGAAGCAGTTGTCACCAATGATGTCCGCTCAGCCACTGCGCGCAATCATTCAGCCACCCACTTGTTGCACTCCGCATTGCGCGAAGTGCTCGGCGAGCATGTGGCACAGCAGGGCTCCTCGGTGGATTCAACCCGCTTGCGTTTTGATTTTTCTCATTCACAAGCGGTCACTTTGGAGCAGCAGCGCGCAGTAGAACAGCGCGTCAATCAAGCCATTCGCACTAATATAGCCACTAAGACAGAAATTATGGATATGGACGCTGCGCAACAGCGCGGTGCCGTGGCGCTGTTTGGCGAGAAATATGGCGATGAGGTACGAGTACTCAGTATTGCAGGCGATTTCTCGGTGGAGCTGTGCGGTGGTACGCATGTAGTCCGCAGCGGTGATATTGGTTTGTTCCGCATAAGCGCAGAGACCAGTGTAGCTTCAGGTGTCAGAAGAATCGAAGCAGTGACTGGAGCCGCTGCAGAAGCTCTCTGCGATGAAAGCCAAGATTTAGTCCGCCAACTGACCGCGATTGCCGGCAGTGACCGCAGCCGCCTGGCCGAGAAGGTATCCAAACTAGCGGCCGATGCGAAGCAACAACAGCGCGAGATAGCCCAACTTAAAGCGCAATTGGCTGGCGGTGCTGGTGGCGATCTTCTCTCCAATGCAATTGATATTGCAGGAGTGAAGTTGCTAGCAGTGGTGGTGCCTGGAGCTGACAACAAATCTTTGCGCGGTGTCGCCGACAAAGTGCGTGATCAGATTGGCTCAGGCTTGTTCGTGTTGGCAGCCGAGCAAGATGGCCGTGCTGCCCTAGTGGCAGGCGTTACCAAAGATCTGACAGAGCGTTTTAAGGCGGGTGAGCTGCTTAAACAAGTGACCGATATCACCGGCGGTAAAGGTGGTGGTCGCCCCGATATGGCTCAAGGCTCAGCCGAGCAAGCTGCCAAATTACCCTCTGCATTCGAAGCATTGGCCAGCTGGCTGCAGGCGCAGTAAATAGTTACCCAACAGTTTAATAAGAGCGAACCCAACAGATGAGCTTAATTGTACAAAAATATGGCGGTACCTCAGTGGGTAGCGTAGAGCGTATACAAGCAGTAGCCGACAAAGTGATTGGCCACTGTCAGCGCGGTGAGCAAGTAGTTGTCGTCGTGTCAGCGATGAGCGGCGAGACCAATCGCTTAATTGGCCTAGCCAATGAGATTGGTGAGAGTAATAGTGCTCGCGAGATGGATGTACTGGTCTCTACTGGTGAGCAAGTGACTATTGCTCTGTTGAGTATGGCCCTGCAGGCCAAAGGGCAAGAGGCCCGATCATATACGGGTAGTCAGGTGCGTATTCTCACCGACACCTCGCACAGCAAAGCGCGCATTGAAGAGATTGATGCCCATCGCATGCAAGAGGATCTCGATGCAGGGCGCGTTGTCGTTGTCGCAGGATTTCAGGGTGTTGATGATGCAGGCAATATCACTACCTTAGGCCGAGGTGGCTCTGATACCACAGCAGTTGCTCTGGCCGCAGCACTCAAAGCCGATGAATGCCAGATCTATACCGACGTCGATGGTGTCTACACCACCGATCCCCGTGTTGTCGATAGTGCCCGCCGTCTAGATAGTATCACTTTCGAAGAGATGCTCGAGATGGCCAGCCAAGGCTCGAAAGTGTTGCAAATTCGCTCTGTAGAATTTGCCGGAAAATACAACGTACCGCTGCGTGTGCTCTCAAGTTTTCAAGAGGGCCCCGGCACACTGATAACCTTAGAGGATGATGGAATGGAAAAGCCCGTAGTATCAGGCATCGCATTTAACCGAGACGAAGCTAAACTGACAATCCGAGGTATTCCCGACCAGCCTGGTGTAGCTTATAAGGTTTTAGGCCCGATAAGCTCGGCTAATATCGAGGTGGATGTGATCGTGCAAAATGTTGCTGTCGACAATTCAGCAAACATCACCTTTACTGTACATAAGAATGACGTAAAGCAGGCCGAGCTGATCCTCCAGGAAATCGCCAGCGAGCTAGGTGCTAAAGAAGTCACTACCGATGCTGGGATTGCCAAAATTTCATTGGTCGGGGTAGGGATGCGTTCACACGCAGGCGTAGCAGCAAAGATGTTTGAAACATTGGCGGCAGAAGCCATCAACATCCAACTTATTACCACCTCAGAAATAAAAGTGACAGTGGTTGTAGAAGAGAAGTATCTAGAGTTGGCAGTGCGGGCGCTGCACAGTGCGTTTGAAATGGAGAAAGAGCCAGTTAAAGAGTCATAATGCTTGGAATTCATGACACTATTGTTATAATCCCGCGGCTGTTTAATTTCTAATACTAATGTACTACTTTTGCGGAGAGTGCGATGCTAATTTTAACCAGACGAGTGGGCGAAACCCTGATCATCGGTGATGACGTCTCGGTAACCGTGCTCGGTGTCCGCGGCAATCAGGTACGATTAGGGGTTGATGCGCCGAAGGATGTCGCTGTGCATCGCGAAGAGATCTACCAAAAAATCCAAGACGAAAAAGATACAGGCTCTAACGAGCAGTAATTTCAGCTAAAGGCCTATGAATTTTAGGCTGTTATGGTATTATGCCGCCCCTATTGAGAGGCGGCATTTTTTGTACCTTGATATTATTAGCGCGACCTGGGAGCGCCTTCTCATGAAGAGAAGATATACCAGATGAACAGCTACAGAATTTTAAGAATTGGTGAGGTGGCCGCGACATGCTCCTGCTGTCGCGGCATTTCCGCCATCCATGGCGGTCGCCGAGCGGCTGAAAAAAAACGTAGTTTTTTAAGGCGGCGCCAGCCGATTCTGCTGCAAGCAGAACAAGAAAGCACAAGCTTTCGCAGCAACGCGCGACCTGGGAGCGCCTTCTCATGAAGAGAAGAAACACCAGATGAACAGCTACAGAATTTTAAGAATTGGTGAGGTGGCCGCGACATGCTC
>JBELGO010000122.1:0-4315 GCA_042091915.1 SAR92 clade bacterium | reverse complement strand
CGGGTGATACTCCGCTCGGGGTCAATTTTAACCATTGGGCTGTGGTTCCCCGGTACCGCTGGTCCGCCGTTGGCCGCTGCGTCGAGATCACTCTTGGCGCTACCACCTATCGCAAAGTAAACGCTGGGGATCGCCGGATCGCTAGTGAAATAAGGGAAATCTTCGGCGCCCATCGAACTGCTGGTGATCGCTAGAACTCTGTCTTCGCCAAACTGCTGCTGCCAGACGCCACGCAATCTTTTTACCAGTTTGTCGTTGTTGACTGTGGGCGGAGTGCCCGGATTGTTGAGTGAGACTTCGGGAAGTTTGTCCTCGGGTAGGCCGGCGGCGCGGCCAAGATTGACGGCAATACGCTCGATCCCTTCGAGCAGCAGTTGGCGGGTCTCGGGATTAGTATTGCGAACGGTCAGTTGCAGCTCGGCGCGATCCGAAATAATGTTGTGTTTGCTGCCGGCATGAAAAGAGCCGACGGTGACGACGCCTGGTTGGCGCGGCGACAGCTCCCGAGCTACGAGGGTCTGCAAGGCCATGACAAGTTGGCTGCCGAGTACGACCGGGTCTTTGCCCAAATGCGGCGCTGCACCGTGAGTGCCGATGCCGTGAATCACGATATCGACCGAGTCTGATCCAGCCATTGGCGAGCCCTCGGTAACATTGATAATACCCGCTTCAAGCCCAGACATAACGTGTAGTGCCATAGCGTAGTCAGGGGTGCCAAAGCGCTCCCAAATTTGATCTTCGCGCATAATCCGCGCGCCAGAAATACGCTCTTCAGCCGGCTGGCCGATCAACATTAAGGTGCCTGACCAACTGTCGCGCCGGGCTGCCATCTGCCGCGCAGTGGCGACTAGGCTGACCATGTGAACATCGTGCCCACAGGCGTGCATGACGGGGACCTCGCGCCCGCTAATGGGATCAATTTGCTTGGCAGTTGAGGCATATTCGAGCCCAGAACGCTCCTCTACGGGCAGCGCATCCATATCGGCGCGCACCATCACTGTCGGGCCTTCGCCATTTTCCAGCAGCGCTACTATGCCTGTGCCGCCGACCCCTTCTGTGACCGTAAAGCCGGCATCGCGCAGTTCGCTAGCCAGCCGTGCAGCAGTGGCGTGCTCTAAAAAGCTTAGCTCTGGATTGCGGTGAAAGTGCACAAAAAGGTCGTGCAGTGAGTCGTGATAATCTGCAGTGATGCTAGCGCGCAGCTCGTTTTGTGCGACCGACTGAACGCTTACTGAAAGCAGCGAGAATAGTGCGGCTGCGCGCAGCTTGGTGAACAGTTGCATGGTATAGCTCCAAGATCTTAAAACAGTGGTTTCGACTATAACCGAGTAGGTGTGATATGCAACTTTCAACGCACAGCGCGTTGATCGGCTGTGTAGATGAACTCTGCTATCCAGCGACCAACCTCAGCTAGGCTGTTGCTGCTGCAGCGTTCAATGGTGTCTTTGTGAGTGTGCCAGCTGTCTGGAAACGGCCAATGAATTAAGTTGACCATGGGGATGCCTGCGCGTAGAAACGGCAGATGATCATCGCTGATTGGCGCGCCGTCACGCTCCTCTACTACACTTAACTTAAGCTCTTTGGCGACCCCCCAAAGCCTGTCTTGCACCTTGCCGGCGTAGCGTTTGGAATAAAGTTCGCGCGGTATACGCAGTCCTTGATCGCAGACCATATCGAGTAAAATGCCGCCATCGGGGCGGTACTCGGGATGATCGGTGACAAATTGATTGGCACCAATTGAGAACGGCTGCCCGTCAATCCCGCCCAAATCTTCGTAATCGAACAAGGCGATATCGACACGCACTGGGGGCGGGTTGTGCGCCATGAGCTCAGCCAGATGCAGCAGCACGGCAACACCTGAGCCACCATCGTTGGCGCCACTGATCGGTTGGTTTGCCTGTTGAGTGGATTTTTCGCGATCGGCAATTGGCCGAGTGTCCCAGTGAGCGGCTAGTAGCCAGTGCTCGACATCGGCCTGTTGTGGCCCAAAACTGGCGACGAGGTTAGTGCCGTGGAGGACAGGGAGCTGGCGCCACTGCCACTGAAAGTGATGCGCGCGCAGACTCTTTGCATCGGCCAAGTGATGACGGTAGAGCTGCAGCGCTGCCGCGCGCGAGGAGGGGTTGCTGCGCGGGCCAAGCTCCACTTGCGCAGCGATTAATTCGAGCGCGCGCTGGCCACTGAACTGTGGCGCGGCCAGCAGTGCGCCAGAGAGTAGCGAGCAGAGTAAGAGTAGGTACCTCACCGCTGCGTTTACTGGGGATTGAGTGCCGACTGACTGGGACGCAAGCCAACTTGAAACATACCGTAGCCGATCGCCAACAGCGGGCAGAGCAGGTTGAGAAAGGCGTACGGTGCATAGCTAAAGGTAGAGACCCCGAGAGCTGCAGCCATGTATGCACCGCAGGTATTCCAGGGAATTAATGCCGAGGTAAGCGTGCCGGCATCTTCGAGTGTGCGAGAGAGTGTCAGCGCGTGGAGTTTGCGCTCTTGGTAGGCGCCTTTAAACATCTGCCCAGGCAGAACAATCGACAGGTACTGGTCCGCAGCCAACAGGTTGGTGCCAACACAGGCGCTAACCGTTGCCACAATCAGCCCAGCGGCACTTTTAACGCCTGATAGCATAGCGTCGACTAACCGCTGCAAAAGACCTGCGCGAGCCATGGCGCCGCCAAAAGCGAGTGCGCAAATAATGAGTCCGACGGTTAACAGCATACTGCTTAAACCGCCCTTGCTGAGCAGTTCATCGACTACCGCCGAACCGCTGTCCGGGGCAAAACCGGCGAAGAGTGTGGTGATAATTCCTTTGGCGCTGGCCGCTGCGCTGCTCAATTGTGGATCGCCAGCTGCGGCTATGACGCGCTCGGGTTGAAAAAGTAGAGCCATGGCGATGCCTGCCAATGTTCCCCAAACCAAGGTGGCCAGTGCCGGCCGGCGAGTAATGGCCAAAAATAGCAGCAAGCCGAGCGGCGCCAACATTAGCGGAGAAATAGCAAAGTAGCCTTGCAAGGCGGCTTGCAGGGTGACTATTTCACTGAGCTCGCTGCTACTCTCGCTACCGAGCCCCAGCGCAGTGTAGATCGCCAGTGAGATACCAAAAGCGGGTAGGGTGGTCCAGCTCATGTGGCGAATATGTTCAAACAGGTCGCTCGAGGTGGCCGCTGCTGCGAGGTTGGTGGTATCAGACAGCGGTGACATCTTATCGCCAAAATAGGCGCCCGAGACAATCGCTCCGGCGGCAATGCCAAGCGGCAGTCCGAGTGCGGCAGCAACGCCCATCAGTCCGATGCCGAGCGTGCCAGCGACTGTCCAGGAGCTGCCAATACTAAAACCGACCAAGGCGCATACAATACTCGCGGTGAGGTAGAAAAAATCGGGTGAAATCAGTGCCACGCCGTAGTAGATCATAGTGGGTACGGTGCCACTGAGCATCCAGCTGCCAATCAGAGCGCCGACCATCATCAAAATTAGAATAGAGCGCATCGACAGTGAAATAGTTTCGATCATTCCCTCTTCTATGGAGAGCCAACTGTGACCGTTCTTGATGCCGATAGCGGCGGCGAGTGCAGCCGAGAGCAGAAGTGCCAGCAGGTTCGGCCCAAATGCATCGAGACCGAATAAATAGACGGTCGTGCCGAGAGTGCTGATCAAAAAGACAACAGGAATAAATGCGTCTGTTAACGACGGGCGGTGGGCTGCATTTGCGTTCATAGGAAGGCGTCCAGTACTGAATTGCAGGTTAGTTTAACAGTGCTAGGTAATCGCCACTATCGCCGGCTCTTTTCGCCTGTTGGTTATCAGAAAATGCTTCTTAAAAAAAAGACGCGCCGAAGCGCGCCTTAGCATCGCACTAGTGTTTTACTTAAGTGAAGAGTAGTAAGCGGCCAAGTTGGCGATATCAGTATCACTGAGTCCGCGTGCCATACCAGCCATCATGGCATTTTTGCGCTCGCCACTGCGGTAAGCTTTTAACGATGAAGCAAGATAACCCTGCTTTTGGCCGGCGAGGTTTGGCCACATATCGTTATTGCTGATGCCTGCTGGGCCGTGACAGCCAGCGCACATCATCGCTTTCGCTTTGCCTGCAGCCGCATCGCCAGCCAGGGCGGGTGTGGCGAGTAGGGCTGTGCTGCCAAGTGCCAGCGCGGTAGTAGTGATTTTGAGAAATTTTAACATGGTGTTGCTCCTTGCTGAGTCAGCATCGGTTAGGTTGGAAATTGAGATTTTTTCTCGCTGCCGAGCGGTTCCATTACCAGCAGCCGGCGAGCTAGATAGATAGCACTGGCGAACAGCGAGACACCGACTACTTGGTGTG
>JBELGO010000121.1:0-4402 GCA_042091915.1 SAR92 clade bacterium | reverse complement strand
GAAAGCGCCAGTAAAGAAAGCCCCGGTGAAGAAAGCGCCAGTGAAGAAAGCGCCGGTGAAGAAAGCGCCGATGAAGAAAGCGCCAGTGAAGAAAGCGCCAGTAAAGAAAGCGCCAGTAAAGAAAGCCCCGGTGAAGAAAGCCCCGGTGAAGAAAGCGCCAGTAAAGAAAGCCCCGGTGAAGAAAGCGCCAGTGAAGAAAGCGCCGATGAAGAAAGCGCCGGTGAAGAAAGCCGCGGCGAAGAAAGCACCTGCAAAAAAAGCACCAGTCAAAAAGACTGCCTCCACTACTCCAACAAAGCGTACCCATGTGACTAAAACCCCCGTGACTAAAACCTCGGCGCCCGCCAAGAAAAGCGCCAAAGCCGCACCTAAAAAAGCCTCTGCGAGTAAAAAAGCGGCTCAACATTCAGCCGCCTCTGCAGTGAGCCTGCACGGCATTGAGCCTTACAACGAAAAGAAAAACGAAGAGTATATGGGCGAGCCACAACGCGCCCACTTCAAAAATATACTTTTTGCTTGGAAGCACGAGTTGATGGAAGAGGTCGACCGCACCGTTACGCACATGAAAGACGAAGCTGCCAACTTTCCTGATCCTGCAGATCGCGCAACACAAGAAGAGGAGTTCAGCCTGGAGCTGCGCACCCGCGATCGTGAACGCAAGCTAATCAAGAAGATCGACAAGACTCTTCTGCGTCTCGAGGATGACGATTACGGGTTCTGCGATCAGTGTGGCATCGAAATCGGCATTCGTCGTCTTGAGGCACGCCCGACCGCTGAACTCTGCGTCGACTGTAAAACCCTCGATGAAATTCGTGAGAAACAGATCTCAGGCGGTTAAACGCTCTCTGCACGCTCTTTGTCCAGCCAGCTCCCAGTCATCGGGCGTTTTGCGCCCACCCCCAGCGGCCCATTGCATATGGGATCCTTGGTTGCGGCGCTGGCCAGTTACCTCCACGCACGTCAACACGGTGGCAAATGGTTGGTGCGAATTGAAGATATAGATCCCCCTCGCGAGCAGCGCGGCGCCGATCAGCTAATTTTGCAGCAACTCAATCACCATGGCTTATTCTGGGATGACGAAGTTCTCTACCAGAGCCGCCGATTACAGCGTTACCGCACAGCCGCTGAGCAACTTGTAGCTGGCTCAGCCGCTTACTTTTGCAACTGTACTCGACGGCGACTACAGAGCCTTGATAAGCGTTTGTATGATCGCCACTGTTTAACTTTCCCGCCCGACCAAAATCAACCGGCCGCCATACGGCTTAATATCGCAGGGATGCAAGCCGTGGAATTTAATGACCTCTACCTTGGTCCACAGCGCCAAGATGTCGCCGCACAAGTTGGCGATTTTCCCATTTGGCGTCGCGATGGGCTGGTCAGCTATCAACTGGCCGTGGTGATTGACGACGCCGAACAAGGCGTAACAGACGTAGTCAGAGGCGCAGATCTACTCGATAACACCGGGCGGCAAATTTTGTTGCAAAAGAGTCTCGGTTTAGCGACACCACAGTACGGCCATATTCCAGTCGTCACTGATTCTCTGGGTCAAAAACTGAGCAAACAAAACCATGCTGCCCCCCTAGACGCTGGACAGCCATCGCCCTCACTGGTTACTGCTCTTGTCCATCTCGGACTCAACCCTCCGGCAAGGTTGTCTGAACAGTCACCTCAGACAGTTCTTGACTGGGCACTACCTGAGTGGGTTAACCTGCATAGCCCATCGCCAATCTGAGAGTTTCATCAATATGCCAGTAAATAACTACCAGTGGCTTTTGACAGTTAAGCCCAATGCTTAATTACCGAACAGTTAGCGGACTGTTGCTGCTCTGCGTTATCGTTTTGCCGCTCTCATTTCAATGGGCTACCGCTGCAGACGGTCAATGGTGGCGACCGTTTGCCATCTGGGCACTGTTTATCTACGGAGTTTATTTGCAACAGCGTCACAGAGCCGATGATCATGGCGAGTAATTTATCTTTCTGGCTTTATTTGAGCGCAGCGCTGATACTCTGCGCCGCACTACTCTGGTGGCTTTTAGCGGAGCGTCGCGAAGCGCTACTCAATGCTTTGCTGCCACTGACTCTGGTCACCAGCCACGGCGTGCTGCTCAGTGGCGGGGTGGTAGAGATGGCCGGACGCTACGGTTTTAGCGCCGTCATTGGTCTATTTGGCTTTACTCTACTGTTTGCCTTAGTACCCATATTGCTACTGCCTATCCGTCGCTTACAGCGTGTTGTTCGTTTTGCTAACGCTGTTGATTTTCTCACCTTTAGGTACCGCGGCAGAGCGGTATCACTCATTGCCAGTGCTGGCCTAATCATGGCATCACTACCTCTGCTGCAGGCGCAATTTATCTCTGCGGGCAGACTCATCAGTGAGCTGTTAGGCCCTCACTCAGCCCTTGCCGACAGCATATTAGTTCTGCTGACTGCGATTACCTGTTGGTTGCTACTGCCGCGCCGGCGACGCAATACTCGGCTCGGGGCGATGGCTCTAAGTGGCTTGCTAGTATTGCTATCGACACTCGCGATTGCTGTGACTGTAGCGCTACCTGAATTCGGCGGGCTAGGCGAGCTCAATAGCTGGGTTGAGACCAGCGGACAACAACAAGCAGTCCATCGCACCGGCGATGCCTATCCTCTGTTCGTCTTATTTCTCGCTGCTAGCCTAGTCCTTCCGGCCAATTTTTTAGTGGCGCTTTCCGATCGCATACAGCCGGCTCAAGTGCGTCAAATTGCTTGGAGTTACCCGCTGTTGGTACTGCTAATTAGCTTGGCCAGCCTGCCGCTGATGTGGAGCGGCCTCTCAAGCCGACTCGATGTCCCGTTACAAGAGTACCTCTATGCGCTGCCCATGGCTGCTGAAAATACCGCTTTAACGGCGCTCTCTTCGCTGGCCATAATCTCGACGGCGATGTTTTGTTGTGCCTCACTGAGCGCCATTCTCGCCCGTATGTTGCTCAATAGCGCAGTACTTCCAAGGATCAATTTTTCACAGATCCACAATCTCAACGGCTGGATATCACGGCGCATCGTCAACATTGCAATCGCCATCGCTCTACTCGCTCTGCTACTCGCCAAACTCAGCGCCAGCGCCAGCATTACTGATCACTACTTAGTCAGCTTCGTCGGTCTAGGGCAGTTCGTCCCCGGCCTGATTGCCGCCAGCTACTTCCCCAATATCGGTCGCAAAGGCTTCCTAACCGGTCTGTTGCTCGGGCTAGCCGTCTGGGCTGTGGGCCTTTTAGCCCCTCTTGCTGTGGGTGATATTAACTTGATGAAGTTTGCCAATGGCGGCGTTCTCACGGCCACACTGGGCGATTGGCAGCTTTGGGCACTGCTGGCCAGCGTAGCCAATTTAACCGGCTGCATGATCGCCACTACTGTCTCACGGCGCAGTCGCGAAGAGCGTTTTTTTGCCAATTTATGTATGGTCGACAATGTTTATATACCCAGTCGAGTCGATATGGGCTTTGCCACAGTTGAAGAGATGCAATTGGCACTGCGCGATGCCCTGGGGCCCATCGCCGAAGAGGAGATGCACTTTGCACTCACACAGCTCGGCCTGACTTACGAAGAGCAACGCCCTGCCAAATTGCGCGCCATTCGCGACAAGCTCAGCCGCGAACTCTCGCTGCGGCTCGGCCACTATGCCGCCTCGCGCCTCATGGACAAGGCGCTGCCAATTACCGACAGCCGTTTCAAATCAGAGAGCGATGGTCGCGACGATCTCAATTTAATCGAATCGGTCCTCGCGGTTAGCAGCAGTGAATTAAGCGGTGTTGCCAGCGAGCTCAACCGCCTGCGACTTCATCACCTAGAGTTGGTCGAGGCTCTACCGGTGGGCGTGATCTCTCTCGATGCTCGCGGTGAAATACTGCTTTGGAATAGACAGATAGCAGAACTGACCGGGTTAGATCGCGAAGAGGTCATCGGCTCACGCTATGAAGAGCTACCCAAGCCTTGGCAGCGACTCATTCAGTCCTTACTCGACAGCAAGCCGCTGACTATAACCGCCCATCCGTTAGACAGTAGTAACTCTCCACGCTGGTTCAATTTGCAAAAGTCGCGCACCGCGTTGCACAGCGATGAGGATATTGATGAGCAGCTGATTGTGATTGAAGAGGTGACCGAGTCGGTACGGCTCACCCAGCAGACAATCGACCGCGATCGCCTCGCCTCGATTGGTCGATTTGCCGCGGGCGTTGCTCATGAAATTGGCAATCCGGTCACCAATATTTCTCTGCTCACTCAAGACTTACGCAGCGAGCTTCCCTGCCCAGAAGTTGAACAAACCAGCGCTCAACTGCTGCAACAAACAGGTCGCATCACTGATATCGTTGAATCCCTCATTCGGTTTACCCGCGGTGATAGTGGTGGCGAACAGCTAGTGACTCTAGGCCTG
>JBELGO010000120.1:3011-4461 GCA_042091915.1 SAR92 clade bacterium | reverse complement strand
ACTCTCAAAGCCGTTGCGCTGTTGCAGTTCAACTAACAAGTTGCTCAGCAGTGTAACTGGCTTTACCTCATGCAAAGTTCCACTGGCTTTACCGCGCCCGCGCGGGGTGCGAATGGCATCAAAAATATAGGCGTGCTCGGTCACGAGGCGACCCTCCGCTTGAATAAAAGTTATCCCTCTGCTCACCGCTAAGACGAATCAGACAAAAGGTTTAATGAGTTAAAAACGGGGCTTAGCTTACTCCGCAGCACGCCGGGTAAAAACGCTCAGCGGCCCGAAACAGTGACTGCGGGGTTCTTTGGCCATCACAAACAGTCACCTAACAGACCATTGCCATCGGCCGCTGCGACTCATTGGTCGCTGCGCAGCGCAACAAAATATTGCCAGCTTTATATGTTTGCGGTATGGTCGCCATGCAGTTTTGGTAACTCTATGATAATTGTTAATTTCCAACGATATTTAGACAAAACCTAAACTGAACTCAAAGCGACTGCTGGAATCTGTAGTCGGTATAAGAGCCATAAAACACCCAAACATATTTAGGGGATAACTATGCAATCAATCAATCGCAAGCTTCTTGCCACCACCGTTGCCGCACTGGCGACTGGTGCACTGGCACTACCGGCTACCGCAGCGACCCTCGAAGAGGTCGTGGTAACCGCCACCAAACGTGCAGAATCTCTGCAAGATGTCTCTATCTCTATGCTCGCGGTTAGCGGTGAAACCATCCGTGAAGAGAGCATCACCAAAATGGAAGACCTCACCAACAGCATGCCTGCAGTGACCGTTACCTCAAATCCGATCGGCAACTTTATCTTTATTCGCGGCATCGGCTCGTCCACCAACCAAGGTATTGAGCAGTCGGTCTCTATGTTCCACGACGGTATATACATGGGCCGCCACCAGCTGAGCCGCGCACCGTTCATGGACATTGAGCGCGTTGAAATACTGCGTGGCCCGCAATCGATTATGTTCGGCAAAAATACCGTCGGTGGCGCACTCAGCGTTATCGCCGCCAAGCCCACCCAAGAAAATGAAGCTATGGTAAGCGTACTAGCCGGGCAAGACGGCGAACAAGAAGTTAACCTTATGGTCTCTGGCGGGTTGACTGATAACGTTGCCGGCCGCTTTGCTTATCGCGACTACCAGTATGATGGTTTTATGACAAACCTAGCCACCGGCAACGACGAAGCTGGCAGCGACGACTGGACCGCCCGCGGCACTCTGGTCTGGGATGTCGATGATCAGACTACCGTTACCTTTAAACACGAAGCTAGTGAGTTCAATCAAACCGGCCGAACTATGCAGGCTTCGGTTAACAACCCCTTTGCTCTTGGTGCATTTTTCAACGGCCTGATCTCACAGCTCGCTGAACACTACAGCGGCTCTTCTTCGGAATCACTTGATGACCAACGTATCGCGATTAATGATGGCGGTCTAGGTTTAATTG
>JBELGO010000120.1:0-2911 GCA_042091915.1 SAR92 clade bacterium | reverse complement strand
GAATCACTTGATGACCAACGTATCGCGATTAATGATGGCGGTCTAGGTTTAATTGCTATCGGAGCTTTCGGCGGGGCCTTCGAGGATGCGGCGACAGCAGCCGGCTTGCCGGATAAAGCCGAAATGAGCGACAACGAGATGCAAGTCTCTACATTGACGTTGGAGACATTAATAGGCGACAACACATTTACTGCTACCGCAGGGTTTGCGCACTATGAGTATGTCGATGTATGCGACTGTGACTTTGGCCCACTTCCACTAGTGCAAGTAGATGCTGCTGAAGATTATGACCAAGAGTCTCTGGAACTGCGCTTAACATCTCCCGGAGGGGAGTCTATAGACTATATTGTTGGTGCATACTTCCATAATTCTGATCTACGATTTGACTCAACAGAAACCTTCGGTTCCAGCATTGCCGCTCCTGCCTTGGGATTGACGCCAAGTGAAGTCCCCAACGTTGCCCGAGATTATTACCTCGATCAAGAGCAAGAACAGATGTCTGTATTTGGCTCTGCGACCTGGAATATGGACGATACGACTCGCCTAACTCTCGGCCTGCGCTATACCGAGGAGGAAAAGACAGTCGATCGCGAACTGTTCAAGCGCTTGGCAGCGGGTACTGTTGCTGGATATGACGCACTACCAGGCTCAGTTACTGGCTTCCTGGATGTTGGTCTCTGGAACGGCCTTCTCGGCACCTTCGAGCAAGAGCTCCTAGGTCAAAAACGCAGCGAAGAGTTTGTTGATTGGTCTTTCAACCTTGAGCACGACATCAGCGATGATGTCATGGTCTACGGATTGGTCTCTACCGGTGTTAAAGGCGGCGGTTTTGATGCACGCTACTTAAAGAATCCTGACACTCCACAAGCCCCTGTATCTGTCAACGGTGACATAGTTGTAGTCGACGTTCCGGGCTTTGATAAATACGAGTACGAGGAAGAAGAAGCGCTGAACATGGAGCTGGGTTTTAAGAGCACTCTGCTCGACGGCGCCATGACCTTTAACGCCACCTTGTTCCGCACCGAGATTACCGATCTGCAGGTTTCTATCTTTGATGGCGGTACCGCCTTCTTGGTAGATAACGCAGCCGAGATGACCGCGCAGGGTGTGGAGTTTGATGTTAAGTGGGCGGCTACAGACTCACTTACCGTCTCTGCCGCTGGTTCTTACTTGGACAACAAGTTTGACTCGTTCCCAGAGTCACCTTGCTGGAAGCGTGTTCCAGGCAGCGATGATGCTGCTCTGTGTATAGACAACGCACAAGATGCTTCTGGTAAGCCCAATATCCTTTCGCCGGAGTTCTCAATGAACTTGCGTTTTGACCATGAGATGTCAATTGGCAACAGCTTGCTGCTGCGCAGCTCAGTTGAAGCCTTCTACTCGGATGAGCAATTCACTGCTGCTGATTTAGATCCCATCTATGCATTCCAAGATGCCTATACGCGCATCAATATGCGCATTGGTCTCGGTGATGCCGCGGGCAAATGGGATGTGGCACTGATCGGTAAGAACATTACTGATGAAGAGGTAAGCTTCAACAATAATGACGTTCCACTTGTGAACGGTAACGGTTATTCCACGTTGCAGCGCCTAGGCAGCTGGGCCGTACAGGGCACCTACCGTTTCTAAGCACTATTTAAACGCTTAAAACGTTAAGCCCACTAAAAACCCCGCCACACCGGCGGGGTTTTTTTATGGATTGAAAACTGGCACTAAAAAGCTGTGCTAGCGCGGCGGGTCTATCTGGCCGTTAATGGAGCTGTTCAAACGGTACCAACCAGCAACGCTGTAGCGGTCGCGCTGTGCCGGCAGCACCTCGTGCGGAAACTCCTCACTCAAAAACACCACCACACTGGCAAAACTGGGGGTTACGCTTACCAGAGGCGCCAGCTGCTCATCGCTGTAAACTAGCAGCTCGCCGCCGTGGTCGGGCTGCCAACCGCGATTGAGGTAGCCGACCACACTCAACACGCGGTTGCTCTCACCGCGAAAGGCATCGCGGTGGCGCTTGTAAAAATCGCCCGGGGCGTAGTGAGCCAGGTGGCTCTCGAACGAGAACAAACCCAAAAACAACCGTTTGTTTAGATAGAGGCGCAGTTCCTCGCTCCACTGCCGCCACGCCTGGGCGTGCGGCTGCTGCTCATCCAGCCAGACGATTTTATCGCGGCGTACAAAGTGGTTGCGCTCGGCCTCGCCGCCGCGGCCGATCGCCGCTGGCACAAACGCCTCAGCTTGGCTGGCCAGCGCCGCCAGCAGTGAGTCTGTTACCGGCTCTGGCAGTGCTGCAGGGCAGATGGCGTAGCCGCGCTGCTCGAGCTGTTCGGCAATCTGTGCAAACAGCGTAGTATCTGGCGGCTCGGCGGCACGGTTGCGAGTGAGTGCAGCAATAGGGGCAATGGCCAAAGGGTAACTCCACAGTAAACTGCGATTATTAACCACAACCTCAAGCGCGGCGAGCTATTTCGCTTTCAGTGCGCAGGCATGACGGCGCAGCACATTTTTGCTAGGGTAGCCGCTGTTTAAAACATACTGACAGAGGCCATTATGAACGACACAACACAGCCGCAAGACGCTGGCATGAACCCCAATGAGTTATTCCGCGAAGAGACCTATACCGACCAGAAAATGGGCACCATCCGCAAGCTGATTCCGGTCTGTGCCGATGGCAGCGACGATGCCGACCGCGAGGTGCAGTTTGTCGGCTCGGCGCAGGTGATGACACCGATGGGCGCGGTACCGCTGACCTTTGCCCTCGAAGGCAGTACCATTGGCGAAGCGGCGCAAGATTTTGCCGGCAAGGCGCAGTTGGCCGTCGACCAGACCGCCAAAGAGATAGAGCAGATGCGCCGCGACCAAGCATCGCAAATTGTCGTGCCCGGCCAAGGTGGTGGTGCCGGCGGCATGGGCGGTG
>JBELGO010000119.1:0-4431 GCA_042091915.1 SAR92 clade bacterium | reverse complement strand
TTTAGAAATATCCCCATTGAAAAGAGCAACAAACCAAAAACCATTGGAATTCTGGGATTTACATCATTGAGCCGGTGGCCAAGAAAAGGCATTAGCAGCAGCGGCACCATGGCCATAGGGGCGCCGATGTAGCCAGCCCAGGTCGCAGTGAGCCCCATTGTGGTCTGCATCCATATCGATTGCAGCAGCATGATGGCCATAAACGGAATAGTAAACGCCGCTATGATCATGGTCGCAATGGTGAAAGAGGGAATAGCAAAGACTGAGAGCTGAGTAATCGGATGCTCCTCACCGCGCTCCCACAGCCAAAAAAGCCCCAAAAGTATAAACGCAGCGATCGCCAGAGTGACAATCAACGATGACGAAAACCAATCTTTTTCATGGCCTTGATCAAGCACCAGTTGCAGGCAGATTACTCCAGCAATTAGTGTCACCAGACCGACCACATCGACAGGGACTTTTTTGGGCGGATTGCCAAGTGGCAGAAGATAGTGCCAAGCGACAGGAATGATCATCAAACCCGGGAGAATATTGATATAAAAAATCCACTCCCAGCCAAAATTATCGGTAATGATCCCACCAGCGATCGGCCCAAGAATCGGTGGTACCGCAGCTGTCATAGACCAGAGGGACATGGCCAGAGAGGGCGAGCCGGGCATAACACGCAAGAGTAGAGTTTGCGTAAGAGGCATCATCATTCCAGCGGCAATACCTTGCAGAGCACGAATCAAAATTAGACTGTCGAAAGTGGGTGCTAAGCCGCACAACCAGGAGGTGGCAGTAAACATGGCGACTGAAAAAATAAATACCCGCACCTCGCCAAAACGCTGGGTGATCCATCCGCTCAATGGCAACATCACCGCCATACAGACTGCGTATATAGTATAGATCCAGGTACCTTGCGCCGGAGTTGCAGATAGGCTGCCGGTGATAGAGGGGAGTGCCACGGAAATAATCGTGGTGTCGAGAATATTCATAAAGTTGGCGGCAATAATCGCCGTGCAACAGATAATCAACTGGCCTCGCGGCATTGCTACGGCGCTCAAATCTGTAGCGTTCTGCTCGTTGAGAGCGGCACTGGCACTCATTGAAGCAACTGTTGCTCAATCAAATCGGCGATCACTTGCTCTACATCGCCACTGTAGTCTATCTGCTTGCGCGCGGCGCGACGCAACTGACGAGCCTGGGTGGGATCCGAGAGCCGCGCTCCTGTGCGATCATGGCTGTCCACCGAGACGTGTAAAGAGGCACCAACAGGAAGGGGGGTGTCGGCACCAACTGGAGGAGAAAATTCAATTCTCACCGGTACGCGTTGGAGAATTTTAACCCAGTTGCCAGTGGCGTTCTGGGCGGGCAGCAGCGCAAATGCAGCGCCTGTCGCTAGCGCTGGTCCAGCAACAACGCCTGTAAACTCTATCTCTTTGCCGTAGAGATCTGAATAAATGACTACCGGCTGACCGATGCGCAAGTTGCGCAGCTGATCCTCTTTAAAGTTAGCTTCCACCCAGCGTTGGGCGGGGTCGCTGAGAGTAAACAGTGGCGATCCAGCCTCAATCATTTGACCAGGATTGGCATAGCGCTTGGCAATATAGCCACTGATAGGCGCGCGGACTTGGTGTTTGTTGAGGCGGTACGCGGCCAGTCGGAGCTGCTGGCTGGCAAGGGTAATTTGCGGGTGATCACGCAGAGGAGGTGGGCCCAGGCGGCGCTCGACTTCTCTTAGTTGAGCGGTAGCACTAGCCAGAGCGGCGCCATTTTGAATAACGCGGCTCTCACTGGCTGCGAGCGATTCATCAGAGAGAAGGCCTTCGGCCGCCAGTGAGATACGGCGCTGATGTTCGCGTTGACTGTTGGTGTGTTTTTCAGTCATCCGCGTCATTTCTGCATACTGGGCATTGCGCTTGGCCGCGAGTGCTGAAACCTCCTGTACCGCCATCTGCAGAGCTGCTAGTGCTTGCTGATAGTTGGCTGTCGCATCATTGTAAGCCAGCGTAGTAAGAACCTCTCCGGCAGAGACGTAATCACCTTGCTCAACTTCCAATGAGGCGACCGAGCCACCTGTTAAAGCGGAGACTTTAACTATATCTCCACCCACTTGAGCATTTTCAGTCTCGATTAACCACTGGCCATAGCGCCAGTGGTGGAAGTAAGCCGCAGCCGCAGCCAGTCCAAGAACAACAATAAAAACGATGATATTTCTTCGGCGTGTGCGGCTGTTAGCCATTGTAGACCCTCTGCGATTTTGCAATCTGAGCATTATAGTTGACTAGTCAACTATAATGCTAGAGTTTAAGACCTTGGAGTGGGAGTGCAGCCGCAGCGCGGCAAAGACTAGCGCAAGGGGTTAGCTAAAATGCCTAACTGGCTGATACTAGAGTGGAGAATTTCGCCAGCACTCAGAAAACGTGGCGGCTTTCTCGACTTGCCGACGCCATCTGGGGTTCCAGTAAAAATGAGATCGCCAGGAAAGAGTTCGACAATACTCGAGAGATAAGCAATTAACGTGGGCAGATCGAACAGCATCTGATCGACACGACCTATTTGCATCTGCTCATCGTCTATATGGCTTTGCAGGGTTAGTTCGTCTATGTTTTCAATGGCAGCAGAACTGGTCAACCAAGGACCGATTGGCGCAAAGCCAGCATGGCTTTTTGCCAGGCTAAACTGAGGTGCTGGACCGCCCATCTGTGCATGGCGTTCTGAAATATCCTGGCCAATACAGTAAGCACCGATGGCATCCAATGCACGCTCTTTGGGGATATTGCGACCACCACGAGCAACCATTGCGACCAACTCAACTTCCCAGTCGACACCACCGGCGGGAAGTGTGACAGTATCACCAGGCCCGGCAATGCTGGAGCAAAACTTGGTAAAAATAACTGGACAGCTGGGTATTGCAGAGGCCACCTCGGCCGTGTGCGCGGGATAGTTGAGGCCCACAGCAAAAATTTGCCTGGGTTTTAACAGTGGTGCCTGCAGCTCGTGAAGATGTTTAGCGAAATAATTGCTTCCGCGGGTATCGGTGCACTTGGGGTTATTGTCACTTAGCCACGCTTCAAGTTCCTGCCAATATTGTGCGAGATCGTCAACATCAGAGGAAAATCTCTCGCTGGAACTGGTAGCTATATCAAAATGGCCCTCTGCAGAAAGACAGATTGCTCGGTCGTTTAGGCGAGCGATTCTCATAGTTATCCCAGGAATTAGAATTTATTGGTGCGCGCCACTGATACTGGGTGCGAGTAAACTACCATAGCAAAGTTATCAAAGTACTCACTTTGGGCAAAATCAGTAATGGCTTGTGCTACCGTTTCGTTGCAGATCACCTCGATGCGGATATTGCTATCTGCATCCCAACCACCTCCACGCTGGCCCTGGCTGCCCTTGCCGCGAGCATCGGTGATGGTGTAGCCACTGGCGCCGAGTCGCCCCAAGTGCTTGCAAATTGCAGACTCTAACGACGCTTCGGTGATGATGGTCACAAGAGTTTTATTTTTTAGACTCATTTTATGCTCCAAAGGCTGTTTGCAGACGGACAGCTAAGTCATAGTAAAGCGGTATACCGACCAAGACATTAAATGGAAACGTCACTCCTAGAGAGGCTGACAAGGAGAGAGTGGGGTTGGCTTCGGGCACGGAAATGCGCATTGCAGCAGGCACTGCAATGTAGGAAGCGCTGGCTGCTAGGGTAGCCAGCATAGACACGCCTCCGGTCGAAAAACCTAACAAAATGCCGAGCGAGGCACCTATAAGTGCGGAAAAAAGGGGCATGCCAATACCGAATAAAACAATAAACAGCCCGTAGCGACGCAAAGAGCCTAGTTTAGAGGCGGTGATGACACCCATTTCAAGCAAGAACAGCGCCAGAACGCCCTTGAAAAGATCAAAAAAGAACGGTGCAATCGGTTCCACGCCCGCCGGGCCAGCTATCCAACCGATCGCAAGGCCGCCCAGTAGTAGGATAACCCCTTTACCGGCAAAAATTTCATGCGCAACTGTGCCCCAGCGAGTCTGTTTGCTCAGCCCTCGAGCCAGCAAAATACCGACCAAAATTGCGGGGATCTCTAATACAACCAACAGCAGCGATATATGCTCTTCATAGCTGATGCCGCGGCTATTCATGTAGGCGATAGCCACAGCGAACGTACCTACGCTTACCGAGCCGTAGTGCGCTGCGATTGATGCGGCGTCGGCTCGATTCAATTTGCCCGTCAGACGCAGCAGAGGGAAAGCGACTAGAGGTAGCAATAACCCCATCAGAAAAACAGCCGCTATTTGCGGTGCCAGTGTTAAAAAAGGCTGTTTAGCCAGTTCAATGCCACCTTTCAAGCCGATGGCCAGCAAAAGAGTAAGGCTTAAAAAATCATAGATTGCACTAGGAAGCCGCAGCTCCGAGCGTACCAACCCGGCAAAAACTCCGAAGATGAAAAATAG
>JBELGO010000118.1:0-4594 GCA_042091915.1 SAR92 clade bacterium | reverse complement strand
GGCGATCAGGCTGTCGGCATCCAAATGAATCCGCGCAGCGACTTCGCGGAGTACCTGCCCGACGCCAACGGCGAGGCGGGTGAGCGCAATACCGTCAAGGCCGGCTCTATCGAGCACAAGATGGGTATCAACGGCAGCCTCACCTGCGTGATGAACTTTGACGATGCCAAAGGCTATCTGATCGGCGAGCCGCACAAAGGGCTGTTCTGCATGTTTACCTTTATGAACGCCGCCCGTATCGGCACCGCGCTGGAGGGGGCAAGCCACAGCGAAGTGGCGCTGCAAGGCGCCATGCGTTACGCCCTCGACCGCGAGGCTGGCCGCGCACTGACCGGCGTCAAGTCGCCAGAGCGCTCTGCCGACAAGTTGATCGTCCACCCCGACGTGCGCAAAATGATCCAGACCATCCGCTCGTTTGCTGAGGGCAACCGCGCCTTCGCCCACTTCTTGGGCCAGTTGGTGGACAGCGAGATCCACGGCGACGACCAGCAAAAAGCCCACGCTGCAGGGTTGTTGGCGCTGTTGACGCCGATTGCCAAAGGGTTTATGACCGAGACCGGCATTGAGTCGGCCAGCTTGGGGATACAGGTCTACGGTGGCCACGGCTATGTCCGCGAGTGGGGCATGGAACAGAATATGCGCGACTCGCGCATCTCCACCCTCTATGAGGGCACCACCGGTATTCAGGCGCTCGACCTGCTGGGGCGCAAGGTGCTCCCCGACGGCGGCGAGAAGTTCGGCCAGTTCCTGAAGATGATCGCGGCCAGCTTGCCGGAGATGGACCCGCAATTTGCCGCGCCGCTGGGTGCCAAGCTGCAGGAGTGGGAGCAGCTGACTCGCAGTATCGGCGCTAAGTCGATGAGCGATGTCAACGAAATGGCCGCCGCCGCCACCGACTACCTGATGTATTCAGGTTATGTTGTGGTCGCCTGGTTCTGGGGCCGCATGGGCACCCTGGCCAAGGCCAAAGCAGCGCACTCTGACGAGCTGTTCTACCGCGCTAAAGTGGCCACAGCGCAGTTCTACTTCCAGCGCCTGCTGCCGCGCACTACCAGTCTGAAAGAGTCGATTGAAGCGGGCAGCAGCTCATTGATGGCGCTCAGTGACGAGGAGTTCGAGCAGCTGTTGGGTTAAAGCAGGGCACAGCGCATAAAAAACCCGGCCATTGGTCGGGTTTTTTTATAAGTCTCTAAAATCTTGCTTCCAGTTAATGCTCGGATCTAGAGACGGCATGAGTCCAGGAGCCGAGCGACACACCTTCGGTATAGCTTGGATGCACGGCATGATTGTCGCCACATAAGAGGGCTCTACCTCAAGGTTGCCAAGTTGAAAAAATCGCTCATTCGAGTAGTTTGAGACGGAGTAGTTGAGGGTCATGCGCAGCGACGGGCGCCCCTCGATAGTGCCGACATAGTACTGTCCTGGCTCTACCCCCTCGGGTAGCATGCTGTCGCCAATAAGCCAGTGATATTCGATAGTGAACAAGGGGTCTGGTCCGATGGCGTCGACATGTCCGGCCATACGGTGGGTGATACGCCCCACAGTACCTGCCTTGATCAGGAAGGGTTTGTGGATGTCCACTGGTGTTGGGATAAAGTCGTGGCTGGTGATCACTCGATCATACTCAACCCCAAGCACTTGCTCGGCAGTGCGGACGATGCCGTGCATGAAATTGACCGCCATCGTCTTAGAGACGTCGATGGTTTCAGCTTGTTCGGGCGGCTGTCCGAATCCTATGTACTGCAGAGGGCCCTGATCGGCTTCACTGCAGTCCCAGTGCTCTTGCAATTTAACCGCTTTAACTTCGGCGTTGCCATTGGTGAGGCCGAGTAAAATTCGATTTGGGATTAAATGAGGGTCGATACCATCGGCATAGAATGTCGATTGTCCCTGCTGACAGGCGGCGTTAATTTTGTCGAGGAACGTCTGATCTCTGAACAACTGCACATTTTGATAGGGCAGTGGTGTGACAATGTTTTTCCCCGCGGCAAGGATGGTGAGAATCTCCTCATCGGTGTGATAAGTCCCTTCATCGTGGGCGGTATAGATTACACAATCACATTCTATGCCGAGCAGCTCTTCTACATCGTTGCTGACAATCACGCCGAGCGGATCGATGCCGATCAAGGTGCCGGCATCTAAACCATTTTTTGCCTCGCTATAAGCGCGCACACCCACTAGTTCAAAGGCGGGAGAATTGACAATTTCCCAGATGCTGATGCTGCCCATTCTGCCGGGGCCCCAGACAATCACTTTGTAGGGATCTCTCATGTGTTGGTTCCTTTTAGTGGCGATAGATCGACAGTATTGAGCATTTTTTGCACTGGGTAGCAGTGATGGTTTGACCCAAAGTCAAACGTCCAGCACCGGCCGGCAAACTCAATAGGTCAGGCTGTGACTCTCACAATGGGCGATCTGTAGGGTTGCTGGCCACTTTGCGAGTCGGCGCTGACCCCGGAAATTGACGGCTTGGCGCTTGCTTATATTTGACACATTTCAAATATATGTTTAAATAATGACTCGATTGGCAAGATCGATCAACCCCTTTTTTTGCTCCCTGTCGAGCCTAATTGAAAGAGCGCTGTGTTATGTCTGCAATGGGTAATCCCGAAGTCTGGTCGCTAGGTGAGCGAGATACCGTAATTGATGCGTTGGACAGAGCGGTCGCCAACCACGCGGATAGGGTCTTTTTGGATTTTGCGGGTGATTTATACACCTTTGAGGAGGTTGATAAGCTCTCCAACCGCATGGCTCATGCCCTGCAGGATGTCGGTCTGCAGCGAGCAGAAACACTGGTCAGTATGTTAGACAACAATATCGATGCAGTTGTCTCGTGGTTGGCGATAAACAAGCTCTGTGCTGTCAGTGTGCCAATTAACACCGCGCTGCGAGGAACATTTTTAGCTCATCAAATCAATGATGCTGATTGCAAAGTCGTCATCTGCGAGGCGGCCTATGTCGAGCGTATAGCCGCCATAGCCGAGACCTTGCCCAATCTAGAACTGGTGCTCTACCGCGGCGAATTAGCGCAAACAACGCAGTGTAAAATCCCTCTGAGATCACTCGACGACCATCGCGGCAGCGACGAATCGGCACTCACAGTTAAGCCCGATCCGGCCGACTTAGCTTGTATTATTTACACCTCAGGCACCACCGGGCCATCTAAAGGTTGCATGCTCAGCTACAACTTTATGTGCAGCTTGGCCCGCTTGCAGCTGCGGGCCGGTCCTGCCAGCGCTGACGATGTGACCATCACTCCGCTGCCACTGTTTCATATGAACGCACTCTGCGTCGGTATTATCTCCAACTTGATGGTGGGGGCGCGGGTGGCGATCGTACCGCGGTTTTCTGTCTCGGGTTTCTGGCCAGAAGTGCAGCGCTCAGGCGCTACCATTGCCTCTATCTTGGGTGGTATGGGTTGGATGCTGGCGCAGGCTGAGGACAACCCTGCCATGCTGGCCTGTGTTGGCCAGATCCATACCGTGCGAGGCAACCCATTTACCGAAGAGGCGAAGCAGGTTTGGAAGCAGCGTTTTGGCGCTGTGCAGGTTGGTGGTAATGGTTACGGATTGACGGAAGCCTGTGTCATCACCTCGCTGCCCGGTGGCGAGTATGCAGCGCCGGGCTCTTCGGGAAAGCGCATCCCTGAGTACGATGTGAGAATTTTTGATGATCAAGACAGGGAGCTGCCCGTCAACACCGCTGGCGAAGTCGTGGTGCGTCCGCAACACCCTGACATTATGTTCATGGGGTACTGGCGCCGCCCTGAAGAGACGCTGAAGTTGATGGGTAACATGTGGTTCCACACCGGCGATATCGGCAAATTTGACCAAGACGGCTTCTTTTATTTTGTCGACCGCAAAAAAGACTACCTGCGACGACGGGGAGAGAATATCTCCAGCTTCGAGATGGAGGCGGCGTTTGCAACGCACCCGGAGCTTGCCGAGGTGGCCGTGCATGCGGTGCCGTCCGACAAAGGCGAGGACGATGTCAAAGTGACAGCGGTACTGCAGGCGGGGGCGACGCTGACCGCTGAACAGTTATTCCACTGGGCTGCAGATGTTGTCCCCTATTACGCCATGCCTCGCTATATAGAGTTCAGAGAATCGCTGCCTAAAAACCCGCAGGGTCGTGTATTGAAATATCTGCTGCGCGATGAGGGTAAAACAGAGAACACCTGGGATCTTGAAGAGACCAGCATCGTAGTAAAAAAAGGCTAGAGTCGCAGTGAGTTGGGGGCCAAACAGTCTCGCAATGTGCCGCAGGAGGATGAGATGATCACAGGCCAGTGGTTGGCGGTTCTGCCCAGTATTGCAGTGCCTGCTCAGACGCCGGTTGCGGTTGTCATTGGTGAGCTCCCCGTGGTGTTGTTTCGCGATGCCGATGCGGCTGTCCGGGCATTGCTCGACCGTTGCCCGCACCGCCGGGTGCCACTCTCGCTGGGTAAGGTGGTTAACGGCGCTTTGCGCTGTGCCTATCACGGATGGAGTTTCGCCGGTGAAAATGGTCGCTGTACCGATATCCCAAATGTAGGGAAAGAAAATGGCGTTCCCGCCAGCTTCTGCGTTGATGCTTACCCGACGCACGAGTGTGA
>JBELGO010000117.1:0-4597 GCA_042091915.1 SAR92 clade bacterium | reverse complement strand
CGTAACCTACTGTTTTACATGGAAAAAATACAGCCCTATTATTGAGTGGGAATAGTTGTTGTTTGACAAATTAGGCCAGTGCGGACAGCCTCAAACTTAGCTGCGGTACTATCGATTGCTTGGCAGGATTGATTAATCATTAGCAAAGAGTGCGTTATGGCGATAAAAGCAACCATCTATAAAGCCACTCTCAATGTCACCGATATGGTGCGCCACGTCTACGATGAGTTTCCGCTTACCCTAGCCTGTCACCCCTCAGAGACTGAGGCGCGAATGATGTTACGGCTATTAGCCTTTGCGTTATATGCAGACCCACAGTTGGAGTTTGGTCGCGGTATCAGTACAGATGATGAGCCAGACCTGTGGCAGAAATCCCTCTCGGGTGAACTCGAGCTGTGGATAGATTTAGGTATGCCAGACGAGAGCCGAATCCGCAAAGCATGTGGCCGCGCGTCGCAGGTGGTTCTGCTGGTCTACGGTGAACGGTCAGCTCAAGTCTGGTGGCCTAAAAATTCGGCCCAGCTAGAGCGGTTTAAGAATTTAGTGGTCCTACAGATCTCAGATAGCTCACTGCAAGAGCTGGCCAATCTGGCTAGCAGTAATATGGCACTGCAGTGTGTTATCGACGAGAGCCAAGTCAGCCTGACTAGCAGTAAACATGATGAACTAGTCAGCGTAGAATTGACTCGCTTAAAAAGCTAGTTTTTTTGGCTTACAGCGAGACCTAGCCAAATTAAAACACCCAAGCAGACATCAATCTCCCTTATGTTTAAACTGAGACTCTAGTTAACAACCGGAGAGTTTCATTGATGCCAACTGTTGAAAATTTTATGCACAAACTGGTGCAACGGGATCCTCTGCAAGTGGAATTTCACCAAGCCGTAGAGGAGGTGCTGCACTCTGTTTGGGATGAGCTGAAAGGCAGTCAGCAATATGTTTCTGAGTCGCTGTTAGAGCGTTTGGTAGAGCCTGAGCGTATCATTCAGTTCCGGGTGGCGTGGGTCAACGATGCCGGGCAGGTGGAGGTAAATCGCGGATTTCGCGTGCAGATGAACAGTGCTCTTGGCCCCTATAAAGGGGGTTTGCGTTTCCACCCAACAGTTAATCTGGGTATTTTAAAGTTTCTCGCTTTTGAGCAGGTGTTTAAAAATGCATTAACCGGCCTGCCGCTAGGTGCCGGTAAGGGTGGTGCCGATTTTAATCCGCGCGGCCGCAGTGATGGTGAGGTGATGCGCTTCTGTCAGGCGTTTATGGCGGAGCTCTACCGTCATATTGGCAATGATGTTGATGTACCCGCTGGTGATATTGGGGTTGGCGCGCGCGAGATCGGTTTTTTGTTTGGTATGTATAAAAAACTGGCCAACCAGTTTAGCGGCGTGTTAACCGGTAAAGGTGAAAGCTTTGGCGGAAGCCTGCTGCGCCCAGAGGCGACCGGCTACGGGCTCATCTATTTTGTAGAGCAGATGCTGCTGCGCCAAGAGCGCGAGTTGAGCGGTTTGCGTATCGCAATCTCAGGCTCCGGCAATGTCGCCCAGGCAGCTTTAGAAAAAGCTAAGCAGTTGGGCGCCAGCGTGGTTACTGTCTCCGATTCTGGTGGCACACTCTATTGCCCGCAAGGGCTGAGTGATGAGCACTACCAGTTTCTATTAGAGCTTAAAAACTGCCGCCGCGGCCGTTTGGCCGAGATGGCAGAGCAGTTTGGTTTAGACTACTTTGAAGGCCAAAACCCCTGGCAGTACCCTTGTGATATTGCCCTGCCTTGTGCTACCCAAAATGAGTTGGACGAAAAAGACGTTTTGCAGTTAGTGGGCAATGGCTGCTTTTGTATTGCCGAAGGCGCCAATATGCCGGTAACACCCAAAGCTCTGCAGTTGATCAAGCAGCACAACCTACTCTATGCGCCAGGCAAGGCAAGTAATGCCGGTGGTGTTAGTGTGAGTGGTCTGGAAATGAGCCAAAATGCGCAGCGGCTTTACTCTAACGAAGCCACAGTCGACGAGCAGCTGCGGGCTATTATGCGCAGAATTCATCAGCAGTGTGTTGATCACGGGCTTACAAAAGACGGTGATGTAGATTACATGGAGGGAGCCAACCAAGCCGCCTTTGCCAAAGTAGCCGAGGCCATGTTGGCGCAGGGAGTCGTCTAAGTGCGCGCCATACCAGGGCCACTGGGTCGAATATTCTGGTTGCTAGTCGTCAGCTTTACCGTGGCTTGCGCGTCCAAAAATTCTAGTGCTGAGAGCGAAATACTGGCTCAAGAAGAGCGCTTTTTCGAAGCTGTAGCCGCCAGAGGTGAGGGCTTAGAAAAGCTGTTAACCGATGACTTTTTTTACAATACGATGACGGGTAGCCAACTAACTGGGGTGCAGTTGCGCACTTATTTGGCAGCCTCGGCTTTAGAGATTATGTCGTTCAATATCCATTGCCAAACAACAGAGCTGGCCGAGAGAACTGCCGTTGTTACCGGTATCACTGAGTCGCTAGTGCGAGAGGAGGCGGGTGTTGCTCGCGGATTCTCCAGGTATCTGCATGTTTGGAAAAAAGAGCAGGGCGCGTGGAAGTTGGCTGTACGACAGGTCACTGCAGCTCAAGACCGAGTGGGCAGTAATGCCTGTGATTGATTTGAACCAGGTTGTGTTGATAACACTAACCCTTTAGCTTAAATTGCGTATGACTTGCAACCGATTGCAAAAAAGTGGATGCTGTCGAAAATTAACAGAGTGAGCGCTAAAAGTGACTTTATCTTCCTCGAATATTGATGAGGCTAAACCATTGTATGTGGCTATCGAGGCCGGTGGTACCAAGTTTGTTGTCAGCGTTGGAAACGATTGGCGAAACTCGGTCACTTCAACTATTGCAACGACCACAGCCGATGAAACGGCTGCCGAGCTAATCAAATTTTTACGCCAGCAGATAGCCGGCAAGAGGGTTGCAGCCATTGGTGTCGCCTCCTTTGGTCCTGTTGGGATTGATCCACTGTCGGCCAGTTACGGGGTGATTGGTAGTACTCCGAAACCGGGGTGGAGTGGCTTTAGTTATCGCGATGTTTTAAAGGAGTTTGCTGCCCCGATTGTGATCGACAGTGATGTTAATGGCGCGGCTCTGGCAGAAGCTCGTCACGGCGCAGGCGAGGGTTGCCGTAGAGTGATGTATGTCACTGTCGGAACCGGTGTTGGTGGTGGCCTAGTTGTAGATGGCTGTATTAGTAACGGCTCCAGCCATCCAGAGCTAGGGCATATGTTGTTGCCCCGGCATAAAAAGGATCTAGTTGATGCAGGATACTGCCCATACCATCGCGACTGTTTAGAGGGATTGGCATCGGGACCAAGCGTTAAAGCACGTTGGGGCCTCGATCTTAGTGAGCTTGGCAGCGATCACCTGGGTTTTGAACTGCAGGCCTATTATCTAGCAGCTATGTCGTCAAATATTATTTTACAGAGTGTGCCCGATCGAATTGTTCTTGGTGGCGGTGTCATGCAGACCCAAGGCCTGATCGAACAAGTGCGCATTGAAACTCGCGCCTTATTGAACGGTTACAGGCCAGATCTAGACTCGGAGTCTGCTATGGCGGAGTTGATACAACTTCCTCACCATGCGCCAATCTCAGGCTTAATTGGCGCTTTTGAACTAGCCACTGACAGCGTTTGCAGCTGACGAAAATCTAGTCTACCCGCTCGCCTGCTGGATCGAAGATCTGGTTCAAAATTGAAAGTATGAACAGCAGTACTGCGCAGGCCAAGGTGAAGTAAAAACCGTAAGCGACATTGCCAAAAGCATCCCCCAGCAACGCCATAACTAATGGACCACCCGCTGCGGCAACAGCGGTAAAAAATAAAATAATACCCGCCACTGCACCGTGTTCTGAAGGAGCGAAGCAGCTTATCCCTTTCGAATTAATAGTTGGATACATTACTGACATAAAAATTCCTGATACGGGCAATATCCAAGCGGCTGCATTAACACCCAGGACAACCGCCCCGGTGTAGCATAAAGCGATTCCGCCAGAGAAGACTGTCAGTACCAATTTCCACGGAAGGGTGTGCAATATCCACGCGCCAATAAAACGACCTGCAGCCCTAAAGATAAAAAACGTGGTCAAAGCATAAGCGGCAACTAACTCAAATTGGCCGTCGTACCCCAATAGGTAGGTTGGCATCCAAACATAGATGGCCGCTTCGGTAACTACATAGAGCGCAATAGCTGTAGAGAAGCCGAGCACATAGGGGTCTTTGAGTTTTTTAAGTGTTGACTGGAATCCTGCATTTGATTCTCTGGCCGGTGTGTAGTCAGGAAAAGTTTGCCTAAGTACAAATAGAAGTATGAACAAGCAGCTTACGCCGGTAATGCCATATAGCCAGGTCCAGTGTACATCTTGACTGATCATATAAGTGACAATAGCCGGGCCTGCTATTGCCCCAACACCGAAAAATCCCTCAGCTAAATTCATCGTCCGAGTGTGATCGTGTGGATTGCTTGAGACGTCACCAACTAGTGCCAAAGCACCAGTCTTAAAAATACCGATGGCCAGCCCCATACTGAATGTTAACGCCATGAAAAGCGCATATTGTGTTGAGGCAACAAACCCTAATGTTGCTGC
>JBELGO010000116.1:0-4614 GCA_042091915.1 SAR92 clade bacterium | reverse complement strand
AACAGTTTCCTTGCCGAACTTTTAGCGCAAATGAGCATTCACGGCCGCGGCCAATTGGCTGCGCACGGCAGCCACGGTACCGCTCAGCCATGAGCCATTTGCTGCAGATTACCGATCTACATATCTGTGCCGACCCGGCCGAACAGCTGGGCGGTATTAACAGCCGCGACACGCTCCTCCAAGTATTGGACTCCATCGCCGCAAGCGTGCCTCGCTCAGTGCCGCTGTTGCTGACCGGCGATATTGCCGCGCATGGCGAATTGGCGGCCTATCAATGGCTTAACCAGGTGCTGCTCGCCACCGGCCGCGAGGTCTACTGGTTGCCAGGCAACCATGACGACCTGGCACAGCTTGAGGCCGGCTTGGTGGATTTCCCCCGTTGTCGCAGTGTCCATTTAGCCGGTTGGCAGCTACTGCTGCTGAACAGTAGCGAGAGTGGATCGGCCGCGGGAAAGCTGGGCAGTAAAGAGCTGGATTGGTTGCGTGGCGAGTTGTCACAGAGCGATGCCAGCCACCTACTGCTGGCTTTGCACCATCCGCTGTCGGCGGTGGGCAGTGTGTGGATGGACACTATGTGCGTTGCCGACAGCGATCAGCTTGGCGGCCTGTTCGACGGTGAAACCCGGTTGCGCGGCGTTGTCTGCGGCCATGTGCATCAGCAGAGTTGTGTCGACTGGTGCGGGGTGGCGCAGCTGAGTGCGCCGGCCAGCTGTTTTCAGTTTGCACCGGGCAGTGATGCGTTTGCGCTAGATGATGAGGCGCGCCCGGGTTATCGGCTCATCCAGCTGCACAGCGATGGGCGCATAGAGAGTGCGGTCGTGCGGGTTTAATTGGCCTGGGCGGTTGTCGCCGGGTGCCATGCTGAGGCTATAATGTGGCTGCGCCGCAGCGGTGGTGCGCAATGCCGTAACCGCTGCCCACGTCACCTGTCAGATGAGTAGTTAATGAGTAATTACGACGCCAAAGATATCGAGGTTTTAACCGGCCTCGACCCGGTGCGCAAACGCCCCGGCATGTACACCGATACCACCCGCCCCAACCACCTCGCCCAAGAGGTGATCGACAACAGTGTCGATGAAGCGTTGGCCGGCCACGCCAAGCAGATCGAAGTGACCTTGCATAAAGATGGCTCGCTCTCAGTGAGCGATGACGGCCGAGGTATGCCGGTCGATATCCACCCGCAGCTCGGTTTGCCCGGTGTCGAGGTCATTTTATCGACACTGCACGCCGGCGGTAAATTTTCCAACGACAACTACCAATTCTCCGGCGGTTTGCACGGTGTGGGTGTATCGGTGGTCAACGCGCTCTCCACCAAGTTAGAAGTAACGGTTAAGCGCGGCGGCCAAGTCCACCAAATTGTTTTTGGTGGCGGTCACAAATTAAGCGATTTGGCGGTCATTGATAGCTGTGGCCAGCGCAATACCGGCACTTTGGTGCGCTTCTGGCCGGATGCCAGTTACTTTGATTCGGTGAAATTTTCGCTGCCGCGCTTGCGCCATGTGCTGCGCGCTAAAGCGGTGCTGTGCAGCGGTTTGCGCGTCAGTTTTTACGATGAGGCGAGCGGCGAGAGTGAGGAGTGGTACTACCAAGATGGTCTCTCGGACTATTTGGTGAGTGCACTGCAGGGCTGGGAAGTGCTGCCGGCGAGGCCATTTATAGGCACTTTTGCTTCGGCGAGCGAAGCGGCCGATTGGGCCGTGCAGTGGTTGCCTGAGGGTGGCGAGCTGGTGCAGGAGAGTTACGTCAATTTAATCCCCACCCCGCAAGGTGGCACCCATGTCAACGGTCTGCGCAGTGGGCTGTTAGAGGCGATGCGTGAGTTTTGTGAGTTCCGCAACTTACTGCCGCGCGGTGTCAAACTAACGCCCGATGATATTTGGGAGCGCTGTAGCTTTGTGCTCTCCTCTAAGCTGGCCGATCCGCAGTTTTCTGGCCAGACCAAAGATAGGCTCTCTTCGCGCGAAGCGGCCGGGTTTGTTTCGGGCGTGGTCAAGGACGCTTTTAGCTTGTGGCTCAACCAGCACACCGCCGATGCCGAGCAGCTGGCTGAGTTATGTATTAGCAATGCGCAAAAGCGTATGCGTGCCAGCAAAAAGGTGGTGCGCAAAAAGATCACTCAGGGGCCGGCACTGCCGGGCAAGTTGGCCGACTGTGCCAGCGACGACCCAAGTTTGTGCGAGTTGTTTTTAGTCGAAGGCGACTCGGCAGGTGGCTCGGCAAAGCAGGCGCGCAGTCGAGAGAACCAAGCCATTATGCCGCTGCGCGGCAAGATCTTGAATACTTGGGAGGTCGACCCACAAGAGGTGCTCGGCTCGCAGGAGGTACATGATATCTCTGTGGCGCTGGGTATTGATCCGGGCGAAGAAAGCTTAGAAAAATTGCGCTACCACAAGGTGTGCATCCTCGCCGATGCCGACTCCGACGGCCTGCACATTGCTACGCTGCTGTGTGCGCTGTTTGTCCGCCACTTTCGGCCACTGGTTGTCGCCGGCCATGTCTATGTGGCGATGCCGCCACTGTTTCGTATCGACATTGGCAAAGAAGTTTACTACGCGCTGGATGAAGCTGAAAAACAGGGTGTGCTCGACCGCCTAGCGGCAGAGGGCAAACGCGGCAAACCCAACGTGCAGCGCTTTAAAGGGTTGGGTGAAATGAACCCAGCACAGCTGCGCGAGACCACTATGGATGCAGACACTCGCCGGCTAGTACAGCTGACGCTTGAGCATGGCGACGATACCAACAGCGTGATGGATATGCTGCTGGGTAAAAAGCGCGCTAGCGATCGACGCAGCTGGTTGGAAGTCAAAGGCAACTTGGTCGACCGCGCCATTCTTTGAGCGGCGCCACCACAGAACAACGAGACAACACTATGAACGACAGAGTGACCTTTAACGAAGATGGCCAAGAGCAGCGGCCGTTAAAAGATTATACCGAGGAGGCATACCTCAACTATTCGATGTACGTGATTCTCGACCGCGCCCTGCCCAATATTGGTGACGGCCTCAAGCCGGTTCAGCGCCGGATTATTTACGCTATGAGCGAGCTCGGTCTGAAAGCGACTGCCAAACATAAAAAGTCGGCGCGCACGGTCGGCGATGTCATTGGCAAGTTTCACCCGCACGGCGACAGCGCCGCCTATGAGGCGATGGTGCTGATGGCACAGCCGTTCTCCTACCGCTACCCGCTGGTCGATGGCCAGGGCAACTGGGGCTCTGCTGACGACCCTAAATCGTTTGCTGCGATGCGTTACACCGAATCCAAGTTGAGCCCTTATGCCGAGCTACTGCTCTCCGAGCTCGGCCAGGGCACGGTTAATTGGAAACCCAACTTTGACGGCAGTATGGACGAGCCAGAGATACTGCCGGCGCGCGTGCCCAATGTCCTGCTCAACGGTACAACCGGTATTGCTGTCGGCATGGCGACCGATATTCCGCCTCACAACCTGCGCGAAGTGGTTTCGGCTTGTATTCACCTGTTGGACAACCCCAAGGCGACCACGGCCGAACTGTGCGAAATTGTGCCCGGCCCGGACTACCCAACCGAGGCGGAGATTATTACCCCGCGCAGCGATCTGCTGGCGATCTATGAGAGCGGCCGCGGCTCGGTGAAGATGCGGGCGGTGTGGCACAAAGAGGATGGCGATATCATTGTCACCGCACTGCCGTTCCAAGCTTCTGGGTCAAAAATACTCGAGCAGATTGCCGCGCAAATGCGCAATAAAAAACTGCCGATGGTAGAAGATCTGCGCGATGAGTCCGACCACGAGCACGCTTGCCGCTTGGTAATTACTCCGCGTTCAAACCGCGTCGATGTCGAGGGGCTAATGGGCCACCTCTACGCCACTACCGATCTCGAGCGCAGCTACCGAGTTAACCTCAATATTATCGGCCGCGACGGCAAACCGGGAGTGATGTCGCTGCGCGAGATCCTCAAAGAGTGGCTCGCGTTCCGAGTGGATACCACACGGCGTCGCCTCGAGCACCGGCTCGACAAAGTGGATCGGCGCTTGCATCTGTTGGAGGGCTTGTTGACCGCCTTCCTCAATATCGACGAGGTCATTCACATCATCCGCACTGAGGATGAACCCAAAGCGGTATTGATGGAGCGGTTTGGGCTCACCGAGGTACAGGCCGACTATATTCTTGACACAAAACTGCGTCAGTTGGCGCGTCTTGAAGAGGTTAAAATTCGCACCGAGCAAGAGCAACTGGCCGAAGAGAAAGCCAAACTGGAATTGCTGCTGAGCTCCGATGCGCGCTTGAAAACTTTAGTTAAGAAAGAGCTTCAGCAAGCGGCTGATGAGTTTGGTGATGAGCGTCTCTCGCCGCTGGTCGAGCGCGCTGAAACACAGGCGTTTAGCGAAACCGAGCTGTTGCCGAGTGAGCCGATTACCGCCGTACTGTCAGACAAGGGCTGGATACGCGCTGCTAAAGGCCATGAGATTGATCCCACTTCGCTCAACTATAAAGCGGGCGACAGCTTCTTGGCCGCGGCCAAAGGGCGCAGTAACCAAAACTTGTTCTTACAAGACAGTGCTGGGCGTTTCTATGCCCTGGCCGCGCATACCTTGCCTTCGGCGCGCGGCCAAGGCGAGCCGGCTACCGGGCGGCTCAA
>JBELGO010000115.1:0-4664 GCA_042091915.1 SAR92 clade bacterium | reverse complement strand
TGAAGGCGGCCGCACCGTGGGTGCTGGCGTCGTTGCTAAGATCGTAGAGTAAGCTTAAAAAGCAAAGCGACCGCAGAGCCGAGGCACTGATAGTGCCTCGGCTTAGCTGTCATAACTGCCAAGCAATTTTGCGGCAGTAAAAACGTTAGGCCAGTAGTTCAATTGGTAGAGCACCGGTCTCCAAAACCGGGGGTTGGGGGTTCGAGTCCCTCCTGGCCTGCCACAGTTGGTTTGCAGCGCAGTTAGAAGCTCTAGCGGCGTGCAACTAAAGAGAGTGTTATGAGTAGTTCGGCTGATGACAAGGTATTTCGCTTAGACGGCATCAAGTGGCTGTTGGTTTTGGCTGTAGTGGCCGGCGGTATCTACGGAAACTGGTATTTTTCGGCTGAGTCTGTGCTTTATCGCGCACTGGCGCTGGTTGTTTTGGCCGGTGTCGCGCTGGCGATCGCCTCCCAGACTGGTAAAGGGCAGGCGGCTCTTGACCTGGCCAAGGGGGCGCGCACAGAGTGGCGAAAAATTGTTTGGCCGACTAAGCAAGAGCGCAATCAAACCACATTGATCGTTGTGGTGTTAATTATTGTCATGGCGTTAATTCTCTGGGGTATTGATACCCTGTTGAGTCTTGCCGCCGCCGGAATCATGGGCTAGGAGAGCGGCATGTCTAAGCGCTGGTATGTAGTGCACGCCTATTCGGGCTATGAGAAAAAAGTTGCGGCAGCGCTGTTGGATCGCGTTGAGCGCCACAGCCTGACTGATCGCTTTGGCGACATTTTGGTGCCCACTGAAGAAGTGGTCGAGATGCGCGATGGGCAGAAACGCAAAAGTGAGCGTATGTTCTTCCCGGGTTACGTATTGGTGCAGATGGAGTTAGACGACGACACCTGGCACTTGGTTAAAGATACGCCGCGAGTGATGGGCTTTATTGGTGGCAAGGCAGATAAGCCTGCGCCGATTACCGACAAAGAAGCCAATCTTATCTTGCAGCGTGTAACAGATTCAGAAGATAAGCCGCGGCCGAAAACTATGTTTGAGCCGGGTGAGTCTGTTCGCGTCAACGACGGTCCGTTTAACGACTTTAACGGCACCGTAGAAGAGGTGAACTACGACAAGAATAAACTGCGTGTGGCGGTGTCGATCTTTGGTCGCACTACCCCAGTCGAGCTCGATTTCAATCAGGTCGAAAAAGCCTAGTTGAGCTCAGGCAGTTTTAAGGTGGCAGGTCGCGGTTGATCTGCCGGGGAGCCGATGACAGCTAACAGGTTTGGCTCGAGGCGATATTACCCATAACAGGAGTCATACAATGGCTAAAAAAATTGACGGCTATATTAAGCTGCAAGTGCCTGCTGGTCAGGCCAACCCAAGTCCCCCGGTCGGCCCTGCGCTCGGCCAGAAGGGTGTAAACATTATGGAGTTCTGTAAGGGCTTCAATGCAGCGACACAAGGTATCGAGCCCGGTGCTCCAGTGCCTGTCGTGATCACTGTGTACGCTGATCGCAGCTTCACTTTCGTGATGAAGACGCCACCAGCCTCTTACCTGTTGAAAAAAGCAGCAGGCATTAAGAGCGGTAGTGGTCGCCCCAACACCAACAAGGTGGGCAAGGTGACTCGCGCGCAATTAGAAGAGATCGCCACGGCTAAAGAGCCTGATCTTACCGCTGCCGATATGGACGCCGCTGTGCGCACTATCGCCGGCTCAGCACGGGCCATGGGCCTGGAAGTGGAGGGTTGATCGATGGCTAAGCTCACTAAGCGTCAGCGCGCTCTCGCTGAAAAAGTTGAACTAGGCAAAGTTTACTCGGCCGATGAGGCTCTGGCTCTGCTCAAAGAGATCTCGTCAGTAAAGTTTGCTGAGACTGTTGATGTCGCAGTTAATCTGGGTATCGATCCACGCAAATCTGACCAAGTGGTCCGCGGTGCGACTACGCTGCCAAACGGTACAGGCAAAGATGTCCGCGTCTGTGTTTTCGCCCAGGGCGATGCAGCAGAGGCGGCTAAAGCTGCCGGTGCAGAATTTGTCGGTATGGACGAATTGGCCGACCAGGTCAAAGGCGGCATGATGGATTTTGATGTGGTTATCGCCAGCCCCGACGCTATGCGTGTTGTCGGTCTGCTCGGCAAGGTGCTTGGCCCGCGCGGCCTGATGCCTAACCCGAAGTCTGGTACGGTCACCCCCGATGTAGCAACTGCAGTCAACAACGCTAAAGCGGGTCAGATCCGTTTCCGCGCTGACAAAGCAGGTATTGTTCACGGTGGTATCGGTTCTATCAGTTTTGAAGCGGGTGCTCTTAAGCAAAACCTCGAAGCATTGATTGTAGATTTGAAGAAACTCAAGCCTGCATCTGCCAAGGGTGTTTATGTTAAGAAGATTACCCTCTCCTCGACTATGGGCCCAGGTCTGCAAGTAGACGCTGGATCGCTTGAGGCGTAAGTAAGTTTTGGCAGCTTGAGCTTGGCTCGGCTGCAAATTTTTGAGGGTCCAGCTATCGTTCGCGGTAGCTGGGCCGTCAAAGACCGTAGGTCCCCGCAAGGGTTTAATGGTGGTGAGCAGGCTGTGTTTTGGTTTGTTAGCTAGCGCCTACGCAGACGGTGAACCCGGTACAGATTTTATTTGCACTGGAATTCTTCACCGAGGTGGTCGGAATACTCCGGCTTAAACTTGGATAAATCCAGGAGATTTATCGTGGCATTGAATCTCGATGACAAAAAAGCGATTGTCGCTGAAGTTAACGAGACAGCCGCCAAGGCTTTGTCCTTGGTTATTGCTGACGCCCGCGGCGTAGATGTGACCAACTTGAATGCTCTTCGCGCCCAAGCGCGTAGCGAAAACGTGCAATTGCGCGTTGTTCGCAACACGCTGGCAAAGAGAGCCTTCGCCGATACCGACTACGCTTGCGTAGAAGACGTATTGGTAGGTCCTTCGCTGTTTGCCTTCTCAATGGAGGACCCGGGAGCAGCAGCGCGTCTGCTTAAAGACTTCGCTAAGAAAAATGAAGCCTTTGAGATTAAAGCGCTGTCCGTCAGTGGCGAACTGCTAGAAAGCAGTCAGATCGACATGCTGGCCAAGTTGCCGACGCTTCACGAAGCGTTGGGTATGCTGGCTAATGTTACTCTGGCTCCGGTCACCAAGTTGGCGCGTACTCTCAATGAGTTCCCGTCACAGGTTACCCGCGCAGTGGCTGCCGTAAGCGACAAAAAGAAAGCTGAAGCTGCATAAGCAGTCTCAGTTCCAACTGTAAATTAGGAGAGTTAACATGGCTCTGTCAAACGAAGACATTTTGGCTGCAATCTCTGAAATGAGCGTAATGCAAGTAGTTGAGCTCGTTTCAGCAATGGAAGAAAAATTTGGTGTATCTGCACAAGCTGCTGTTGCAGTAGCTGCGCCAGCTGCCGGCGGTGACGCTGCAGCTGCAGAAGAGAAAACTGAATTTGACATCGTTCTTACCGCTGCTGGCGATAAGAAAGTGAACGTCATTAAAGCAGTTCGCGGCATCACCGGTCTTGGCCTCAAAGAAGCCAAAGACATGGTTGATGGTGCTCCTGCTACGCTTAAAGAAGCTGCTTCTAAAGAAGAAGCTGAAGAAGCGAAGAAAGTACTGGAAGAAGCTGGCGCCACTGTCGAACTTAAGTAAGTTCGGGTGCAAGCTGCCTGAGCAATCAGGTCTGGCTGGAGGGCTTTTGCCCTCCGGCCTTTTCCTGCTTATAGACGCGTAAAATTGCGTTTTATAGCAGAGCCCTAAACCCACAGTGGGTGGCGGGTGCTACTCCCAACGTTGAGAATTTCGGGGAATACAGATGGTTTACTCTTTGACCGAGAAGAAACGAATTCGCAAGAACTTTGGCAAGTTGCCTGCGACAATGGATCTGCCTTACTTACTGGCAATCCAGCTCGATTCCTACACCAAATTCACGCAGCAGGGGGTTTCGGCGGAAGATCGCACCGAAACTGGTCTGCATGCAGCACTTAACTCCATCTTTCCGATTGTCAGCTACAACGGTAATGCGGCGCTCGAGTACGTCGATTACAAGCTGGGCAAGGCGGGATTTGATGTCGAGGAGTGCAAATTGCGCGGCGCCACCTATTCGTGCCCGCTGCGCGTTCGTGTTCGCTTAGTTATTTATGACAAAGAGTCGTCAAACAAAGCGATTAAAGATATTCGTGAACAAGAGGTATACCTCGGCGAGATCCCGCTGATGACCGATAACGGTACTTTCGTTATCAACGGTACTGAGCGTGTAATCGTTTCGCAATTGCACCGCTCGCCCGGCGTTATTTTCGATCACGACAAAGGCAAGACTCACTCTTCGGGCAAGTTGCTCTATACCGCGCGCGTGATTCCTTACCGCGGTTCGTGGCTGGACTTTGAGTTTGATCCCAAAGACCAAGTCTTTGTTCGTATCGACCGCCGCCGCAAGCTGCCAGCGACTATTCTGCTGCGTGCTTTGGGCTATACCTCTGAAGAGATTCTTGAGCAGTTCTTTGAGACCAGCAGCTTCCACCAGTCCAAAGAGGGTTTCTCTCTGGATCTCGATCCAGAGCGTCTGCGCGGTGAGATTGCTGCCTTTGATATCAAAAATAACAAAGGCGAAGTGGTTGTCGAGAAGGGTCGTCGTGTCACAGCCCGTCACATCCGCGACTTGGTTAAATCAAAAGTCACCAAGCTGGA
>JBELGO010000114.1:0-4692 GCA_042091915.1 SAR92 clade bacterium | reverse complement strand
TGGCACTGCTAGAGCGCAGCCGAGGCCAGTTTTAACCTTCCAGCTCTCCATTGCGATAGCGCCGCGTGACCTCGCGCAGAGTAACCCACTCCTCGGCTGCCGATGGGTGGATACCTACCGTGCTGTCAAAGTCCGCCTTGGTCGCACCCGCTTTAATCGCAATAGCCAAACCTTGAATGGTCTCGGCAGCATGCTCGCCCAACATATGAGCAGCGATGACTCGATCACTACTGCCATCGACCAGCAATTTCATCACAATTTTACCGCCGTGCCCGCCCAGCGTTGCCAGCATAGGCTTGAACTCGGTGACGTAGACATCGAGCTGAGCAAACTCAACCTTTGCCTGCTCTTCGCTCGGACCGACTGTGCCTATCTCCGGCTGGCTGAAAATGGCCGTAGGGATATCGGCATAGCTCAAAACGGCTTGTCCATCGCCATAGAGTTGGTCAATTAACACCACCGCCTCGCGTATCGCCACCGGCGTTAACTGCAGGCGATCAATCATGTCGCCAATCGCATAAATGGATGGTTCTGCCGTTGAATAGTTTTCATCCACTACCACCGAGCCGTTGTCGCGCAACACCACGCCGGTAGTTTCTAACCCTAGCTGTGCAGTGGCCGCTCGGCGGCCAGTAGCGTAGAGAACTAAGCCAGCATCAATCTGCCGGCCATCGTTGAGCTCAACGCTTTGCGGTCCACCCTGCTCACCGTTTATTGCCACAACATCACTGTTAAGGCAAAGTTTGATACCGGCCTGCTGCATCGCCTCAGCCAGTCGCTCTGCCAACTCAGCATCAAATATTTTGAGCAGCTTAGGTCCGCGATAGATCAGTGTGGTATCGACACCCAAGCCGTTCAATATGCCGGCAAACTCTACCGCAATGTATCCACCACCAACCACTACAGCTCGCTCAGGCAGCTGCGGCAGATAAAACATCTCATTCGAACTGACTGCCATCTCCGCGCCAGGCAGCGCTGGAATAAATGGCTGTCCACCGGTGGCCAGCAAAATAGCTTCCCCGTGTAGCTCGCACTCTGCACCATCCTCCAACGCTACGCTGACATGGTGTGGGCCGACCACGCGGGCCCAGCCGCGGACAATCTCCGCGCCGCTATTATCTAGCAGGCGTTGGTATATACCATTGAGACGCTCGATCTCGGCGGTTTTGTTATCGCGCAGTGTCTGCCAGTCAAATTGCGGCTCTACTGAGCTCCACCCATAGCCTCGGCTCTGCTCAAATTGCTCAGCAAATTGCGAGGCATAGACAAAGAGCTTTTTAGGTACACATCCGACATTGACACAAGTGCCGCCGAGCGCCCTACCCTCGACAACAGCCACCCGCTTTCCTTTGGCAGCCGCAAGCCGCGCTGCGCGAACACCGCCGGACCCCGCACCGATCACTATTAAGTCGTATTTATCCATGGCTGAACTCGCTCATTTGCGGTTGGTACCAGTTAAGCTGGTGGTGGAGCTGGACGACATCGCCAACAATTAACAGCGTTGGAGCCCCGGCATTGGCAGCGCGCACCTTGGCAGGCAAATTCTCTAGGTCAGCAATAAAATTGCGCTGGTCCGGCTGGGTGCCCTTTTCAATGATTGCCGCCGGGCGATTGGCGGGGGCACCGTGAGCCATCAGCTGTGAGCAGATGGTCTCCATGCCCGATAAACCCATGTAAAAAACTAAGGTTTGGTGTGGCTTGGCGAGCTCTTGCCAATCCAGATCCAGTTCACCGCTCATTAGGTGGCCGGCAATAAAGCGCACCGATTGCGCATGATCTCGGTGTGTTAAAGGGATACCTGCATAACTGGCACAACCTGAGGCGGCAGTAATGCCAGGTACCACTTGGAAAGGAATGTTGTGCTCGGCAAGCATGGCGATCTCTTCGCCTCCGCGGCCAAATATGAAAGGATCTCCACCTTTTAAACGCAACACTCGCATCCCTTGCTGGGCGTATTCGACCAATTTGAGATTGATATTCTCTTGGCTCACCGCGTGATCGCCGGCGCGTTTGCCAACATAAACCAGCTCTGCATCGCGGCGCACTTTGTCGAGCACCTGCGGTGATACCAGGCGATCGTAGAGAACAATATCAGCTTGCTGCATTAATCTAATGGCTTTGAATGTGAGCAGGTCCGGATCTCCAGGGCCCCCACCGACCAGGTAGACTTCTCCTTGGGGCGCATCCGTTTGAGTCTCGACAAAATCATCCAGCTCAGCGGCCAGACTCGCATGGGCCTCTTCTAAGTTACCTTGATAGCTAAGTGATGCGACACGGCCGGAAAAGACCTGCTCCCAGAATTTTTTTCGCAAAGGCTCAGCGATGCGTTCGGCGACCGCTGCACGAAAACCGTTGGCGAGCGTCGCCAGCTGGCCGAGCCGAGCCGGAAAAAGCGCTTCCAACTGAGTGCGCAGCAAGCGTGCCAGCACCGGTGCAGTGCCGGCGGTAGAGATGGCAATTTGTACCGGTGAGCGATCGACAATAGAGGGGAAGATAACTGTACACAGCTCTTTGGCATCAACCGCATTGACCGCGATATGGCGGGCTGTGGCCTCATCGGCGACCTGGCGATTGATTTCTGGGAAATTGGTCGCTACCACAACTAAGACGCGGCCATCGAGATCGCTGCTTTGATACTTGCGCAAAACCACCGTCAAATTGCCCGCACTCTCAGCCTGAGCAACCTCATCGCCAAGCTCAGGAGCTACCACTGTCACCTGTGCATTGGCCGCCAACAGTAACCGTATTTTACGCGCAGCGACTGGGCCAGCACCCACCACCAAAACTGGGCGACCATCGAGCTTGTGAAAAAGAGGCAAGTACTCCATAGCATTTCCCTCGATTAGCGGATTTCGCTAGCGCCACCCATATAAGGCTGCAATACCGTCGGAACAGCCACACTGCCATCGGCCTGCTGATAATTTTCAAGCACCGCTACCAAAGTGCGGCCAACCGCTAGGCCAGAACCATTAATCGTGTGCAGGTAAGCAGGCTTGCCGCTCTGCTCGTCGCGGTAGCGTGCGCCCAAGCGACGCGCCTGGAAATCACCAAAGTGGCTGCATGAAGAGATTTCGCGGAAGGTCTCTTGCGAGGGCAACCAGACTTCAATATCGTAAGTTTTGGCCGCCGAGAAACCGGTGTCACCACCGCACAGGAGAACTGTGCGGTAAGGTAGTTCAAGCTTTTCTAACAGCATCTCTGCGTGACGAGTCAGCTCTTCCAAGGCCCCGCTGGCCTGTCCAGGTTCAACGAACTGAACCATCTCTACCTTTTCAAACTGATGCTGGCGTATCATGCCGCGGGTGTCGCGACCGTAGCTGCCCGCTTCGCTTCTAAAGCACGGCGTATGGCTGACAAATTTTTGCGGCAGATGACTGACTATCTCTCCTCGGAACAAGTTAGTGACCGGGACTTCTGCGGTCGGGATCAGATAAAACTCGCGCTCATCCTGCAACTTGAAAAGATCTTGCTCAAACTTGGGGAGCTGGCCGGTGCCAAGCAGCGACTCTCGATTGACTATGTAGGGGACATTGAGCTCCTCATAGCCGTTATTGAGTGTGTGCTCGTCGAGCATAAATTGGATCAGAGCACGGTGCAGTCGAGCCACTTGTCCGCGCATAACGGCAAACCGCGACCCGGTAATTTTTACTCCGCGGTCGAAGTCCAAACCCCCGGCTACCGCTGAGCCGACATCGACGTGATCATTGATAGCAAAGTCGAATTGGCGGGGTGTACCCCAACGCCGCAACTCGACATTATCGTTCTCATCCGCACCCTCGGGCACTGATTCATCCGGGGTGTTGGGTATCTCGGCGAGCAAGGCGTCAAGCTCGTCCTGCACTACTGCAAGGGCTTGCTCAGCTTGCAACATACTGTTTTTTAACTCTTCACCGCGCTGTTTTAACGCCTCTGTATCTCCGCCTTCGGCGCGCGCCTGTGCCATCAATTGCCCCATCGACTTGGCGTAACTATTGCGCTCTGCCTGAGCCTGCTCAGCTCTCTGTTGCGCCTCTTTGCGGGCCGCTTCAAGCTGGTTGAACTGCTCTACGTTGAGTTCATAGCCTTTTTTCAAAAGCGCTTGCGCGATAGTCTCAATCTCATTGCGCAGACGTTTAGGGTCTAACATGGGGTAATCCTTGTAGCTGTAATATAGAGTTTAGGGTCACTGCTTAGCGCATTAAATAATAGGTCATAGCCGCTAAGGCTATCGCTGCTGCAGGGGTTAGAAGAGCATATAAAAGTGCCATCTGTGGCTGTCCATTTTGCCACAAAGCCAGCGCTTCTAGGGAAAAGGTTGAAAAGGTTGTGAAGGCACCGAGCAGTCCGACCATCAGAAATTCACGTGAACCCTGTGGCCAGCCGCCGCGCTCAACGATCAACACGAACAGCGCTGCCATCACTGCTGAGCCCAGCAAGTTGGCGATAAAGGTGGCCCAAGGCCAGCCTCCGATACCGGCAGCTCGGCTTGCCAGCGCAGCCAAACCGTAGCGAGCCAGAGCGCCCAGAGCACCCCCGCTGGCAACGGCAATTAGAGATGGGAGGTTCATTCATTGACCTCGTCATTGCGGCTGTCGCGATGTCCAAAGCGTGTATTGCTAGCGGCGCGGTTGGCTGCGCGTAAACTGGCCAGTTTGGCACCGATCTGCTGCTCTAAGCCGCGTTCAACTGGCTGATAGAGTGCCACGGCATCCA
>JBELGO010000113.1:0-4723 GCA_042091915.1 SAR92 clade bacterium | reverse complement strand
GGGTGTGTACTACTGGCGAGTAGAAAACCACATCTTCAGCCAGTAGTTCGGTTAAACCGGCAGGGTTGTTGCTCTCTACTAATCGATGCCAATGTTTTAATGCTGTAGACATAAAAGCTAACTCAGTTCTCCTCTGACCTTCGACGCCAGACATTCACGGATTAAGACTCTGTATCGACAAGGTGGTCGCTGAGGCGTGTGCGCACCTCATCTGGGATTGCTTTAGTCGTTGAGCTGGCGTAGTCAAACCAAACGAGCACTGTCTCACCAGTAGCAGTGAGTTTGCCCTGTTGATAGAGCTCCTGATAAAAAATGAACGATTTGCCGCCAATGCTTTTAACCCAGCTTTTTACCGTGACTGGGTAATCATAGTAAGTTTGTTGGCGGTAGTTAATCTCAACTTTAGCTACGATCAACGGCCAATCTTCTCGAGAGAGACTGGGGTGACAGAGCTTGAACAGCGGATTGCGGGCGTGCTCAAACCAGACCGGCAAGGTGGTGTTGCCGATATGGCCCATAGCGTCGGTCTCGTTGTAGCGAGGTTCGATCTCGAGTTCAAACATGGGTTGTTTCCCAGCCGGTCTGCTCGGCATTTTTGGCGCCAGTAAGTATGGCAGTATTCGCTTTTTCAGCGGTTAAGTAGTGCGCGGCTACCCGCTGTAGATCGCCTGCACTGACCGCCAGTACGGCGGATCGGTAGTGCTCAATATCAGCTTTGCTGCGTCCGCTGAGTTCACTGTGAAACGCTTGAATAGCCTCGCCGGCGGGAGTGCCTGGTTTATCCATGGCGCTGATAACGCCGAGTACTGCCTCGTCGATAGCCTCTTGGCTGGGTGTGGTCTCAGTGACCCATTCAATGGCTTTGTCAAAATCGGTCAAGGTGCCCTCTATGCGCGGATCGCGGTAGGAGAAAAACCGGAACGCTGCGGCCATATTGTCTTGGCCGGCACCAGCACCGTAAGCGCCGCCTTGTTCGCGAATGGCGCGGTGCAGGTAGCCGTTGCGCAGCAGCCCGCCAAGTACCGCCAGCGGCGCTGCATCTTGGTGTTCTAACGAGACAGTGGGGTAGGCGCGGGCGCAGTAGCTGACGGTACTGTTGATCGCCCAGCAGTGCGGATTGGCGGGTGCAGCTATGCCGGGCTGGGGCAGGTTGGGGCGTTGCCAATGACTCTGCGTGTCGTCAGCAAACTGTTCGGCAAGGGTTTGCGCAAACGGGGTTAAACGCTCGGGCTCAGCCACCAACAGGTAGCGGCGCGGTTGAGCTAAAACCTGCTGGTGAATAGCGGCAAATTGATCGGCTAGTTGTTGTAGCGCGGCCGGGTCTTCAATGGCTTTATCTAGCGCTTTGAGTGCTATCACGCCATCGGTGCCGTTCCACTGCTGGTTGATGGCGGCAAAGCGGGAGAGCGATGCACTGGCTGCGGCCATGGCGAGCAGATGGCCCGAGCCGACTAGGCTCGCCTCGCGATGGGCGCGCATTTGAGAGATTAACTCGCGTATACGCTCCAGCTCGTCAAAGCGCACGGTGTTCATAGACTCATTCATCAGCGCACAAATCTGAGCTTGATTGTCTGCCAACCCTTTGGCGCTAAAAGTGATTGTGCCAGCCACACTGTTGGCGTCGGCTTTGTCGGCGCGCACACCCGCTGCAGCGCTCCAGCTGCCGATCAATTCAGAGTGCCAGAGTTGAGTAGAGAGATAGTCACGATCGCCAACACCTAGTTCAGTGACACAGGCGGCATAGAGTGGCAGCAGGGCAAATAGCTCCTCGCTGAGCTGCGGCAGCGGCATCACCAGTTGTTGGTATACCAAACCATTGGTGCCGGCACCGTATTGAGTCAACGCGAGTGGCTCTTCGCTGCTGTCGGTGGGCTCGACGTAATGGATGGCTGCAGGAATATCCTCACGGCCAACTTTGGGCAGCATGTCCATCTCCTCGGCCTGCTCTTGGCGCTCCTTGAGTGCCGCTGCGCGGTCGATAATGGTCTGTTTATCTGCCTCTGTTAGCTGCTCGGCCAGCGCATCTAGACGAGCGCGTTCAGCGGCGTCATTGCGCGCGTTAAGTTGCTCGTCGGGTGTCATCAGTAGACGAATGCGGTGCGGGTTGTCGAGCAACTGCTCGCGCACTAGCTGTTTGATAAACTCGGGGTCTTTGATCGACTCTTTGAGCTTAGCCAAAACCGGGTCTAGATCCAATAGCGACACCGGGTCTCCGCGGTGGGTGGCACTGGTCAGCGCAGTTAAAATTAGGTGCAGTCCATAAGGGTAGCCGCCACCGGAAATTTCACGCTGCTGCAGCTCCAGCTGGTGCAAACTTGCAGCCACTTGCGAGTAGGGCAAACCATTATTCGCGACATCGGTAAGCGTTGCCAAGACTTGCTGTTCTAGTGCGTGGGCACTCTGTTCAGCGCTGGCATCGTCTGCGCCCTCAATACCACAGGCAAAGCAGATTTCACGCTGCGAATCTTCCAAGCCACACATGGGCGATGGCGATAGTCCCAGGTCGGTGGTTTCGAGCAATTTTTGCAGCGGTGAGGCGCTGTTGTCGAACAGTACGCTAGAGAGCAGACGGGCGCGCATAGTCGCGGCGAGATCGGTGGAGTCGCCCAGCAGCCAAGCCAGTACCACATGGCTGCGCCGGCTGCTGTCGTCACCGCTGTCGGCGGCATAGGATTCAGTGAATTGCTGCGGTTCGCTGTAGCGCTGCTCTGGATCGACACCAATATGGCAATCGAGGGCCTCAAAGCGGGAGAGTGCCAGATTTTCAAATTTCTCTTGATGTTCACTGGCAGCTATATCGCCATAGGTGATAAAGATCGCGTTGCTAGGGTGATAGTGGCGTTGGTAGAACGCCTTGAATTGATCGTAGTTCAGCGAGGGGATATCAGCCGGTTCGCCACCGCTGTTGTAGTGGTAAGTTGTGGTTGGATAGAGATGGCGACTCATGGTCTGCCACAATACGGAGTTCACCGAACTCATGGCGCCTTTCATCTCGTTGTAGACCACCCCTTTGTACTCGAGTGGAGTGCCGCTGTCAGCCGGGTCGGCAAACTCAACGCGGTGGCCCTCTTGAGCAAAATCGAGTGGATCAAGGCGGGCAAAAAATACCGAATCCAAGTAGACTTCAAGCAGATTGTTGAAGTCTTTGCGATTTTGGCTGGCAAACGGATAGGCGGTCCAGTCGCTGCTGGTGAAGGCATTCATAAAAGTATTCAGCGAGCGCCGGATCATCATAAAAAAGGGGTCGCGGACTGGAAACTTTTCACTGCCACACAGTGCGGTGTGCTCGAGAATATGGGCGACGCCAGTGGAGTCCATCGGCACGGTGCGCAACGCTACCAAGAAAACATTTTCACTGTTATCGGCGTACAGATGAATATGCTGTGCGCCAGTGACTCGGTGTCGGTACTCTTGGAAAGTGAGATTGAGAGAGGGGATATGCTGTTCGCGCAGCCATTCAAAGGCGGGATGTGCACTGGCAGTTTGGGGTTCGCTCATGGTGTGGCTCTCATCAGTTTTGGCGGCAGTGGCAATATGGCCCTCCGCAACAGAGGCAGTATTCTACGGCAACAGGCTGGATCCACAAGGGTTGTAGTGAGCCTAAAGCGCAGTGCAGAGAAGCTGGAGTAGTTTATAATGACAGTAGATTATTTAAGGTCTTTAGAGTGTATTGCTCGGGTGATAACTTATGTTTGAACAACCAAGCGATAAAATTAAACAGCAATGGGTGCCGCGTCTGCGTTCGGTGCTACCCACTCCCTCGCCTCTGCCGGGGTTAATAGGTCGAGCCATGTTAAAGCGTGGAGACTACACCCTTGGCCAAAATATGCCGCAAATTGTCGAGCGCAAAGAGGGCGTTTTAATCGACGCAGATCATTTGGCAAGGTATCGATCACTGTGTGGCTTCCGCGCCGATGGGCCACTCCCTGCCACCTACTTAGCGTTATTAAGTTTCACTCCAACTCTGCGGATCATGCTTAATAAAGCTATGCCGCTGCCGGTAATGGGGCAAGTCCATCTGCGCAACCGCATAGCTGTCTTAGCCGAATTTGATCACAACACACCCCTAGATATCGAGGTAGCAATAGGTCGCAGCAATATCACGGCAGCTGGATTGGAGTGGGATATCGACTGCAGCGTCTATGCAGAGGGTGTCCCAGTCTGGAAGGCGACGGCGACCTCGTTACACAGATGTACCACCGGTGTCCCGCGCCAGCGCGGTGGTGAAAAAGTAAAATTTGATCAATACCAAGAGCGACAAGCTCTCACTATTCCCGCCGACTTAGGGCGACAATATGCCCGTCTTTCAGGGGATTTTAATCCCATTCACTTGGCAGATATCACAGCCAATTTGTTTGGTTTTAAGCAAGCGATCATTCACGGTATGTGGAGCAAAGCGCGTGCTTTAGCCGCTTTGCAAGAAGTACTACCAAGTTCGGGTTACAGTGCAGAAGTAAAGTTTATTCGCCCCATTGCTCTGCCGTCAGAGGTTCAGCTTGGTATTAATACCGCCCATAATGCAGCTGAGCAACTGGCCACTTTTGCTGTTGCGGCTACTGATGGCCGAGCGATCCATCTGCATGGCGAGTGTCAGCTGCTTGAAAAGCAGTAGGTCCTCAAACCAGGACATAAAATTGATAAGCCTAAAAGCATTAGTCGCATAGACAGAGGGGCAGCTGCGTTGTTACAGTCGGCTGCATCAAAACAGGCTGTTGAATTTAGG
>JBELGO010000112.1:185-4731 GCA_042091915.1 SAR92 clade bacterium | reverse complement strand
GGCTCACTGCGGTACCGCTGACCGAGCTAGTAATATCCACCCACTCGCCGCTGTCACGCTGTAACTCTAAGCGATCGCCCGTCGCTAGTTCGGCAGTGAGCTTAGCGAGCAGGTTTTGCTCGGCAGTTTTTGTCAGGTGGTCACTGTCGCTGGTACCGCTGTCGGCACTCAGTGCAAAACTATCGGCGGTGATGGTGGACGCCGTCGTATCGAGTTCAGCGCTGTAGTTAATTTGCGAGCCAAGATTGCCTGCGGCATCCACCACACGCATTGCAAAGGCGTTATCGCCGTCGTTCAGCGTCAACGCATGGCTGACTGCGGTGCCGGTGACCGAGCTGGTGATATCCATCCACTCCCCGCTGTCGCGCTGCAGCTCAAGCCGGTCGCCCGTGGCCAGCTTGGCAGAAAGCGTGGCGAGCAGGTTTTGCTCAGCGGTTTTTGTCAGGTGATCACTGTCGCTGCTGCCGCTGTCGGTACTCAGCGCAAAGCTGCCGGCGGTGATGGTGGACGCAGTGGTATCGAGCTCGGCGTTGTAGCTAGTCGCTGCGCCAAGGTTACCCGCGGCATCCACTACACGCATGGCAAAGGCATTGTCGCCGTCGTTAAGTGTCAACGCATGGCTCACTGCGGTACCGCTGACCGAGCTAGTAATATCCACCCACTCGCCGCTGTCGCGCTGTAGCTCTAAGCGGTCGCCCGTAGCCAGTTCGGCAGAGAGCGTGGCGAGTAGATTTTGCCCGGCAGTTTTTGTCAGGTGATCGCTGTCGCTGGTGCCGCTGTCGGCACTCAGTGCAAAGCTGCCGGCGGTGATGTTGGGCGACGTAGTATCGAGTTCAGCGCTGTAGTTCGTTTGCCTGCCAAGATTGCCGGCGGCATCTACCACACGCATTGCAAATGTGTTGTCGCCGTCGTTAAGCGTCAACGCATGGCTGACTGCGGTGCCGCTGACCGAGCTGGTGATATCGACCCACTCGCCGCTGTCGCGCTGCAGCTCTAAGTGGTCGCCTACGGCCAGTTCGGCAGAGAGCGTGGCGAGCAGGTTTTGCTCAGCGGTTTTTGTCAGGTGATCACTGTCGCTGCTACCGCTGTCGGCACTCAGTGCAAAGCTGCCTGCAGTAGTCGAAGATGCCGTCGTATCGAGTTCGGCGTTGTAGCTCGTCACTGCGCCAAGGTTGCCCGCGATATCCACTACACGCCAAGCTAACTGATTGACCCCCTCGCGCAATATGACTGGCAGTGCGAATTGGCTATTGGTTAAGAAATCCGTTGCCGTCACCCAGGCCTGGCTATTGAGTGAAAACTGTAGCTGCTCACCCTCTTCCAGTGTCACCGAAATTCGCGCAGACACTGTCTGCTCGGCGGTGTTTGTCAGTGCGTCTGAGCTACTGCTGCCGGTATCGCTGGAGAGGACTATTTCTTGCAAAAGTGCTATAGGAGCACTGCTATCGATAATTATACTGTCAGCTGCCGACTCGTTTCTTGGCTGGGAGATATTGCCGGCGCGATCAGTCAGTGCAAACTCATACCCCACAAGCCCATTAGCGAAGTTATCATCGATGATAACGCTAGCGCTAAAACTGTTGTCCGCCAAGCGTTGCAACTCTGCCTTGGCACCGGCTATCAACAGGCTTTCCGGTAAAAGTATCGGCTCGTCGGCGATAATTGTCAGAGTTATTCGATCGCCCAGACCAGCTATATTGGCTAAGTCATTACTGGAAATGAGCTGCTGTAAAATAATCTCTGGCGCAACTTGATCTAACTCTACAGAATATTCGCTCTCTGGACCCAGGTTGTTGGCCGCATCCGCCACACGAAAACTGAGTTGATTATCGCCCTCAACCAGTAATATCCGGTGGTTGAGCACTGAACCTGTTAAGGAGCTAGAAATATCTTGCCAGTCACTTTCATTGTGCTTGAGCTGGAGGCGTTCACCCGCTGCTAGAGGTTCACTTAACGATGCCTGAAGAGATTGATCTGCGAATTTAGTGAGAAGGTCGTCACTCTCAAAACCGCTATCATTTTTGATAGCTAAATCATTGAGTATCTGTAGCGGTGCAGTGGTATCGATCTCCACACTTTGCAGACTTGCGGGGCGATTCCAGACGGTGGTATTCCCGACTGAATCGACTAAATTTATCTCTATATCCACTGGACCCGTCGAAGTATCTGAATTGACCAGAGCACTCCAGCGATAAATACCCTCAGAGAGCTGCGTCGCGTTGCTCTCAACACCCAATCCACGCACCATTGGCAGGCCGGCCAGAGTCTCATCAACTGTGAAGTCGATAGTGACTCTATCGCCCTCGGCTGCATGGCGAGTTGACCAATTATTGTTAGAATAAATACTGGCGGATGCTATAACGGCTGGCAGAAAATCAGCAGCCACAGATAACGTCAGTGGCTCCACATTACTATTCAGACCCCTATCGACTAGAGCATTGGCCGCCAATCTGATCTCGGCATCGCCATCAAAACCCGCGTCTATTTCGACAGTCAGCCCCCAACGCTGCGCGGTGAGCTTCTCCACCGCGATAACACTACCGCCAACGACGGAAAAATCGCTCAACTCGAGCCCGTTGATAGGCTCATTGCTATTTAAATAGACGATCCCACCATCTCGCCAAGTAGTTGTTGGCTCATCTGCAGTAATAGTTACAGGCAGCTCAAAATATAATTCTGGGGGCTGATGATCCAAAGCCAGAGAGACCCAATCAACAATATTCACGCCGATTGCATCGGCCGCAGCAATGAGTTCATTGGCCATCTCATCACTTAGACGCCACTCACCTCTGTCGTCTGATAGCTGCAATGACTGAGCAAGTGCTAGTCCAAACTCATCAATGCGGCCTTGACGCAACATCAATGCCTTGGACAGCAACTGCTCAACCATGAGAAACCTTTCAGCTTCTAACGGCGCTAATTCGCTATCGGGGAGTGCTGTGGGCTCACTGTAGTCAATCCACTGCTCACTTTCGCTGCGCTCTATACCGGCCAACCACATTAACTCGGCAACGTTTTTATAGCTGGCCTCTACCAACTCCGCATCAAAAGGGAGGCCCTCACGCTCTGAGTGCTGCTGTGCAAGATGGAATGCCCAAGTTGTCAGCAGATTAATAGTGACTTTAGCTTCACCGTCTGCCGAGTCGAGAACGCGCATGGCGTAGAGCGACCCTTCTAGCGGCGACTCAACTGAAGCAGAGAGAAAGTCTGATGAGCTACTTGAGGATTCACCCGCACTGCTGGCGATAAAAATAACAACCCCACTCTGGCGAGGTAAGATTCCATCAAAACTACCGTCCGGGGCAATCTCGTACTGTCCGCCTAAAGTGGCACCGTCGACATCGACAACTGATACCATCAAATCGTGGCGTTCAGCTATAGAGGATTCAATGACTAACCCAGAGAGCACCAAGTCATCATCAGCAACGGTCTCTTTGGTGAAATACACGCCAGATGCGAGCGCAACGCCACAACTGGCGTAATGCCACCACAACAGACCAGGCTCTTGAGCCTCTTGGTGATCAGGTTGAAAGGCTGTGCCAATGAAGTCCCAAACCGGATCAGGCAGATCAAAAGACACCGACCTGAATTGATTACCGTTTTCGGTACCAGACAAGCTATGCAGCAGCCACTGCGATACCTGACTATTTAAACTCAACACCTCTAGATCATCATTTGATCTCTTGATGACCACTCTGATTGAAGCATCTGAGGCCTCAAAGAAACGGCTGAGCTGTACAGTGCCCACAGGCAATTGCAAGATTAGGTCGGTATTGGTGCGAACAAAAAGTTTAGCTATATCGAGTGCCGACAAGGAATCTATAGCTAGCATTAACCAGTAAACATGATTGCTTGACGCAACCTCTACCGATACTGCCGATTGTGTTGAGCCTGGCAGCTCAACCATGACATCCTGTCTAGCCAATGTAGTCCTTTACAGCGAAATTGTAGTAATCGAAAGTTCCAGGTGACCCCTTATTCCATGGAACTACCTAACTGTGCTCACTTTGCGCTTATTCTCAATGGAATACAACTCTTATAATCACCCACAGCCATTGAAATCATTAGGAAAAATTCATTTTTCTGTCATTTAATTCGAAATAGACAATTTAATCGATGGTGTGGGCATTTTCGCTCACAAGAACCAATAAATTGCTTCAGCTCGAGTGGGGCCTAGCAAGGCTTCTGAGCCGCTCTTACCGCCACAAAAAAGCCCAACGTTGCTGGGCCTCTTCTGATTGGCGGTGGCGGGATTGCCCGCAAACGCACCTAAGCCTTTGCGGCCCAAAGGGGCTGCGTCGCTTGACGACTTGGCCTCATTGCTGTGCAATGAGTCGAACCCGGCGAGGCTTCTCACCCACACTCACCGACAAAAAAGCCCAGCGTTGCTGGGCCTTTTTTGATTGGCGGTGGCGGGATTGCCCGCAAACACACCTATGCGTTTACGGCCCCAAGGGGCTGCGTCGCTTGGCGACTTGGCCTCATTGCTGCGCAATGAGTCGAACCCGGCGAGGCTTCTCACCCACACTCACCGACAAAAAAGCCC
>JBELGO010000112.1:0-85 GCA_042091915.1 SAR92 clade bacterium | reverse complement strand
AGCGTTGCTGGACCTTTTTTGATTGGCGGTGAGAGAGGGATTCGAACCCTCGATACGCTATTAACGTATACACACTTTCCAGGCG
>JBELGO010000111.1:0-4736 GCA_042091915.1 SAR92 clade bacterium | reverse complement strand
CCTGCGAGGAGTTGGTAGAAACAGAGTTCTTTCATCAAGGTGAGCAAGCTAGATCAGTGCACTGGGAGCGCTCTCAGACCAGCAGCGTCGTCTGTATCCCCGGCGGTGCCCACCCCAGTTCATGCGATCCCCAGTACGGCTTCGACGTGACAGCATTTAAAGCGTATGCAGCAGCGATTGGCGAGGGCAAGTTTGCAGATTACCGCCAAGAGGTTATCGAGGCTGATGAGGCGACTTATCAACAGGCAGTGGGTGGATTAGAGAAAATACAGTCGCTGTCACTCCCGGTCTACTAACGCTCCTTGAGCGGACCTTGCAGTAGCGTGCCACACCAAACTAATGAGATGGAATAGAGTTATGTCCTCACCCCAAACAACAGACACAAGCGCTGACGATTTCACCCTGGCTGAGTTGATGGTGGTGGCGGCGTCAGGTGCGTTTGCCAAAGATGGCGAAGTCTTGGCTACAGGAATTGGTGCGCTGCCACGCTTGGCGGCCAGTCTTTCGATGTTGACAGAAAATCCCGACCTGATGATGACAGATAGCCAAGCTTGGTTGTTATCTAAACCCAACCCGATCAGCGGCCGCAACGCCGGCGATGAGCAAGCGCAAGAGTGTTGGATGGGCTTTAGCCGCATATTTGACAATGTCTGGAGTGGCCGACGTCATGCCATGGTCGGCCCCACCCAGATAGATCGTTTTGGTCAGGCCAACATATCAGCGCTGGGCGGCAGCTACCAGCAGCCGAAAATTCAGATGCTCGGTGTGCGCGGTTTCCCCGGTAACTCTATCTCGCATGCGAATTCATTTTTTGTGCCGGCGCACAGCAAGCGAGTGTTTGTCGATGGAGAGTGCGATGTTGTCGCTTCAATCGGCTATAACCCCGCCCGTTTGCCCAAAGGTTACAGCCTCGATGACATTGATATCCGTCTGATTGTCACCAACCTCTGCGTTATGGACTTTGGTGGCGATAACCACGCCATACGCTTAGTCAGCTTGCACCCGGGTGTCACGGTTCAAGAGGTGATCGACAACACCGGCTTTGATCTTCAGATAGAAGCCAATATACCCACCACTACTGCGCCAACCGCGGCACAACTGCGTTTGATCGCCGAGCTCGACCCACAAAACTTGCGCGCTCGCCAGCTGAAAGATAACCCGCCGGGAGTTCGCGCGGCTTAATTGCCCGGTGCGAAAAAAGGAGAAGAGTATGAGCGAGCAGCAGACTAGCAGCGAATCAGAAGAGCAAGATATTGTCCTTTACCGCGTTGAGGGGCCGGTCGCCTACGTGACGATGAATCGTCCCGCCTACAACAATGCACAAAATGGTCGTATGACTTACGAGATGGATGCAGCGTTTAAGCGCGCAGTCGCTGACGACGAGGTGAAGGTGATTGTTCTTGAGGGTGCTGGCAAGCACTTCTCTGCCGGCCATGATATCGGTACCCCCGGGCGCGACATTCATCTCAGCCAAGACCGCGTCACCATGTGGTACGACCACGCCAACAAAGAGGGCGGTGAATTTCTCTATGTGCGCGAGGCTGAGGCTTACTTGGGTATGTGCCGGCGCTGGCGTGAAATCCCCAAGCCAACTATCGCGGCTGTGCAGGGCGCTTGTATTGCCGGCGGCTTGATGTTGGCCTGGGTTTGCGACTTGATCGTCGCCACCGACGATGCTTTCTTCTCAGATCCTGTGGTGCGCATGGGAATCCCGGGGGTTGAGTATTTTGCTCATCCATTTGAACTGCCACCGCGCATCGCCAAAGAACTGTTGTTCACTGCCGACCGCATGGGTTCGGAGCGCGCTTATCAGCTCGGTATGGTCAATCAGATCTCCAGCCGTGAAAATCTCGCTGCTGATGTCACTCTGATAGCAGAGAAAATCGCCAAGATGCCGCGTCTCGGTTTGGCGTTGACTAAACAGGCGATTAACCATGTCGAAGATCTTCAAGGCAAGCGAACCGGGATGGATGCAGCTTTCGCTTGGCACCATTTTTCACACGCACACAACGAATTGGTCTCCGGCCATAAGTTGGGCGGTCACGATGCTCAGAGCATGGCCAGTGAAAATAAAAAACAAGATAAAAATTGAGCGCAGAGAGTTCGAATATGGAATTAGTCTACACCGCTAAGCAGAACCAATTCCGCGCTGAAGTGCGCGATTGGATGAACGCCAATGTACCTGCGGAGCCACTGCAGAGCTTTGACTGCAAAGAGGGGTTTGATCAGCACATAGCGTGGGAAAAAACTCTCGCCTCAGGAAACTGGGGAATGGTGACGTGGCCAGAAGAGTACGGTGGACGCAACTGCTCACTGATTGAATGGTTAATTTTTGAAGAGGAGTACTATCGCGCCGATGCACCATTGCGGGTGAACCAAAATGGTATTTTCTTGCTCGGCCCGACTTTGATGGAGTACGCCACGGATCAGCAAAAAGCGCGCTTCTTAACCAAGATGGCATCCGGTGAAGAGATGTGGGCGCAGGCTTGGTCGGAGCCGGGCGCCGGTTCAGACATGGCGGCTATTCGCAGTAAAGCAGAACCCAATGGGGATGAGTTCATCATCAACGGTCAGAAAATCTGGTCGACACGAGCGGCGTTTGCCGACTACGCCTTTGGTTTGTTCCGCACCGATCCGGCCTCAGAGAGACACCACGGCTTGTCTTTTATTTTAGTGCCACTAGATGCACCCGGTGTGACCGTGCGACCTATTGCCCAACTAGATGGTATGGCCGGGTTTGCAGAAATTTTCTTCGATGATGTGCGTGTTAGCCGCGACCACCTAATTGGTGGCGAGGGCGAGGGTTGGAGAATTGCCATGGCGACCGCCGGTTTTGAGCGCGGTTTGATGCTGCGAAGCCCCGCGCGGTTCCAAAATACCTCCAAGCGCTTGGTTGAGCTCTATCGACGCCACCGCCATGACTTGCTCGATGCCTCTTTAGAAGACGCTGTCGTCCGCTGTTACATGGATGTCGAGTCCTATGCTTTATCCACATACCAGACCGCCTCGCGTCTGGATAGCGGCGGTTCTATTGGCGCGGAATCGAGTTGTAACAAAATTTTCTGGTCTGAATTGGATATCCGCATGCACCAGACTGCTATGAATATTCTTGGTGCTCGCGCGGAAGTCATCCCGCACAGCGAGGATGAAAAACAGCAGTTGGGGCGCTGGCTAGATGGTTTTCTGTTCTCACAATCCGGTCCTATCTACGCCGGTTCCAACGAGATTCAACGCAATATTATTGCCGAGCGGATGCTTGGTATGCCGCGACGCTGAGCCGCGCGATAACTGTTTACAGACGGGGTCACCATGGACTTTACCTTCAATCAAGATCAGCAGATGTACGCTGAAGCCCTATCGACACTGCTCAGCAGTGAGGTTCCCGCAGAGCGCATACGTCAGCGCTGGGAAAACGGTAGCGGCATGGATCAACAACTCAGTGCACAATTGGTGGAGCTCGGCTTGCCGTCAATGCTCGTGCCTGAATCGCTCGGCGGGCTGGGATTGGATGCCACTGATTTTATTCAGTTAGCTGAATGCTGTGGTCGTTATGCGCTTCCTGAGCCCGCTGTGGAGACCGCCCTGGTGGTGGCGCCGCTGCTGGTGGACATAATTACTGGCAACCCGAGCGCTGCTGAGAAACTGACTGTGCTGTTGGAAAATATCATGGCCGGCGAGCTGCACATTGCGGTCGGTCATCACCTTAACCCTTACGTAAATTTAGCCGCAGAGGCAGACTTTTTTCTGCTCGGACACGGTAATGATATACACCTGCTCAGTGCCGATCAGGTCGCCGTGACACCAGTCACTAGCAGTGATCCCAGCCGTCGTTTAGGGGCTCTGGAGTGGCAGCCCAGTGCTGCAACACGGGTCGCCGACGGTGAGCTCGGTGCAGCTTGTTGGCGCGCCACACTTAATCGCGGGGCGCTGGGCAGCGCTGCACAGTTAGTCGGGCTTGCTGATGCCATGGTCAAACAGGCGGTAACTTACTCGGCAGATCGACACCAATTTGGCAAGCCGATTGGGGTCAATCAAGCGGTCAAACACTTGCTGGCTGATTGCGCTGTGCAAATTGAATTTGCTCGCGCACCTATCTATCGCGCCGCTTATACCGTTGCTCAGGCGGCAACTCGAGCCGATTGGGCGGTCTCTCACGCTAAAGTCGTCGCCGGCGAAGCCGCGCAGTTAGCTGCGCGCAACAGTATTCAGGTATTTGGGGCGATGGGTTACACCTGGGAGTGCGATTTACAAATTTGGGCCAAACGCGGTTGGGCCCTCGACCGCGAATGGGGTGATGCAGGTTTCCATAAGAACCGTGTGCACGAGTGGTTGGTGCAGCCCAACGCCCTGATAGGCCCTGAATATACCTTTGGTCGCGGCGATCAGCCGCACGCCCGCTAGGAGAGCAACCATGCCAGAAGCTTATATTGTTGATGCTTTGCGTTCGCCCACTGGGCGGCGCAAGGGATCGCTAGCCGATGTTCACGGCGCCGATCTGGGTGCACACGTGTTGCGCCAATTAGTTGACCGCAACGCTATCCCCGACAGTGATTACGACGACGTTATTTTTGGTTGTGTCGACACCATTGGCCCTTTGGCAGGCGACATTGCCCGCACCAGCTGGCTGGCTGCTGGGCTCGATCAATCTGTGCCTGGCACAACCATCGATCGCCAATGTGGTTCATCTCAGCAGGCTGTTCATTTTGCCGCCCAGGCGGTGATGTCGGGCACTATGG
>JBELGO010000110.1:0-4754 GCA_042091915.1 SAR92 clade bacterium | reverse complement strand
AGATCGGTGAGTATGCCCAATTTTCCTGCTCTGGAAGTCAGTGTGAACTGTACTGGCTCGCGCGCATCGTGGGGCACAGCAACAGGGTTGACCTCAATGGTGCCCAGTGTGAACGCAGCGTGGCTATCAATCAGATTAAAATTGCCTGCTCCGGCGTTTCCAGATACCGCTCTGTAGGTGCCAGCGGTCAAGTAAACCGGGAGGTTAAATTTTCGAGCAAGCGGCGCAACCCCTTTCCAGTGGTCGCCGTGCTCATGGGTGACCAGCACCGCAGTGAGCTGGCTGGGCTCTTTGCCCAAACGAGCCATACGCGCAGCTGTCTCCTTTATGGAAAAACCGCAATCTACCAACAACAGCGTTTCGTCGCTCTCAATTAGCGTACCGTTGCCGGCACTGCCGCTGCCGATGGATGCAAAGCGCACCGTTAGGACATGTTACTGCGCAGTATCGCCAGCAGACGCTGGGCCTCTTTGCGCGGCAAGCTGCTGCCGTCTACCGCTGTGATGCGTACTTCGACGTTCGCGCCGACGGCTTTCAAGAGCAGCTGGTAATCGCTGACAATAATCTCATCGCTTGAGAACCAGCGCTGCCAGAAAGAGCGCTGTTCACTTTCTCCATCGGTGAAATCGACTAACAGAGAGCCACCTGAGCGGTTCTGATCGACAATGGTGAAACCACCGCGCTGGGCAGAATAACTCATCGATGCCCAGCTGCGATCAAAGTTTAGCTGGATGAGAATATACGGATCGGCAACTTCTGGCGTGATCAGTTCAACGCGTCCTTTGCCTCCAATCGTCTGCGCTAGCAGTGAAACAGAAGAGTAGTTGCTGGCGCTGGCTAACTCATTGGCGACCATCTGGATTAGAGCGCGTTCGCGGACGCCATCGACTGATTTTTGCGGCCATTCCACCCCCTGCTCTGCTCCGCGAGCCACAGACTGGTGGAGTACTGAGATTTCTGTGCTGTCTTGGGCAATTCCAGGGATTACGCTGAACCTGAACCGGTGCGACATCTCTTCATCATCATTAAACTTCACCCACACTGAGTCGATAATGCCTCGCTCGCCATCGGCAACCTCTGCAGGGATCCCGTTGCGTACCAAGGTGCTGCGCAGACGCGGCCAAATCTCCCCGGGAAGCTGATTGACCAAGATCCAGCGGCGGTCTTCGTAACTCTGAATCTTAACGCTCTGCTCAAATGCAATAAAGGCAGCTGGGTCAGGCCTGGGGACATCCAGCTCATCTAGAGCGACATCGTCTGAGGCCACTTCTGGCACCGGGTAGATCTGGCCCAGAGCCGCATCGTCCAGCCCGGCCGGTACAACGACTGGGGCCATCTCTTCAGCTAACAGGTAGTCGTGTGAGCGGTCGCGGATTCCCAGCCAACTGCAGCCAGCCTGGCTGATAGTTATCGTAACTAAAGCCACAGATAGTAGGGTTTTATTCAGAGCTCTCATATATTCGTTCGACCTATAGCGACGAGTTAAGTTGAATGCCTGCAAGCTGCATGGCGCCTTCAACATCGGCGTAATACTGTGGTGAAAAAGGTGTCATTGGCAGACGCAGTGCCGGCTGACAGAGACCCATTCGAGCAACAGCCCATTTGACAGGAATCGGGTTGGCTTCCAAGAACAGTGTGCGGTGCAGTTCTGCAAGCCGGGCATCCAGCGCCGCCGCCTGCTCGGCATCACCTGCCAGGGCCGCGGCACACATTGCCGCCATCAGCGCAGGAGCCACATTGGCAGTAACCGAAATGTCACCGTGACCGCCGGCCAAGATCAGCTCGCGCGCGGTGGGATCATCACCCGAGTAAATGGCAAAATCAGCGGGGCAGCTAGCTATCAACTGACGCGCCCTATCGAGATCACCGGTAGCTTCCTTAACGCCAACTATATTATCTATAGCGCTGAGCGCTAACACCGTCTCGGGCAGCATGTCGCACGCTGTACGGCCTGGCACGTTGTAGAGAATTTGCGGTAGATCGACCGCTTTAGCAATCGCCGCATGGTGGGCGATAAGGCCAGCCTGTGTGGGTTTGTTGTAATAGGGAGTCACCAGTAGCGCGGCATCGGCTCCAGCTTGTGCCGCCGCTTCAGTGAGCTCAATCGCCTCGGCTGTTGAATTGGCGCCTGTCCCTGCGATCACTGGAATACGGCCAGCACTCTGCTTAACCACTTCGCCGATGACTTTGGCGTGCTCGGCAACGTTTAGAGTCGCCGACTCTCCAGTGGTGCCGACAGCTACAATGGCAGCCGTGCCCTGCCCGACATGCCAATCAACCAATCGGGCAAGCGCCTCCCAATCAACCTCAAGGTTGTCGTCTCTCATTGGCGTGACCATGGCCACAATACTACCAGTTATCATCACATACTCCGCGCGAAAAGAGCGCTATGGTATCGCCCGTAGCTAGGCTGCACAAGGCATCGCTGCCAGCGCAGTTGCAGCGGACAAATTTTATAAGTTAGCCGCCTACTTGGCGTAGACACTGGGCTCTCCTTCGGGGCGGTTTTTAAAGCGTTTGTGAGCCCACAAATATTGATCTGGCGCAGTGCGTATCATCTGCTCTAAAACCGCATTGACGCGCGTAGCGTCCTTTAAATCGTCGCCGCTGGGGAACTCTTTTAATGGAGGGTGGAGCTTGAGCTGATAGCCTTTCCCCCAGGGTTTGCGAACGTGGCTGAAGGGGACTACAGCCGCACCGGTTTTTTCTGCAAAGCGTGCGGTGGCATAGACGGTTGCCGCTTGCTGTCCAAAGAATGGGGCGAACAAGCCCTGCCGCAAACCGTAATCTTGATCTGGTCCATACCAAAGTATCCTGCCGGCCTTGAGCGCCTTCATAGTGCCGCGCACATCTTTGCGCTCAAACACCACTGTGTTGCCGAGGCTTTTGCTGGTGCGCCCGCGCGCCTGAACAAAATCTAAAACGGGATTTTTGTGAGCCCGGTACATGCCATCCATAGGAAGTGTACCGGCGATAGCTGCACCGCCGACCTCTAGGGTGGTGAAATGCGCGCCGAGCAGCATTATCCCCTGCCCTTTTAACGCTTCAACATTCTCTAGCCCGACCACCTCGATCAGACGCATAAAGCGCCAGCGCGGCCACCACCAGGCGATACCTGTTTCAAATAAGGCAATGCCTAGGCTGACAAAGTTGGCGCGGGCCAAGCGGCGACGCTGCCTGTCACTCAGTTCGGGAAAACAGAGTTCCAAGTTGCGCAGCGCAATGGCTCTGCGCTCGGATGGAATCAAATAGAGCAGCCAACCTAGCAAACGCCCCAAAGTCAGTAGCACAGGATAAGGAAGCTGAACCACCAACCACCAAATACCCATCAATAACCAAGTTGGCCAGCAGCGCGGCGCCAGCAGGCCGCGATGAAAGCGGCTGGCAACAGATGTAGATTTAGCCACAGCCTAAACTAAACCAGCGCGTCGATAGTGGCGTCTACGGCGACATCGGCTGAGTAATCAACGCCCTCCAGACCAAAGCCAAATAGACGCAAAAACTCGCTTTTATAGCCTTCAAAATCGGTGCTTTCGGCAAGATTGTCATCGCTGATATCTGCCCAGGCAGCGGCGACTGCCGCCTGTATTTCTGGACGCAACTCAAGCTCGTCAACGCGCAGACGGCCCTCGTCATCGAGGCGCGGGCTATCCGTGTACAAACACTCTGCAAACAATCGCTGCAACTGTTCAATGCAGCCTTCATGAGTGCCGTCGCGTTTCATCTCTTTAAACAGCAGCGCCAGGTAGAGTGGCATAATTGGAATGGCCGAGCTCGCCTGAGTCACCACGGCTTTGAGCACCGCCACGCGCGCATCTCCACCGAGCGGAGCTAAGAGTTCGCGGATAGCGACAACGCGCTTATCGAGATCCTGCTTGGCACGCCCGATAGTGCCGTGCCAATAGAGATCCCAGGTTATTTTTTCGCCGATATAGGTAAACGCAGCGGTCTTGGCCCCCTCGGCCAGCAATCCCTCTGCAGCTAGCGCCTCCATCCACATCTGCCAATCTTCACCGCCCATTACTGCAACGGTGTTGTCGATCTCATCTTGCGATGCAGGCTCGAGCGAAAAAGTCTGGACCACCTCTTTGTCGGTATTGACGCCGCGCAGAGTGACTGACTTGTCGATAGGCTTGAGCGTAGAACGATGTAAAACCCCAGTCTTAGGGTGCTGGCGCGCCGGCGCAGCGAGGCTGTAGATAACTAAATCCACTTGGCCGAGATCTTCGCGGATAGTATCGAGAGCTTTCTGCTTAATATCATCAGAGAAAGCATCGCCATTGATACTTTTGGCGTAGAGCCCCTGCTTTTCTGCTGCGTTATGGAAGGCGACTGAATTGTACCAACCAGCAGTGCCGGTTTTGGTCTCGCTGCCTGGCTTTTCAAAGAAAACCCCTAAAGTGCTCGCGCCGCTGCCAAAAGCTGCGGTAATGCGTGCAGCCAACCCGTAGCCGGTCGACGCGCCGATAACCAGCACTCGCTTGGCTTTCTGTGGCACCGGATTGGCCTGTATGTGAGCAATCTGCTCAGCGACGTTAGCGGCACAACCCGCCGGATGAGCTGTAGTACACATAAAGCCGCGCACGCGAGGTTTAACGATCATAGGGGTCTCCTTGTCTGCCAGCGCTGAGCTGGGCCTGGGTAGAGTCAAAATCAAGTCGTTCATAATAGCCGATTGCGCACGGTTTGTCGGGGTCAAAAGTGACACTTGGCGATCCAATTTTTGTACAATCATGAGGCGATATTAACTGCCA
>JBELGO010000109.1:0-4708 GCA_042091915.1 SAR92 clade bacterium | reverse complement strand
TCTTGAGTGGCGGTAAACCACTCATTGGCATCGCCTGCCAGCAAACCGAGAAGCTCAGCCACGGCGAGCAATTCTGATTTAATCGCGGGCTTAGCAGCGCTCTCGGCACTGTTGAGTTGGCGTGCCAAGCGATGCAATTCACCCAGAGCAATCGGAGTATTGAGATCGTCGCACAAGGCCGCATAGCCGGCTGTACAGGTCACATCGCAGCTTTCAACAGCGATTTCTGTATGGCTGCGCAATGCACCGTAGAGGGTATCCAGCGAGCTCTGCGCCTGCGCCAAGAGATCGCCACTAAAGTTGGCCTCTGAGCGATAGTGCGCCGCCAGCAAGGCGTAGCGCAGCACTTCGCCTCGGTAGAGACTCAGCAGCTCATGAACCGTTTTAAAATTGCCCAAAGATTTGGACATCTTTTCGCCATCAATATTGATAAAGCCGTTGTGCAGCCAAAATTTAGCCAGCGGCTTGCCGCCGTGCGCACAGCAGCTTTGGGCTATTTCGTTTTCGTGGTGGGGGAAAATTAAATCTTGCCCACCGCCGTGAATATCGATGGTTTCGCCCAGGTGTTTCTCGATCATTGCCGAGCACTCTAAGTGCCAACCCGGACGGCCGCGACCCCAAGGGCTATCCCAACCGGGCTGGTCGTCACTGGAAGGTTTCCAGAGCACAAAGTCACCGGGGTGGCGCTTGTAACTGGCCACTTCCACACGTGCACCAGCGAGCATTTCATCCAAGCTGCGACCAGAGAGTGCGCCGTAGTTGTCCATTGACTCAACATGAAAAAGCACATGGCCTTCCGCCACATAAGCGTGACCGCTACTAATCAGCGCAGCGACTAGCGCCTGCATTTCAGCGACGTGCTCTGTGGCCAGCGGCACAATCGGTGGCGGCAAATTATTGAGCGCAGCCATATCGTCAAAATAGGCCTGCGTGAAACGCTGTGTCAGCGCTGCGGCACTCTCGCCATTAGCAGCTGCGGCTTGAATGATTTTGTCGTCTATATCGGTAATATTGCGGGCGTAATCAACACGGCCATAGCGTTGCTGTAAAAGCCGAAACAGCGTATCGAAAATCACCGCTGGGCGGGCGTTGCCAATATGCACACGGTTGTAAACGGTCGGCCCACAAACATACATAGTCACTCGCTCTGCATTGAGTGGTTCAAATGTCTGTTTACTGCGACTGGCGGTGTTGTAGAGCTGCAGCTCTGGCTGAACACTCATTTGCCCTGCCCTCTGCCGCTATCGCGCAAACCGATGGTGAGATTAAAGACCAATCGGTCTGCCACTGAGGGTTCGCGCACAAAATAGCCTTCGCGTTCAAATTGGTAGGTCTGTTGGGGGGCCGCAGCCAAACTCTGCTCCACGCGGGCATCATTGACCACTGTGAGTGAAGCGGGATTGATTTGCTCGAGCAGATCCACATCGCCCTCTTCAACATTCGGGTTGGTGAATAACCGCTCGTAAAGACGCAGCTCAGCCGGTTGTGAACGCTGCGCAGAAACCCAGTGAATAACCCCGCGCGGGCGCACGCCCTCGGGGCCATCGGCGCCAACTGTACCCTCAACCAGTGAGCAGTTGAGCTGGCTAATGGTGCCATCGTTATCGCGCACGACCTCGTCCGCACGGATGATATAAGCGCCGCGCAGGCGCACATACTCACCCAGCACCAGGCGCTTAAATTTTTTCCGCGACAGGGTGGTGTCTTCACTGAAATCGCTGCGATCAATGTAGAGCTCACTATCGAATGGCAACACACGCTCACCCAGCTCTGGGCGGTTGGGGTGATTGGCAGCGGTTAACTCTTCACTGCCAGTGCAGTTGGTCAGCACCACCTTGAGCGGCTCGATAACGCACATAGCGCGCGGCGCATGAGTGTTGAGATCATCGCGAATAAAGTGCTCAAACTGAGCGATATCGACCACACCGTCAGTTTTGGCGACAGCCAGGCTATTACAAAATTCGCGGATCGCGTTGGCGGTGACACCACGACGGCGCAGACCACTAATAGTCGGCATACGCGGATCGTCCCAGCCATCTACCACACGCTCATCCACCAAGCGCTTGAGTTTGCGCTTACTGGTCATGGTGTGGGTCAGGTTTAAGCGGCCGAATTCATATTGCCGCGGTTGGCTGGGCAGCGGTAAGTTTTCTACAAACCAGTTGTAGAGCGGGCGATTAGCTGCAAATTCGAGGGTGCAGACTGAGTGGCTGACCCCCTCGATGGCATCTTCTTGGCCATGGGCAAAGTCGTAGTTGGGATAAATATTCCAATCGCTGCCGGTGCGGTGGTGGGCTACTTTGCGCACGCGGTAGAGCACTGGATCGCGCATATTGATATTGGGCGAGGCCATATCAATTTTGGCGCGCAGCGTCATTTTGCCCTCGTCGATATCGCCGCAGCGCATCGCCTCGAGCAGTTGACGGCTTTCACTGGGCGGCCGCTCACGGTAGGGGCTGGGGCGGCCGGGTTCGGTCAAGGTACCGCGATAGTCGCGCATCTCTTCGGCATTGAGCTCACAAACATAGGCTAAGCCGTTGTCGACCAGATATTGGGCCCACTGATAGAGCTGGCCAAAGTAGTCAGAAGCGTAGCGAACTTCGCCAGCCCATTGAAAACCGAGCCACTTCACATCCGCAATAATGGCATCCACATACTCTTGGCTCTCTTTCTCCGGATTGGTGTCATCAAAACGGAGGTTGCACTGGCCATTAAATTGCTCGGCTAAGCCAAAATTCAGGCAGATAGACTTGGCATGGCCGATGTGTAAATAGCCGTTGGGCTCAGGCGGAAACCGGGTCACCACGCTCTGCACGCGGCCGGTGGCGAGGTCATCGCGAATAATCTGTTCAATAAAGTTGCCAGCAGGGGCGGCATTGGGGTCGAGCGGATCTGTCATTAGGGTGACTCATCAGTGGGCGCTACAGCAACCAAGTGAAAACTTTAATTATATCGGTAGAGTTCGTGCGGATAAACCAATCTTCGGATAATAGCGCCAATAAACACCCAGCTGTGCCGATTTATTTCAAAAGCGCCCCTGCAACCGTTACAATGTCGCCCTGCTAGCGGCGCTTCACCGCTAGCGACTTGGCTATCAACTCTTATTCGTTTAATTCAGGTAACTCACTATGATCACACTGCGCACCAATATGGGCGACATCGCTATTGAACTCGATTTTGACAAAGCGCCACTGTCGGCGGCTAACTTCTTGCAATACGCTCGCGATGGTTTTTACAACGGCACCATCTTTCACCGTGTGATCAACGGCTTTATGGTTCAAGGTGGCGGCATGGACAGCGACATGAACCAGAAAGAAGGTCGCGCACCTATCGAAAACGAAGCTGACAACGGCCTCAAAAACGAAATTGGCACTCTGGCGATGGCCCGTACCAACGACCCCCATTCAGCCTCTTCGCAGTTTTTTATCAATGTTGCCGACAATCAATTCCTCAACCACAGCGGCAAAAATCCACAGGGTTGGGGCTACGCTGTATTTGGCAAAGTGGTCGATGGCATGGATGTGGTTAACGCCATCAAAGAGGTGCGCACCGGCAGCTCAGGTTTCCACCAAGACGTACCGGCCGACGCCATCGAAATCACTGAAACATTAATCAGTGACGCTTACGCCGACCGATAAAATTCAGTTTTCGGCGTGACCCGCTTCTTAATTTCAGATTTACACCTTGCACCAGAGCGGCCAGAACTTTTGGCCGCTCTGGAACAGTTTTGCGCACAGAGATTAAACCGCGGCGATCAGCTCTATATCCTTGGCGACCTTTTTGAAGCCTGGATTGGCGACGACGACCCATCACCGCTCGCCACACAAGTCAAAGATTTACTGGCTGGCCTTAACCAGCGCGGAGTAGATTGCTTTGTACAACAAGGTAATCGCGACTTCTTGCTCGGCAAGCGTTTTGCCCGCGAAAGCGAGTGCAAGATGCTGGGTGATTATGCGCTTCTTGAAGACAGTGGCGGTGCGATATTGCTCACTCACGGCGATCTACTCTGCACCGATGACATTGACTACCAGCGGTTTCGGCGCAAATCGCGCAATCCACTCTACCGGTTCGTGCTCAGCCATCTGCCGTTGCGCCGCAGGCAACGCCTGGCGAGCGAGTGGCGCGCTAAAAGTCGCGCTGCCAGCGCCAATAAGGCTTCTTCAATTATGGATGTCAATGAAGAGACCGTTGTGCAAGTCATGGCAGAACACCAGGTAACACGCTTAATTCATGGCCACACTCACCGGCCAAACATCCACCAACATGGCGCAAAGACCCGCTGGGTCTTGGGGGATTGGGGTGACTTTGGGTGGTATATCGCTCTCGAAAAGGGTGCGATAAGTCTTGAAAAGTTCGCTATCACCCCCTAAATTTATCATTGCAACGGTATTTAGTTGGCACGGCAATCCCGCCGGCTTATCAATGGCTACATGGAGAACTAAACAGAATGAACGACCAACACTCGCTCACACGCAATCCGTCAGGAATTACCAGCACTGCGCTCAGCCCAGAGGTGAGCAAAGTCCTCCGCTCAACTTACCTATTGCTGGGCGTCACACTCACTTTTAGTGCAGTGATGGCTGCTGTCGCCATGATGGTCAATGCCCCCTACTTCGGCCTTTGGACACTGCTGCCCTACTTCCTCTGTTTGTGGATGGTAGAGAAAAACAAAAATAGCAGCGCCGGCATACTCTGGGTATTTGCTCTG
>JBELGO010000108.1:0-4794 GCA_042091915.1 SAR92 clade bacterium | reverse complement strand
GCAATAGACGGTCGTAAAGCCGGTAAAACGGTTCGCCGGCGCGCGGCTGCATATCATAAAAGCTGCTGGCGGCTTTGAACTCTTGCCGGGCAGTGCCGGGCAGTAGCTCGTTGATAATGGTGTAGCCGTAGCGCAGTGAACGGCCCTGGTAGGTCACAGTTTCAACTGAAGGAGCTGCCGAACTGCCACAGAGCTCGCTGTATTGGTCGCGCAGTTCGCTGGGAAAGTAGTCTGCCCGGCGCAAAAAACAGGCAGTTTCGACATAGCGCTGTTTCAGCAGTGGTTGCTGCTCGGGATCAAACCGGTAGAAGTTCCAGCCATTGTCATCTTGTTTTAGCTCGCTCTCCAACCCGGGTAGAGTGAACTCTTGCGCAGTGCTATCTAGCAGTAGCAGGAAACCTTTGCCGGGACCATTTTGCGAGGGTTCATTTTGGCTCCACAGATATTCACCGTTGTAGTACCACGCTAAAAGACCGGGGCGGTAGTTAATCGTAGTGGCCTTAAAAGAGGGTTCATCTCGCTCTTCTTCTGGATAAAACAGCAGCCCATGCTTGGCCAGATTGGCATCGTAGTTGAGTGCAAGACCAAAGTCGGCGTAGGGGTCGCGGTATTCGAGTAAAAGGTAGTGCGGCACAGTCAAACGGTGTTGGCCGCCGGAGAGACTAAACGCATTGTTTATCCAGCCACTCTCTGCTGCTAGCGCGTTAGGTTTTTCAAAGTTTTCAAAATATTGGATCGCATCAACGCGAATATTGTCGATCAGAGCGCCATCATTAACCGCGGCCCCATCGGTAAAGTAGTGCCAGCGCAGGCGTACAGTTCGTCCTCGCCATGCCTCTAGATCGAACTCGGCAGTGATCCAGACTGGCTCTGTACACAGATCGAGTAGGTCGGTGTCGATCTGCTCTGCGCTACTGGGCCGCTCTGCGTTGAGATCACAGCCGGAATTGCTCTCAACTCGGCCATCGCCATCCAAGTCACCTGAGCGACCAGTCAGTCCGGGCAGTGAGCCGCTGCCCTCATGGCCCTGCTTGGAGGGCATTATCGAGCCTGGCTGGCTGTCACTGCGGTCGGTGGGCAGCAGGCGGGTAAACGGTTCGCCGGCTGCGGCAGCTTCTATATAGAGGTAGTCCCAATCGGCTTCTATATCAAACCAGGCATCAAAACGCAGCGTCAACGGCGCACTGTTTGCGCTCTGGCCCGTGAAATCAAACTCGCGGGTTATGCTGCGTTGCAGATCGTTGCCTTGGCCGCTGTAGGCCGCTTGTGAGCCGTGGCTTGGCGCGAGCGGGCCGAGATTAAGCTCGCGGATTTTGGGTGGCAAAATCACCATGGTGGCCGCACAGCTCTCACTAGCAAGGGGGGCGGGCAGATTCATCACATGCTGTTCAACGGCACCCTGCTGGGCGCCACCAAATTCGGGTGGGCGAACCACGCACGGCTCTAGCCAGCCGAGCATCATCCGCGACCAGCTGCTCAGTGCTTGGGGTTGCGGCGAGCTGGTTGAGGCCATCAGGTCCCAGCTGGCAGTGGAGTTATTGGTGCGAGAAGCGTAGAGATCAGGCAGACCGATGGAGTGACCAAACTCGTGGATGAAGGTAGAGACATCTGTATATTCGGACTGCATGTTGTAGTCGTAGAGCCAGAGAGTCTCTGAAAGCTGTACACCACCGCGCTGGTGTTGGAGGCCGTCGACTATAGGGCCGGAGGTGAGGTTCTCCGTGATAGAGCTGCGATGTGGCCAGACCCGATTGGCGCAAGCTAACTCTGCGGGGCTGAGCGTGTCGAAAACCGTCTCGTCCTGGCCGCTGGTAAAGCGGTCGGCGAGTTTGTATAAGCCGTGGCAAGAGGATTGCGCTTTACCGGCGTAAACAACAATTAAGTGGTCGAGATAGCCATCGGCTTCGTTGCGGTTGCCATCACCATCAAAATCGGTGGGATCCCAAATATCGTGCTGCTGCCAGTCGTAGTCGGGCTGCGCGGCGAATGCGGCCTGTATGGCGGCGGTTACCATGCGGCTAGGTTTGCTGTCGTTGCGCCAGCTGCCATCACTGTTGCGCAGCGGTCGGCCAAACTCGGCGAGCGAGTGCGGCAGCTCTACCACAGGCAGTACATGGCCATCGATGTGGTAGCGTCCCTGTGACTGCTGTAGGTAGTAGTGCGGCAGTGTGCCCGGCGAGTAGTGGCCACTGTCATCGCGACCAAACAGAGCTTGTTGAAAATAGTCGCGGTTGAGTTTATCTGCCTCCGTCGCACCTGAGTGGCGCTCGAAGCTGACATCGGAAAAAGCGACAGGAAGCACGAGTAACTGGTGGGGGCGCTCGGGCTTGGCGCGCACCGGCGAGATTTTATCGGTGGCAATTTGTATGTGGCCAAGTTGATCAAACTGGCCATTGGCGAGCTGTTCGACCATGGTTGCCGCAGCGCTATTTTGAGCTGTCAGAGCAGTGTCGGTATGGCTGGGTTGCGAACAGCCAGCGCCAGTTAAAAGAGTGCCAAAAAACACGGCGCTGAGGGCGAAACGTTGGATATTTGGCATAGCTCTCCCGGGTTTTTGCTGTTGGTCGGTGTAACGCTGTTCTATCATAGCGCCTTCGCGCAAACCTGTGAGGTGTTGGCGCACAAAAAGGTGATGATACATTGCAGGATCAGTTGAAAAAATTGGCGCGACAGACCATGCCGTTTGGGCGATATGCGGGGCGTGTGCTGATCGACCTTCCAGAGGAGTACTTGCTCTGGTTTCGCCGCCAAGGGTTTCCGCGCGGCGAGCTTGGGATGCTCTTAGAGTTGGCGCTGGAGATTCACAGCAACGGCCAGCGCCGGCTGTTAGACCCTTTGCGTGGCGATGGTAGCCAGCCGCAATTTGGCGAGGACGACAGCCGTGATTGAGCTGCGTGGCGGCGAGTTGCGGCGCGGCGCTAAATTGCTTTTTAGCGGCGCTGATATGCGTATCCATGCCGACCATAAAGTCGGTTTGATTGGTCCTAATGGTTGCGGCAAAAGCTCGCTGTTCAAGCTGTTGTGTGGGCAGCTAAGTTTGGATGCGGGCGAGTTGTCTATGCCCAGCAGTTGGCGAGTTGCCCATATGGAGCAAGAGGTGTTGGGCGCTGAGCGCAGTGCACTGGAGTATCTGCTCGATGGCGATGTCGAGCTTCGCGCAACAGAAGCTGAGATTACCCGCGCCAGCGAGAGCGGCGATGATAACGCCCTCGCGCAAGCCTATCAGCGCCTCGACGAGCTCGATGGATACACCGCTGCCAACCGCGCCGAACAACTGCTGGATGGTTTGGGCTTTGCTGCCGGTGATGGGGCTCGCGCGGTGGATGAGTTTTCCGGTGGTTGGCAGATTCGCCTCAATTTGGCGCGCGCGCTGATTGCGCGCTCTGATCTACTGCTGCTCGATGAGCCGACCAACCACTTGGATCTCGACGCCACGCTGTGGCTCGAGCGCTGGTTGCAGCGCTACCCAGGCACCTTGGTGATTATCTCGCACGACCGCGATTTTCTCGATGCGATTGTTAACCGCGTGGTGCGTATAGAGGGGGGCGATATTGTCTCCTATGGGGGCAACTATAGCGCCTACGAGAGGATCCGCGCAGAGCGGCTCGCTCTACAAGCGGCTATGGCCGAGAAGCAGCGGGTGCGGCGCAGCGAAGTCGAAGCGTTTGTCGCTCGCTTTCGTTACAAAGCGAGCAAAGCCCGCCAGGCCCAGAGCCGTTTGAAAGAGCTGGCGCGCATGGATGAGATAGCTGCTGCGCATGTTGATTCGCCGTTTAGTTTCCGCTTTCCCGACAGCCCAGCGGGTAACGGTGCACTGCTGGGTTTGAGTGAAGCACTGCTCGGTTACCCGGGCCGGGCAGTTTTGCATAAAGTGAATATTGAGTTACAGCCCGGTGCCCGCATCGGCCTGCTCGGCCCCAATGGCGCCGGTAAAAGTACCTTAGTTAAAAGTCTCACGGCAGAATTGGAACTGCTCTCGGGCGAGCGTGTTGAGGGGCAGCGATTGCGAGTCGGCTACTTTGCTCAGCAGCAGTTAGAGGCACTCGATCTCGCTGCCTCGCCGCTGCTGCATCTACAGCGTTTGCACAGTGGCGAGGGCGCTGCGGTCAGCGATCAAAAATTGCGCGATTTTCTCGGCGGCTTCGATTTTCGCGGCGACGCTGTCGATGCCCCAGTGGCAGATTTCTCTGGCGGCGAAAAGGCCCGTTTAGCGCTGGCGCTGATTATTTGGCAGCGCCCCAACCTGCTGCTTTTAGATGAGCCGACCAACCATTTGGATATCGATATGCGCCAGGCTCTGGCTGAAGCGATTAACGCCTATGAGGGGGCGCTGGTGCTGATTTCGCACGATCGCCATCTGCTGCGCAATAGCGTCGACGATTTCTTGTTGGTCTGCGATGGTGGCGTGGAGCCCTTTGCTGGCGATTTGACCGACTACCAAAATCGGCTCGCTGAGCCATCTGGTTTACAGCAAGCGACACAGCAAGAAGCTGCAGCCAGCGCGCCGACTGCGATGGATAGGCGCGCCGATCGCCAGGCGGCCGCCCAGCAGCGCGCCAAGCTGGCACCTCTGCGCAAAAAGCAGCAGACATTAGAGCGCGAAATGCAGCGTCTCCAACAGCAGCTTGCCGATATAGAGCAGTGGCTGGCAGCGCCTGAAGCTTACGATGAGCAGAATAAGGCGCACCTTAAAGAGCAGCTGGCTGGGCAAGGTGCTCTGCGTGCCGAGCTGGAGAGTGCTGAAGAGGCGTGGTTTGAAATTGCAACTATATTGGAAGATGGCTAGCTGATAGT
>JBELGO010000107.1:0-4944 GCA_042091915.1 SAR92 clade bacterium | reverse complement strand
AAGTAGAGCCCAGAGAGTATTGCTAACAGCGCTGCACTCACGCTCTTTTTAGCCTAAAAAGATCTGGTTGACGTAGCGAATCATTACGCCCATAGCGAGCAGAGAGAGACCGACGCGGTTGAAGAGAAACTCTCTGCCATCCAATTCAAGCTTGCCGCGAACAATTTGGCCAATCTGAAATTGATCGCCAGTGCGGCGATAGTAATAAAAAATTGAGGTCGCAATAGTGATAACGCCACTGAGAACCAGGGCGTATTCGATAACTTCCATCATGCTGAATACTCTTGTGTTGTTTTTATAGAGGTTACTTTACCGAATAAAAAAAGGGGAGGCTACCGAAGTAGCACTCCCCTTGATTAAACCGCTGAAGGATTACCTCAGTGGTCTACAGCTTCTGCTGCGCCGCGCGGAGTGCGCACGTCGAGAACCAGTTGCTGAATGTGCTGTGGCGGCTCGTCAGTCACTTTGTCGACGGCAAAGGCGACTACAAAGTTAACAATGGCGCCAACAAAACCAAACGCGTTGGGCTCAATACCGAAGAACCAGTTGCTGCCCCAAGACTCCAGGTAGCTCCACTCGGGGATAAAGAAGATCCCTTTGTGCTGGAAGACGTAGAAGAGTGTGACGCTGATACCAGCAATCATACCGGCGATAGCACCTTCTTTGTTCATCTTGGTTGAGAAGATACCCATCATCAACGCAGGGAAGATAGATGATGCAGCCAAACCAAATGCCAGTGCTACCGTACCTGCGGCAAACCCGGGTGGGTTGAGGCCGAGATAGCCGGCAACGGCAATAGCACCGGCCATGGCAATACGGCTAGCCATCAGCTCATTTTTCTCTGAAATGTCAGGCATCAAAATACCTTTGAGCAGATCGTGAGAGATAGATGAAGCGATTGCCAACAGTAGACCTGCAGCAGTAGAGAGAGCTGCAGCGAGACCACCGGCTACTACAAGGGCGATCACCCAGTTGGGCAGTTTGGCGATTTCGGGGTTGGCCAGTACGATAATATCGCGGTCAACCTTGACCATTTCGTCGCCAGCCCAGCCAAACTCGGCAGCTTTAGCAGCCATTTCTGGGTTTTTGTCGTTGTAGTGTTGGATGCGACCGTCACCGTTCTTGTCTTCAAACTTCAACAGACCGGTTTGCTCCCAGTTTTTGAACCACTGTGGGCGTTCTTCGTAGAGCAAGTTGCCTTCAGGGCTGCCTACTTCACCCACCTGAATGGTTTCCATCAGGTTCAAGCGCGCCATGGCGCCAACTGCAGGAGCAGTGGTGTAGAGGATAGCGATGAAGATCAATGCCCAACCGGCTGAAGTGCGCGCATCGCGGACTTTAGGCACAGTGAAGAAGCGGATGATAACGTGGGGAAGACCCGCAGTACCGACCATTAGCGACATGGTGTAAGCAAACATATTGAGCGTGCTCAAACGCTTAGCTTCTGAATACTCGCCAAAGCCAAGATCTTGAATGACCAAGTCGAGCTTGTCGAGCATAAAGGTACCACTGCCGTCAGCCATAGCAGAACCCAGGCCCAGCTGAGGGATTGGGTTGCCAGTGAGCTGCAGAGAGATGAATACAGCGGGGACAGTGTAAGCAAAGATCAGTACGCAGTACTGAGCAATCTGGGTGTAAGTAATACCCTTCATGCCGCCGAGAACGGCGTAGATGAATACGATTGTCATACCGATGTAGAGGCCAGTGTCGTAATCGGTTTCAAGGAAACGCGAGAACGCAACGCCGACGCCTTTCATCTGGCCGATAACGTAAGTGGTTGAGGCGATGATCAAACAGATAACCGCAACAATACGGGCAGAGTTGCCGTAGTAACGGTCGCCGATGAACTCCGGCACAGTAAACTTGCCAAACTTGCGCAAGTAAGGTGCCAACAGCAGGGCCAGTAGAACGTAGCCGCCAGTCCAACCCATCAGGAATACTGAACCGCCGTAACCCATGTAGGCAATAAGGCCTGCCATAGAGATGAACGAGGCTGCAGACATCCAGTCAGCGGCGGTCGCCATACCGTTTTGGATAGGGCCAATGCCTTTACCCGCCACATAAAATTCCCCGGTGGTTCCCGCCCGGGCCCAAATTGCAATACCGATATAGAGCAAGAATGTTGCTCCGACCACGGCATAGGTCAAGGTTTGTAGATCCATAGTGCTACCCCTTATTTTTCTTGATAAGTGTTATGGACGATCAATCTTCGTGGACGTCGTATTTTTCGTCGAGCTGCTCAATCTTTTTAGCGTAGTAAAAGATCAGAACGACAAAGACATAAATTGACCCTTGCTGGGCGAACCAGAAGCCCAACTTGTAACCACCGATAGTGATTGCGTTGAGTTGATCGACCAAGAGGATCCCGAAGCCAAATGAAACGATAAACCAGACGACCATAATCTTGACGATGATCGCGAGGTTTTCTTTCCAATAGGCGCTTGCTTGCGTATTGCTATCAGACATAGGTGCCACCTTTCTTTTGTTGTAATCCTGTTATAGGAGTTGAGGGACCATGAGAATTTAACAATACCCAAAGCACCCCGATACTCGACATTGGTAGTAGAGGTTTAAAACAATAGGCCAGCTTCTTTCAGAACTCGCAATCCACTAAAAGTAACTGATAGAGATTGCCAGAGCTCGATAGGGGTGAAATGATGAAAGGGTAGTTATTGTGCGGCTTGTGTACTGCTAGCCACTCAAACTTCTAAACCCTTTTTTTACGAAAAAACCCAAGGAGAAGTTATGTATACGGGTAAATCGCTTTCTTTAACGTTGCACGACAACGGTGTAGCTGAAATCTGTTTTGACAATCAAGCCGAGTCGGTGAACAAATTTGATGCTGCCACAGTTGATGAGTTAACAGCCGCACTGGATGCTTTAGAGACTGCCAGTGGTGTAAAGGGCTTGTTGATCTCCAGTACTAAGCCAGTGTTTATCGTTGGCGCGGATATTACAGAATTTGTCGGCTTGTTTGGCCAGCCCAAAGAAGAGTTCCTCGGTTGGGCTGGGAAAAACAACGGCAACCTCAACCGCATTGAAGAGCTCCCATACCCTTCGATAGTAGCCATCAACGGTTTTGCTCTAGGTGGTGGTTTCGAAATCTGCTTGTCTGCTGATTTTCGTGTTATGAGCAGTGCCGCACAGGTCGGTCTGCCAGAAATTAACTTGGGCGTCGTCCCGGGTTGGGGTGGCACTGTGCGCTTGCCGCGCTTGATCGGTTATGACACCGCAGCTACTTGGATAGCCACCGCCGCGCAACAGCGCCCCGATGCCGCTCTGGCTGCCGGTGCAGTCGATGCAGTTGTTGCTCCTGAAGCGCTGCGTGAGGCCGCTTTGGGTATGCTCGACCAAGCTATCGAAGGGAAGCTGGACTACGCTGCCCGCCGCAGTGCTAAAACGTCAGCGCTACAGCTCAATGATATTGAACTGGGTATGTCCACGACTACCGTTCGCGCTATGGTCGCCGGTAAAGCAGGTCGAAATTATCCTGCCCCTATTGCCGCGGTTGATGCTATGGCTAAAGCTGCACGAATGGATCGCGATGCGGCACTATCAGTTGAAGCTGATACGTTTTTTGCTCTCACTCAAACGCCACAAGCGCGCGCAATGGTTGGTGTTTTCTTGGCAGACCAGTACCTGGGCAAAGCGGCTAAAGTACAAACCAAGCCCCTTAAAAGTGGTGCCAAAAAAGTACAAAGTGCAGCAGTTATTGGTGCCGGTATCATGGGTGGCGGTATCGCCTATCAAAACGCCATCAAAGGCTACCCCGCATTGATGAAAGACATCAACAATCCAGCGTTGGATTTGGGTATGTCAGAAGCCAGTGGCCTGTTGGCCAAGCGCGTTGATCGCGGCCGTATGAAGCCGATTAAATCGCTGCAAACGCTCTCTAAGATTCGTCCCACGCTCTCTTATGACGGCATCGACCAGTGCGATATTGCTGTTGAAGCGGTAGTCGAGCTGGAGAAAGTTAAGAAGGTCGTACTCGCTGATGTAGAAACAAAAATGGCGGAAGATGCAGTCATTACTTCCAATACCTCTACTATTTCTATCACCAGCCTAGCGACTGCACTGCAGCGCCCAGAAAATTTCTGCGGTATGCACTTCTTTAACCCCGTGCACGCTATGCCTTTAGTGGAGATTATCCGCGGTGAAAACACCTCCGATGCCACCATTGCCAGTGTCGTAGACTACGCGTTGGGTCTGGGTAAAAAGCCTGTAGTGGTCAACGACTGCCCCGGGTTCCTGGTTAACCGCGTTCTGTTTGCGTACATGTTTGGCTTTGAAATGCTGCTCCGCGAAGGCGCCGATTTCCGCCAAGTCGACAAAGTAATGGAGAAATGGGGTTGGCCGATGGGCCCGGGTTACCTCATGGATGTCGTCGGTATTGATACCTTGGCTCATTGCTACGACGTGATGATCGAAGGTCTCTCTGAGCGTTTCATTAAGCCCGATACAGAAGCTGCTGCGGTAATGATGTACAACGCAGAGCGCCTCGGCCAGAAGAGTGGGCAGGGCTTCTACAAGTATGAGCTCGACAAGCGCGGACGCCGAGTCAAAGTGGTTGATGATGTTGCTGTGGATATGCTCGCCGCTGCGTTTGGCCCAGCCAAGCAGTTTGAAGAGCAAGAGATTATCGACCGCATGATGGTGGCGATGGCCACTGAATTGGTGCACTGCTTAGATGAGGGCATTGTGGCATCCCCGGCCGAAGCCGATATGGCGTTTATCTACGGCGTCGGTTTCCCTGTATTCCGCGGCGGTCTGTGCCGTTGGATGGATGAAGTCGGTCTGGCAGAGATCTGTGCGCGCGGCGACAAGTACGCCAGCATCAGCCCGCTTTATGCGCCCACCGATTCAATGCGCGAAAAAGCAGCCAATGGCGGCAGCTGGTACTAAGTACCACTGCTGCGTTGACCGACCAATTAATTTAGGAGAATA
>JBELGO010000106.1:0-5016 GCA_042091915.1 SAR92 clade bacterium | reverse complement strand
CACCACTTCGTCGACACGGTTGATAAACTCTGGCCTAAAGTGGTTGCCCACCGCCCCCATAACCGCCTGTTTCATCGACTCGTAGTTCGCTTCGCCGGCCAAGGTTTGGATAATGTCTGAGCCCAAATTGCTGGTCATCACAATCACGCAGTTTTTAAAGTTAACGGTGCGTCCTTGGCCATCGGTAAGCCGGCCATCATCGAGCACCTGCAACAGAATATTGAAAACATCCGGGTGTGCTTTTTCAACCTCATCCAATAGCAGCACCGAATAGGGACGACGACGCACGGCCTCGGTGAGGTAGCCGCCCTCTTCGTAACCGACATAACCCGGAGGGGCACCCACTAAACGCGCTATCGAGTGCTTCTCCATGAACTCTGACATATCTATGCGCACCATCGCCTCTTCACTGTCGAAGAGGAAGTTCGCCAGCGACTTGCACAGCTCAGTTTTACCAACCCCCGTAGGACCGAGGAACAAGAATGAGCCGCTCGGGCGGTTGGGGTCAGAAAGCCCCGCACGTGAGCGCCGCACCGCATTCGCGACTGCCACCACGGCCTCGCTTTGACCGACCACACGGTCGTGCAGTACCGATTCCATCGCCAACAGTTTTTCGCGCTCGCCCTCGAGCATTTTACTGACCGGGATTCCGGTCCACTTGGAGACCACCTCGGCGATCTCCTCTTCGGTGACTTTGTTGCGCATTAGCCGCGGCTCGCTGTCCGCTTGCTCGTCACTACTGGCGGCTTCCACCTCGGCAATTTTTTGCTCAAGCAACGGGATCACGCTGTACTGGATCTCGGCCATCTTTTCCAAATCACCGCTGCGTCGCGCCGTTTCAAGATCGAGCCGGGCCTGCTCGAGTTCACTTTTAAACTGGGCAGCACCCTGCAGTGTCGCTTTCTCCGCTTTCCAGACTTGCTCGAGATCTGAATACTGCCTCTCGAGCTCGGCGGTCTCTTCATCGAGCTTGGCAAGTCGCGCGCGGGCATCGGCATCTTTCTCTTTAGAGAGAGCTTGGCGCTCAATTTTCAGTTGAATAATGCGCCGCTCCAGTCGGTCCATCTGCTCGGGTTTAGAGTCGATCTCCATACGGATGCGGCTGGCCGCCTCGTCGATGAGATCTATCGCTTTGTCGGGCAGCTGGCGGTCGGTAATGTAGCGCTGTGACAATTTGGCAGCACTGACAATGGCGCCATCGCTGATAGCGACTCCGTGGTGCACTTCGTAGCGTTCTTTGAGCCCGCGCAAAATCGCGATAGTGTCCTCTTCGCTGGGTTCATCGACCAGTACTTTTTGAAAACGCCGTTCAAGTGCAGCATCTTTCTCAATGTATTGGCGGTACTCGTCAAGCGTCGTGGCCCCCACGCAGTGCAGCTCACCGCGCGCCAGCGCTGGCTTGAGCATATTACCGGCATCCATTGCCCCCTCGCCTTTGCCGGCACCTACCATGGTGTGCAGCTCGTCGATAAACAGAATGACTTGGCCCTCTTGCTTGGCCAGATCATTGAGCACCGATTTTAGCCGCTCTTCAAATTCACCGCGGAACTTTGCCCCCGCCAACAGCGCGCCCATATCCAAACTGAGCACTCGCTTGCTTTTCAAACCCTCGGGCACTTCTCCATTAATAATCCGTTGCGCCAACCCCTCAACAATCGCTGTTTTACCGACACCAGGCTCGCCGATAAGAACCGGGTTGTTTTTTGTGCGCCGCTGCAACACCTGAATAGTGCGGCGTATCTCATCGTCGCGACCGATCACCGGATCGAGTTTGCCTGCCTCGGCGCGCTCGGTAAGATCGATGGTGTATTTCTTAAGCGCCTCACGCTGCTCTTCGGCATCGGCACTGTCGACCGATTCACCGCCGCGCAAATTAGCAATCGCAGTGATCAGACGTTGGCTGTCACCAAAACCGGCGAGCATTTTTCCCAGCGCCGTATTGGTCTCTAAGGCGACCGCCAGCAGCGTCTCGCTGGCGATGAATTGATCGCCCTGCTGCTGAGCTTTGCGGTCAGTTAGATTAAATAGCTTATTGAGCTCACTGCCCAGTGCTGCCTCGCCTGTTGGTGTACCCACCTTGGCTTGCTTGTCGAGCTCACTGTTGAGCGCCTGACTGAGTCCGGCGACATCAAAACCGGCTTGATTGAGCAGCGGCCGTACGGTACCGCCCTGTTGATTGAGCATCGCCAATATCAGGTGTGCGGGTTCTATACTGGTGTGGTCGCGGCCGATCGCCAGCGACTGAGCCTCGGCCAGAGCACTCTGCAGCTGGCGGGTAAGTTTTTCAAATTGCATGGTCTACCTCATAAGTTAGTGCGCCAGATTAACTGCCGCTTAACTAAGAGATAGGGATGAATAGGTTAAATTCAATGGCGCCATTAAAGCGCGCTTAGTAAACCAACGGTTTTCTTGATCTAGCTCAACCGCGGTAGTAGCGCTGCGGCACAAAGGGGGTTTTACACACAGTGACTGGCAGTAGCTTGCCACGCACCCGTGCGTAAAGTGATGCGCCCTGCACTGCAAGCGCCGCCGGCAGGTAGCCCATTGCAATCGGTTTTTCTAAGCAGGGAGAGAAACCGCCACTGCTGACCAAGCCGAGTAGATTGCCTTGCTCATCGACCAACTCAGCCCCTTCGCGGACCGGTGCGCGGCCCTCTACGGCTAAACCAACCCGTTTGTGCTCTGCACCATCGCGCAGCTGTGCCAGTATTGTATCGCTGCCGGGAAAGCCGCCGGCACGTTCGCCGCCCTCGCGGCGGACTTTATTGACAGCAAAGTTAATCGCTGCCTCAATCGGCGTTTTGGTGGTATCCATGTCGTGGCCATACAAACACAAACCCGCTTCCAGACGTAGCGAATCCCTAGCTCCCAGGCCAACCCACTCAACCAGCTCTGAGGCCAACAGCAGTTCCGCTAGCCACTGCGCCTTAGCTGTCGGCACAGAGATTTCAAAACCGTCTTCACCGGTGTAGCCCGAACGCGTAACGTAAAGTTCAACGCCATTCAACACTGCCGGGCAGCCCTGCATAAAAATAAGCTCTGCGGCAACGGGCAACAACTTGCCGAACACCTCGGCGGCACGCGGTCCCTGCAGGGCCAAAAGCGCGTGCTGATCGCGATATTCGAGCGTTGAAGTCGGCAAGTTAGCACGCAGATAAGCAATATCATCGTGTTTGCAACCGGCGTTGACGACTAAGTAAAAACTCTCATCACTGAGCCGGCTGATCATCAGGTCATCGCGCAGCGTTCCCGTATCGGTGAGCAGCACCGAATAGCTTTGATCTCCAATCGTCATATCGATCAAGTTGCTCGGCAGTAGTGCCTCTAGCTCTGCAGCCGCTTGCGGGCCGGAGACAAGTACCTGACCCATGTGCGAGACATCGAACAGCCCCGCCGCCGCGCGACAGTGCAAGTGTTCAGTTTTAATTCCGGCCGGGTACTGCACCGGCATCGAGTAACCGGCAAAAGGGACCATTTTCGCCCCGGCAGCAATATGCATCGCATTGAGAGGGGTTGTCGCTACTGCACTTTGCGGGTCGCTCATTGTAGGCTCCAAATTACTCGTAGTCTGAGAGTGGTGGGCAGCTGCAGACTAGCTGGCGATCACCGTAAACGTTGTCGATACGGCCGACCGGCGGCCAGTACTTGTGATCGCGCAAATACTCTGCGGGGTATGCCCCTTGCGTGCGGCTATAGCTGCGCTGCCAATTTTCATCGAGCAAGACCTCTGCGGTATGCGGAGCAAAGTGCAGCGGGCTCTGATCGGCGGTTAACTCACCCGCCTCGACCGCGGCAATTTCTGCGCGAATTTTAAGTAGCGCGTCGATAAATCGGTCGAGCTCTACCAGCGACTCACTCTCAGTCGGCTCAATCATCAAGGTGCCGGCAACGGGGAACGACATGGTCGGCGCGTGAAAACCAAAGTCGATCAAGCGTTTGGCAATATCATCCACGGTGACACCGGTGCGCTCAGTAATGGGGCGAATATCGATAATACATTCATGGGCAACCCGGCCATTGCCGCCGGTGTAGAGCACTGGATAACTCCCCTCTAACTTGGCGGCTATATAGTTGGCGGAGAGGATCGCCACCTCTGTGGCGTGGCGCAATCCGCGCTCGCCCATCATGCGAATATACATCCAGGTAATCGGCAGTATTGAAGCACTGCCCCATGCCGCCGCCGACACCGCCCCGACGCCGCCCTCCAGACCAGAGACATCGTGGCCGGGTAAAAACGGCGCGAGATGCGACTTAACGCCGATCGGACCTACACCTGGACCACCGCCGCCGTGCGGGATACAGAATGTTTTGTGCAGGTTGAGATGCGATACGTCACCGCCAAACTTGCCTGGCTGGCAAAGGCCAACCATCGCATTGAAATTGGCGCCGTCAATGTAGACCTGACCGCCGTGGTCGTGGACGATTGCACAGACCTCGGAGACCGCAGCTTCAAAGACTCCGTGGGTAGACGGGTACGTGATCATAATCGCCGAAAGATTGTCGCTGTGCTGCTCGGCTTTGGCGCGCAAATCGTCAAGATCGACATTGCCGTCACTGTCGCACTTAACGACCACCACCTTCATACCGCACATCTGTGCCGAGGCGGGGTTGGTGCCGTGTGCAGAGCTAGGAATAAGGCAGATGTTGCGATGCTGATCACCGCAGGCATGGTGATAGCCACGTATAGCTAACAGACCAGCGTACTCGCCCTGCGAGCCGGCATTGGGCTGCAGTGACATAGCGTCATAACCGGTGATATCGCAGAGCATCTCCTCCAGCTGATTGATCATGGCGTGATAACCCGCCACCTGGTCAGCCGGTGCAAATGGGTGGATTTGGCCAAACTCGGGCCAGGTAACCGGGATCATCTCGGCGGTGGCATTGAGCTTCATAGTGCAGGAGCCAAGCGGGATCATGGCGCGATCCAGAGCGATATCTCGATCAGCCAATTTGCGCAAATAACGCAACATCTCAGTCTCTGAGTGGTAGCGATTAAAGACCGGGTGGGTAAGCACA
>JBELGO010000105.1:0-5025 GCA_042091915.1 SAR92 clade bacterium | reverse complement strand
TGAATTGAGCTGCTATCAGCTAGCTCATTGATTTTTTTGCGCAGTCTCGCCACTAACAGTGCCAGATAAGGCTTAAAATCACTCTCCAGATCAAGCTCGAGTCGCTCAGCGATTTCCCAATACTCTAACTGGTAGCCTTTTGCAGTGACCAACCCAAACAGCACAATAAATTCTGGCTCTGTGAGAACTATTTTTTTACCCAGTGAGCTAATTATGGTTCGATCAACTCTCTGCAACCATAGGCTGTGATTTTCAGTTTGCAGCTCTTGGCGGTTTTTAAATGCTCTAACAATACCCTCTAGCTGTTCAAGCTCGAACGGTTTAGGCAGGTAGAAGTCAGCGCCAAAATCATACCCTTGGGCAATTTGCGAACGAGCAGAATTGGCAGATATAACCACAAACATCGCATCAGGTAGTGCTGCTCGCGTGCGCTCTATGAACTCTAAACCACTCTCGCCTGGCAAATTGATATCCACAAATAGCAGTCGATAGTCCTTGCAACCCAACTGTTCAGTCGCCTCTTCTGCAGAGTTGCAGATATCTACTTGCACATCGCTGCCCTGCACGGCGCTTTTAATAAGCTCTGCTAATGCGTTTTCGTCTTCAATAATGAGCAGATTAACCATAAGTCACTAGAGCTCAGATTAGTGAGTTTGAGGAAAAGTTAATTTGGCAACAAAGTTGCCACTGTCTAAATAAAATTCAATCTCTATCCCTAGATCTTTGCAGAGATTCTTGACCAAGTACAAACCCACACAGTCACCAGAGATTCGTTGATGACTTGGCGAGCGATAATGTTTTCGACCCAATTGCTCAACATCTAGCTCAACACCCGGAGACAATGGGTTTTCGATGGTCACCTGAACACTGCCCGACTCAGAACTCACAGTAATCTTAACACTGTCTCGCCGGCCTTCGCGGTACTTGAGTGCGTTCTCTATGAGGTTATCTAAAATCATTCGCAAACCAGTGCGGTCACTGTGAATTAGCTGCTCTTGTGCAGAGTAATTTACCTGCACATTAGCGCTGTCAATATTGGCACCCAGTGACTCTGCCAATACTCCACTCACCGACAGGTAAGTGAGGGTTTCTTCACTATCAATGTCGGTCGCTGCATGAGCCATTGCGTTTTCGACACGACTGATTAAATGCAGAAAACTATCTTGACTCAATGACGCTCTGCCCTGCTGATTAAGCTGCATTGCCAGCTTCATCTGTGCCAAAGGGTTTTTAATTTCATGCGATAACAACGCAAAGCGATCCAGATTAAGCTGCCCCAAGTCTGACAGCCTCTGGGCGACCCCCTCCTGTTGATGGGCATGTTTTAAAAAGCTTCTAGCACGCCAAGCTTTCAACTTATTGGCACCATAAAGAGAGGAGAAAAGAAGCGCACTTTGCGCCAACAAGGCCACGGTAACCGCCTCTATATACCATTCAAAATAAGGCACAGAGCCTAGGGAGACTAAAATAAAGTAGCCTAGACTGGTAACGTAAATTGTGTGGGAAATGGCCAGTAATTTCCCCTCAAAAAGTGGTTTTTTAAACTGCCTCCAAATCAGAGATGGCGACAACAGCAAACTGATCAAACCGGAGAGCAGGAGTAATGGCGCAGTTTCTTGGTAAAACCCCAAAAGCGTGCTGACAGTGACTACAATAGAACTGGCGATTGTCACTAAAACCGCATAGTAATTAATGCGGTGATATCGACGCATAGCAAATAGGCGCTCGAAAAACAGTGCCGCAAAGAGAGAAGAGAGACTGATTGAAAGCGCCGTTAATTGGCTATTGAGTAACGGGCTCTGCCAGATGAATAGTTGGTGAATAACCCCTGAGACAAACAGCCACTTTGAAAGATTGAGTGCGTAGTAAGCAAAAAAATAACCACTAGTTAACGTGCGTTGGCTTAAAAAATTATACAGCGACACTAATAGAGTGCTGGCAACAAATGTATAAAAAATTCCGTCAAAAAAAGAGCGCCAGCGCTGAGATTGATTAAAAGCCATCTCACTGTAGAGCTTGAGATTACTTACAGTATTGGTGCTGGTACGAATATTGACTAACAACTGGCTCTGGCCGGGAGGAAACGCGACTAAAAATGCGGCATTGCGACTGCGTTTATACCTAACATTGGTCGCATCTCCCAAACGTTGCAGGTCAACTATTTTGCCTTCTTGAATAAGGTAGAGATCAATATAGTCAAGGTACGGCATCGGCACTTCCACCAGCAATGGGTGGGAAGCAGCCTGCTGGTTATAGAAGTTTCCTCTCAGCCAAAATGACCAATTTTTGTAACCTAGTGAAACGGGATTTAAAAGCCTGTCAAACTCACTGGAAGGGAGCGCTAAAATATCCTCGATCGACAGCTGTTGTTCTTTATCTATGTAGAGCGAACCCCATCCATCGTTTAAATCGCTCTGCACTAAGGGCACTACCGCGACGCTAGGCTCGCTCTGCAACCCGCTGTTGGCAGCGAGCAAGGCTGGGGTAAAAAAGCACAACAGCAGTAAAGCCACTCTTATCATCTAAACAATACCACCAACTCTTGCGCTCAAATGGACGAGAGTTGGCACAAAAGTCTACTGGTGTGGGGCGGAGTCACTTTGCGCGACCTAAATGAGATAAACGATACTGTATAGATAGACCAACTAATGCGCTGTGCTCCTTAAAGCTTATAGCGACACCCCAGCTCCGCTGGGCGGGCTGGGGATGCGCATTTTATTTAGCCACATGGCAGTTAGATCAATCCTTGGCTAGTCAATATGCCCACCGGCATGACATTTAACCATGAGATTGCATTCGTATTTGAGTTTAGACTAGCCCTAGTGCCAGACCACAAATATAGGTTTCTGCTTTCATCGTTGTAGCTTCGGGCGAAAGAACCGTCAAGTGATAACGAAGCTACTCTCCAGCCGCTCGAATCGAACCACTCTATTCTAGAGTAAGAACTCGTTACAGAGACGTCAGTCACCACTGCGCCATCTCTGCCGACTATTCCCATTCTGTCGTTACTCCCAACCAAAATTATACGATCATCGTCGCCTAAGTTATCGCCTGATGACCATTTCCCCCAAGTTGCACCCTCTGGTGCATCACCCTGAGGTTCCTCGTGGATGGCTTCAGAACTAGAATTTACACGAATGTAAATAGTATAGGCAACGCTGTCATCAAATGTGCGGCTTGAATGATCAGAACTTACGCCATTCAGCAAATCAAAGATAACGATATCGTTAACGTAATCATTACCCAAAGCATCTGTAACTGCTCCGTTCTCTAGAGTAATAACAGAGTCTTCACGTAGTCTCTGATTTATATCAAAAAGGGTAAGTCTATTTTCATATACGTGTAGCTCCGTGCTTTCAATATCATAACTACTACCATCGATAAAAACATTCCCGCTACCCAGCAGGACTGGCTCACTAAAGTATATTTCAAATCCATCTCCGAAGAAAAAAGAATCGACCAGCTTAGGGCCCGTCGTATCGATGGTTACACCAGCGCTTAACTGTGCAGTAGAACCTGGATTCCCGGCGGCATCCACTGCACGGACTTGGACTGCACCACTGGCATAATCACCCTCGTCCAGCTCAAAGCTGTCGCCACTACCGTCAACCCAGTCGCCATCAGTGCTGGTCTTATACTGCCAAGCCTGGCCAGACTCTAAGCCGCTGACATTAATCGTGGTATTGCTAGTAATGCCGTCCGTGTCACTATCCCCAGTGTCTTCAGCCAATCTCAAGTCCAATCTCGTGTTAGGCGCAGTGATATCGACGGTCACAGCACCTAGACTGGCGGGAGTGCCTTCATTCCCAGCGGCATCCACTGCACGGACTTGGACTGCACCGCTGTCGTAATCACCCTCATCTAACTCAAAGCTGCCGCTACTGCTGCCGTCAATCCAGTCGCCATCGACGCTGGTCTTATACTGCCAAACCTGGCCAGACTCTAAGCCGCTGACATTAATCGTGGTATTGCTGGTGATGCCATCCGAATCACTTTCCCCCGTGTCTTCATCCAGACTCAAACTGAGGGTGGGTGCAGTAGTATCGATAGTGATAGCGCCTAGACTTACGGCATTGCCTGTATTCCCCGCAGCATCCACTGCACGGACTTGGACGGCACCGCTGGCGTAATCGCCTTCGTTCAACTCAAAGCTGCCGCTACTGCTGCCGTCAATCCAATCACCATCGGTGCTGGTCTTGTACTGCCAAACTTGGCCAGACTCTAAGCCGCTGACATTAATCGTGGTATTGCTGGTGATGCCATCCGAATCACTTTCCCCCGTGTCTTCAGCCAAGCTCAAACTGAGGGTGGGTTCAGTAGTATCGATAGTGATAGCGCCAAGCTGGCCAATCTCGCTGGTCTTGTTAGATTGATTGGTTTGGCGAACTTGTAGATCGCCAGCCAAGTAATCGCCCTCTGGCACAGTGAAGCTGTCGCCTGTACCCGACTGCCAGTTTTGACCGCCATCGGTGCTGTATTCCCAGTTGGCACCCTCTTCTAATCCGAAGACTTGCACACTCGAGTTCTTAGTTACACCATCGGAGTCACTGACACCGCTATCTTCAGCCAATACTAGGCTGGGCGCATCTGGCGCGGGTGCTGATTTATCTTTATCCGACAGAGCGACACTGCCGCCCCACACAGCAGCGCCTAAGCCGGCCCAACCGCCCAGAGAGACACCGATGGTCTGTGATGATGAAGACCAAACCACGCTGTCTACAGCAGACTCTACAGCCGCACTGTTGGCAACACTGTTGCCCGCCACAGAAAAGCTAGCTGCCATATCGTTTTGATAGAAATCCTCAACAACGCCAACCACTTCGTCTTCAACGAGAACTAGAAGGTTGTCGCCCTGCTTTTTTAACAACAGATCGCGAGGGGTTTCACCGCTCTGCTCGATAACAGCGCTATACATAGCCCCTTTCTGACTCTGCACTGCTTGCTCTAGAGTGTTGGTATAAGTGTTAGCCTCTCCTGAGGCGAGTGTCTCAACCAGTATTACGCGGTCCATCAAAAGCTCCTGTT
>JBELGO010000104.1:0-5255 GCA_042091915.1 SAR92 clade bacterium | reverse complement strand
AACCAGGCAAGCCGACGCAAAATGCATTCGTTGAAAGCCTCAATGGCAAGTTCCGCAAAGAGTGCCTGAATGCCCATTGGTTCAGATCGCTGGACGAAGCCCGAGACATAATTGATCAATGGCGTCACCACTATAACCACGAACGTCCACACAGCTCACTGAACTATTTATCGCCGGTTGAGTTTGCTGAACAAGCGGCTTAAAGTCGCTAAATCTCATCATCGAAATGGTACTAATGATGGGGAAAGGTCATTTGTATGCATAGGATTTTTTATTTTCTGCATAAAAACACTCTAATAAACGGACAACTTCATACAAAAATCATCCGATAGATCTTCTTGTGTATTCCTCACAGACCTAAGAAACGATAACGATTCTTATTAACAAAACACTCTCGACCACATACAATGGTATTCATATATTGCCCTGTGTGGCACAAGATCACGACGAGTTGAGACTATGACCCTTTGGCAACTCCCTGCTGGCAGCAGCGCTGTTATATCAGCGCTCGATGAACAGCTCGACAGCCGCTACCGTCAGCGCATCCGCGAGCTCGGGTTTAGCGTCGGTGCTACCGTGCGCTGCATACTTCGGCCTGGGCTGGGCGCACCGCGCCAATACGCCATTAACAACAGCGTCTACTCGCTCGACCGCCAAGTAGCTGATGCGATTGTTTGCGAGGCACAGCCGTGAAGCAAATTGCACTGATCGGCAGCCCCAATTCGGGCAAGAGTCTGTTATTTAACCGCATCACCGGTCTCAACCAAAAAGTTGCCAATTTCCCGGGTATTACTGTCGATATGGCCAGTGGCCACTCGCAGAGCCACCCGGACTGGCGCTTCATCGACTTCCCCGGCGTTTATTCGCTAACCGCCCTCTCCGGTGAAGAGCAAGCGGCGATTGCCGGCTTCACCACCCTTTTGGAGCGTGGCGAGTTAGACTTGGTCGTCGCTATTGTCGATGCCACCCGCCTCGACAAGGGGCTCGGTTTTGCCCTGCAGGCACTCTCACTCTGTCAACGCCACAGTGTGCCGATGTTAATCGCCGCCAATATGGTCGATGTGCTCGAGCGCCATAATTTAACCCTCGATTGTGATGGCCTTGGCGGCGCGTTAGCTGTCCCGGTAATACCGCTGTCCGCCCGCAGTGGAAGTGGCTTAGATCTCTTGAACAGCGCGCTTGAACAGCTCCTCGAAACTGGGCAAGCCCCCGCCCAAGACTCTGTTGCCGATCTGATTGGCGGCGATGAGCAAGGCCATTGGCGTGCCCAGCAGTTAGCGGAGCAGTACGGCCCCAAGGGCGATCTTCTGGTGGTCAGCCAGACGCGCATCGACAGCTGGTTTTTGCATTCGTGGTTTGGTGGCGCGCTGTTTTTCGCCATCATGTATCTATTTTTTCAGTCCATCTTCACTTGGGCTGCGCCCGCTATGGATGCCGTAGAGGGCGCCATTGGCTGGCTAGCTGAGCGGGTAACGCCCCTATTCCCCGAGGGCTTAGCTCAGGACTTTGTCCACGATGCGCTGTTTGGCGGTATCGGTGCATTCTTGGTCTTTGTCCCTCAGATTTTTGTCTTAACCGTGGTGGTCGGGATTCTTGAAGACAGCGGCTACCTGGCCCGAGCCGCTGTAATCTGCCACCGGCCGCTGCGCCTTTTTGGCCTCACGGGCAAAAGTTTTATCCCCATGCTCTCGGGTGTCGCCTGTGCGATTCCAGGTATTTATGCCGCGCGCACCATTGAATCGCCGCTGCGAAGAAGGCTTACTTATATGGCGATACCTCTAATGCCATGCTCAGCTCGCCTACCGGTATACGCACTGCTGATTGCAGCTTTTATCCCTGCGCAATCGGCACTCGGCGGTCTATTCGGCTGGCAGGGGCTGGCGATGTTTGGGATTTATCTATTCGGGATTGTCACTGCACTGATAGTCACCGCGCTGGTATCGCGCAGCGACAGCCAGGCCAACCAAGACTTACCGTTTGTCTTGGAGATGCCGCCCTACCGTTTGCCCTCGTGGCGACCACTGCTGCGCGGTGCATGGGAGCGCAGTGCATTATTTGTCACCAAAGCGGGGCAGATCATTTTTCTTGTCACAGTCATCATCTGGCTGCTGGGCTACTTCCCCAATTACGGCAGTTCGTTGGCAGATTCTTGGCTGGGACAAATTGGTCGCTTTATCGAACCGGTGTTTGCACCGATTGGCCTTGATTGGCAGTACGGCGTGGCGCTGATTACCTCATTTTTGGCCCGCGAAGTATTCGTCGGTACGCTCGGCGCACTCTACGGTATTGCCGCTCAAGGCGATGAGTTTGTGGGACTCGCCGATCGCGTGGCGGCCAGTGGCTTACCGCTTGGCTCGGGTGTTGCACTGCTGATACTGTTTGCCATTGCCCTGCAGTGCGTCTCTACCTTGGCGGTACTGCGACGCGAAAGTGGCTCGTGGAACCTGCCTATTAAGCTATTTATTGCCTACGGCTTACTCGCCTACGCCTTAGCCTGGCTGGCGTTCCAAATGACAAACCTGTTCACCGGTTAACCGCCCTGCTGATAGATCTGGTAATCGCACGGCTGCATGCCCAATGCGCTGTAGGTTTGCTGTGCGGCGACGTTGTCATTCTCGACATAGAGCCGATAGCCACAAACCGGTTCTGAGCTTTCACCAGCCAGCTGTTTAACCTTGTCGTAAAGTGCCCGGTAGAGTCCTTGGCGGCGCGCACTGGCAACGACATAGACTGACTGTATCCACCAAAATAGCCCATTGCGCCAGTCAGACCACTCATAGGTAACCATTAGCGTCGCTAAGCGCTCACCGTTGCGCTCTGCAATTAGATAAAAACCAAACTGCGGTCGCTGTAATAAACCTTTAACGCCGGCCAAAAGTAGTTGGCCATCGATAGTTTTTCCCTCGGTCTCCTCTGCCATAGCGACGTTGCAATCGGCTATAAACTGGGCGTCCGCAGGAGTCGCTCTGCGCACGGTTGGCGCAATTACTGGCGTTGGGGGACGGGTGATATTTGACATTTGAATAGCCTAGCAGTGAGTTGCATTGAATTTTTCTAAGTTTGGCGTTTAAACCATTGCGTCGCAAGCCGCTGTCACCTAAAGTTTGCCGCCATGCAGACCACCATAAAAACTGATTACACGCTACTTGCGCTGCCTTACTGTGCCGATGTCTCGGCGCAAGTTGACGCTCTGCACGGCTTACAGGAGCGCGTCTGGTTAGACAGCGGGAGTCACTCACAAGGCCAGTGGCAAATTGTCAGCGCGGCCCCAGACCAAGTTGCCGAGCAGTTCAATCACGCCCAGCCAGCGCTGTTTGAACGCGCCGCTGCGCTACTCGCAGAGCTTCCAGTAGTTGACTTGCCAGAGCTGCCTTTCACCGGCGGTGTAGTGGGTCTATTTGGCTATGCTGCCAACCACAGTGCACTGCGCGTGGCCGAGCCGCCCGCCAACCCTGCCGCCTGCAGCACCTTGCCGGTGGCGCGTATCGCCCGCTACCGCTGGGCCGCTTTGACCGACCAACACAATCAACGCAGCTGGCTCTTTTTTGATAGCAGTTGCAGTAGTGTGTTTATCGCGGATATTTGTCGGCGGCTCGAGAAACTGGGCTCTACCAGTGAAAGCCCTGCAACACCTTTCCACCTCAATAGAGCATTCCAAGCGACCAGTAGCGCGGAACAACACCAGACAGCCGTGACCCGCACTAAAGAGTATATTGCCGCCGGCGACTGCTACCAGGCGAATATCGCTCAACACTTTTCTGCCCCTTACCGCGGCGATACCTTTGACGCCTACCGGGCCTTGCGCAGCGTACTACCCTCACCGCACAGCGGGTACTGGCAATGGCTGCACAACGGTCGCGATGTCGCACTGTTATCCCACTCGCCAGAGCGATTTATCCAACTAGACCAGAGGCGCGTAGAGACCAAACCGATTAAAGGTACCATTGCCCGCGGCAACGATGCTCAAGAAGACGCTGCCAATGCCCGGTGGTTAGAAGAGAGCGAGAAGAACCGCGCTGAAAACGTCATGATTGTCGACCTGATGCGCAATGATCTGAGCCGTTGTTGCGAGCCGGGCTCAGTCAAAGTGGACAAACTTTTTGCGCTTGAGAGCTACGCCAATGTTCACCACCTAGTCAGTAGTGTGACAGGCCAGCTCAAAACCCACTGCAGCAGCGCTGAATTACTCGGCGAATGTTTTCCCGGCGGCTCTATAACCGGCGCACCCAAGCGCCGTTCAATGCAGGTGATTGATGAGCTAGAGCCAGTGGGTAGAAGCTACTACTGTGGCACGCTTGCCTGCCTGAGCAGTAATGGCCGCATGGATAGCAGCATTACCATACGCACCGCGGTGGCCGATGGCGAGCAGCTGCACCTGTGGGGTGGCGGCGGCATAGTTGCCGACTCCGACCCCGAGGCTGAACAACTGGAAAGCCTGGCTAAAATTGCCCTAATCATGGAGACGCTGGAGGCGCTTTAACCACACTGGCCGCGATGGCGCAGCAGGTGATCGACCAAGGTCAGCGCCAGCATTGCTTCGGCAATAGGCACTGCGCGGATACCGACACAAGGGTCGTGGCGGCCAGTAGTGACCACCTCTATTTCGTTGCCATCCATATCGATAGAGCGGCCGGGGATACGCAAGCTAGAGGTCGGTTTCAACGCAATACTGGCAGTAATGGCCTGCCCTGAAGAGATACCGCCCAAAACACCGCCGGCGTGGTTAGAGAGGAAACACTCGCGAGTAATCTCATCGCGGTGCTCACTGCCCTTCTGCTCGACTACTGCAAAACCATCGCCAACCTCGACACCTTTTACGGCATTAATACCCATTAACGCATGGGCAATGTCGGCATCGAGACGGTCAAAGACCGGCTCACCCAAACCGACTGGAACACCGTTGGCGACTACGTTAATACGCGCACCGATAGAGTCGCCCTCTTTACCCAGCGCCGCCATATAGTTTTCCATTTCGGGTACTTTGCCGGCGTCGGGGCAGAAAAAAGGATTCTGTTCGATCTGTTCGCGGTCAAATTGCTCTGCGGCAATGGGGCCGAGCTGGGCGAGGTAACCGTAAATTTCTACACCGCAGTGGGTGGCCAGTACTTTTTTGGCAATGGCGCCTGCGGCAACACGCATAGCGGTCTCGCGAGCAGAACTGCGTCCGCCGCCGCGGTAATCACGCACACCGTATTTTTTCTGGTATGTGAAATCGGCGTGTGCAGGGCGAAACTGACGAGCGATGTTGCTGTAGT
>JBELGO010000103.1:0-5258 GCA_042091915.1 SAR92 clade bacterium | reverse complement strand
ACGCCGGTTTAACTCCGCTGTGCAGCGCGACAATACCGCCGGTCATATTTTGGTAATCGCAGCGTTCAAAACCCACTTCGCTCATCATCGCTTTGAGAGTCTCTTGATCAGGGTGCATGCGGATCGATTCTGCGAGGTACTGGTAGCTGTCGGCATCGCCGGCAAACAGTTGACCTAGTTTGGGTAAAACAGAAAAACTGTAGCCGTCGTAAACTTTTGCCAGCAGTGGGTTGGTGGGCTTGGAGAACTCCAACACCAACAATTTACCGCCGGGTTTTAAAACCCGTTGCATGGAAGCCAGTGCCAGCGATTTATCGGTGACATTGCGCAGGCCAAAGGCGATGGTGATGAGATCAACACTCTCATCGGGTAGCGGCAGATATTGAGCGTCGGCTTGCAGATAGTGGATATTGCCGATCAGCCCGCTGTCGGTGAGCTTATCGCGACCGACATTGAGCATCGAGGCATTGATATCCGCTAGGATAACGGTTCCATCGGGGCCGACTAAGCGCGAAAATTTAGCGGTTAAATCACCCGTGCCACCGGCGATATCAACAATTGTCTGGCCTTGGCGAACGCCAGCCAGCTCAATGGTGACACGCTTCCACAAGCGATGTATGCCAGCGGACATTAGGTCGTTCATCAAATCGTATTTAGCCGCCACCGAATGGAAGACATCGGCTACCTTAGCGGCTTTTTCTTCACTGCGGACGGTCTTAAACCCAAAGTGGGTAGTCTCTTCACTCATTGCGCACGGGCCTCTGATTGATGCCTGTGCATTGTACCTGCGTTTGTTTGTGTTGAGTACAGTCGCCGACTGTGGCTGCGGCTTATAAGGTGCGATCAGCCGATATACCGATTTCGCTTATTGGCTTTGAGTTTTTCTAGATCGACAACAATTAAACCATCGACGCAGTCGCCAAAATCAGGATCTACGCTAAAAGCGGCAAATTCAATACCACCTGGCTCGCATAGATCGGTATATTGTTTGTAGAGCGTTGGTACCGCCATCTGCATTTGGCTGAGCTGCTCCTTAAGTGTGACAAATTCTTCTCGAGCATTACTGCCGGGGAGTAATTGCTGGCAGAGTGTTTGATGCTCAGCATCGATCAGGTAGGGTCTTTTGGCTGTGGCGTAGTCGCTGTTAGCTGGGTAGTGAAGAGTATAGTAATGCACCAGCAGAGCCATGGCGTAAGGTGGGAAGCTGTTGGACAAGGTCACTGGGCCAAATAGGTAGCGGTAGTGAGGGTTGCGCGCCAGATAGGCACCTATGCCGTACCATAAATAGTCGAGGCTGCGTCGTCCCCAGTAGCGCGGTTGTACAAAACTTCGGCCAAGCTCTATGCCCGCCTCTAAAACCGATTGTATGGCGGGTTTAAAATCAAACAGTGTCTGCGTGTAGAGCAGATGGTCTGGGATTTGATCGCAGGGTGCGAAACGGTAGGCACCAGCAATTTCAAGATCCTCATCATCCCACAAGATTAATTGCAGGTAATTGCGGTCAAAGCTGTCGATATCGCGTTTTTTTCCTGTGCCTTCGCCGACAGCGCGAAAAGAGATTTCGCGCAGACGACCAATTTCACGCAGTACCAGTGGGTCTTGGTCGCCGCTGAACAGGTAGATCTTCTTGCCGTCAGCGGTTTCCCCTAACAGTTCGCCAGCCTTTATGTGACGGCGCAAGACGGCGCGCTCTTCGGGTGCGGCCGTGGCAACTTGTTCAGGCAGGATAGCCTTACGGCCTGCACCAATCCGGTAGAGGTGCTTTCGCAACAGCTTGGCTTTCTCTTTTTTGGGTAGTGTTAGCTTGGCGATATCAGCGCTATCTATTGGCTTGCCGATACGCAAATGGGCGCAGTTATGAGTTTGTTTGAACATCTCTCGCACCAACCAGAGTGTGGATAGAGGCAGGGCGATAAGTGAAAGCGCATAAAAAAAGATCGAGTTGCGCGCATTAATGTGAACCGGTACCAGTGGTGCGCGACTCTTTTCACTAAACCGGATTACCCCGCTTTGCCACGCTCGGTCGCGAATGCCGCGAGTGCTCATGCGCGACACTTCGCCTGCGGGAAAGATAATTAAAGCACCCTCATTACTGAGGTGCTGGTCTATAGATTTAATCGCGTGGCGTGCAGTCTTGCCGTTCATAGCATCAACGGGCAGGAGTAGATTCTCCAGCGGTTCAATGGCCTGAAGGATCTCATTGCCAACGACTTTAACGTCGCTGCGTATCTCGCGCAGAAGAGTCAGCAGCGCCAGGCCGTCAAGAGAGCCGATGGGGTGATTGGCGACAATAATGACGCGTCCACTGGCGGGAATGTTGCTGCGTTCACTGGCGCGTACGGTGTAGCTGAAGTCGAAGTGCTCGAGTACTTGTTCCGCGAAATCAAAGCCGCGCAAATGCGGGTAGCTCTCACCAAACTGGCGTAGCTCGCGCTCGTGGAAGAGGTGGCGAAAAAACCTCAGCACTCCTCTGCCGAGCTTCGGGCGCGCTTGCAGAAGAGTAGGAAAGCGTTGATTGAGTAGAGTTTCTACGTTGAGCATGGCCGACACCAATCAGTGGTATCGATTTAGCCTAAGGCACAACAGTGAATTTTTTTTGACAAAACAGTGGCACAGATGTGACAGATCTTTGCGTGCTATTCGATGAACTTAACCACCGCCACGTCGGCATCGCGCGAAAGATCGCGGTTGTGCAACTGCTCGAGATAAGCCGCCCAGCGCTGCGGTTGTTCGCTGCCGAGCTGCTGCAAATACTCCCAAGTGTAGATGCCTGAATTGTGGCCATCGCTGAAATGTATTTGCAGCGCGTAGTTACCTGCCATCTCGATTTTTTCGACAGTAACCAAGCGCTTGCCGCACTGTAAAACCGCTTGGCCGCGGCCGTGTCCACGCACCTCTGCACTGGGCGAGTTGACGCGCAGATACTCCGCGGGTAAAGCGTACTCTCGCTCCCCATCGGTCTCTTTGTAACAGAGCAACAGCTGATCGCGTTTGCTGTTTAAAGTGATCTTTTTAGGTTGCAGGCTCATATCAGAGAATGAAGCGGCTGAGATCTTCATTGCTGGCCAGTTCACTGAGCTGTTGGTCGACGAATTGAGCATCAACCTTTACCGTTTCAGCGCGGCTGGCTAAGTCTGCTGCTTCGAATGAGGTCTGCTCTAGCAGCCGTTCTAATATTGTATGCAGACGTCGAGCACCGATATTCTCGGTGCGCTCATTCACCTCAAAGGCGATTTCGGCAATGCGCCTTACTCCCTCTGCAGTAAAGTCGACCGTCAGTTCCTCAGTCGCCATCAGTTCGCGATACTGGCGGGTTAGCGAAGCATTGGGCTCTGTGAGAATGCGCTCAAATTCATCGGCGCCGAGTGATTCCAGCTCGACACGAATTGGCAGGCGCCCCTGGAGCTCTGGGATAAGATCAGACGGCTTGGCCAGGTGAAAAGCCCCCGAGGCGATAAACAAAATATGGTCAGTTTTGATCATGCCGTATTTGGTCGAGACTGTACTGCCCTCGATGAGAGGAAGAAGATCGCGCTGGACACCTTCGCGAGAGACGTCGGCACCGCCGGCTTCGCCGCGGCGGCAAACTTTGTCGATCTCATCGAGAAAAACAATACCGCTCTGCTCAGCGGCTTCTACCCCGGCGGCGCGAATATCTTCTTCGTTGATTAATTTGGCCGCTTCCTCTTCTTGCAGATGTTTAAATGCAGCGGCAACTGTAAGCTTTTGGGTTTTGCGCTTCTCTTTGCCCATGTTGGAGAACATCTGTTGCAGTTGTGAGGTCATCTCCTCCATACCGGGCGGCGCCATAATCTCTACACCAGCGTTGTACTGTGCCAGATCGACCTCTATTTCTTTGTCGTTCAGTTCACCTTCACGCAGCTTTTTGCGGAAGATCTGCCTAGCGCTGCTGTCGACTTTCTCGCCATCGCGCGCCGGCGGCAGCAATATATCTAGAATGCGCTCTTCCGCGGCATCTTGAGCGCGCGGCTCTACTTTGGCCATCGCTTGCTCGCGGCGCTGTTTTATCGCGGTCTCGACTAAGTCGCGAATGATGGACTCGACATCTTTGCCGACGTAGCCCACTTCGGTGAATTTGGTCGCTTCAATTTTAATGAAAGGGGCATTGGCCAGTTTCGCCAGACGACGGGCAATCTCAGTTTTACCGACCCCGGTGGGGCCGATCATGAGAATATTTTTTGGGGTTACTTCGCCGCGCAATTCATCGCCGAGCTGGCTGCGCCGCCAACGGTTGCGCAGGGCGATAGCGACGGCGCGCTTAGCTGCTTCTTGGCCAATAATGTGGCGGTTGAGTTCGTGAACAATTTCGCGCGGCGTCATGGGGCTGCTGTTGGTCATAGCAATCTCTTAATTAGCTGGAGTGTTTGAGGTCGACTCAGCGGTTGCTGTCGAGCTCTTCAATAGTGTGGTTCTGATTGGTGTAGATACAGATATCGCCAGCAATACGCAGCCCTTCAGAGACGATTGTGTGCGCATCGAGCTCACTGTTGTCGAGCAGGGCGCGCGCCGCCGACTGGGCAAACGGCCCACCGGAGCCGATAGCGATAAGATCATCCTCAGGTTGGATGACATCGCCATTGCCGGTAATGATCAGCGAAGCCTCGGCATCTGCAACTGCCAGTAGCGCCTCTAAGCGGCGCAGAATACGGTCAGTGCGCCAATCTTTGGCTAATTCAACGGCAGCGCGGGTGAGTTGGCCATGGTGCTGTTCTAGCTTGGCTTCAAAGCGTTCGAACAGGGTGAAAGCGTCGGCGGTACCGCCGGCAAAACCGGCGATGACTTTACCGTTGTAGAGGCGGCGAACTTTGCGCGCATTGCCTTTCATGATGGTGTTACCCAGCGAGACCTGGCCGTCGCCACCAATGACCACTTTGCCATTGCGACGCACCGAAAGAATAGTTGTGCCACGGTACTGTTCCATAATGGCTATCCTGTTAAGTTAATTTATGAATTATAAATTGGGGTGCTGGAGCGTTATTTCAACACCACAACGTGACTGGTTTTTATTGAGTTTTCGTAAGTTGTGTGAACATTGAGTTGGCAACCGCTTCTAGCCCTTTGCGCGGGCGCACCATGACTTTAAATTCAGTGATTTGTCCGGCGCTGTTCCAGCTGATCAAGTCGATCCCATTGACTGCGATACCGTCGAGTTCAAGCTCGAACTCCAACAGTGCATCGCGCTCGCCAACAATCTCGCGCACATAGCGAAAACTGCCATTAAACAGGACACCAAATGC
>JBELGO010000102.1:0-5218 GCA_042091915.1 SAR92 clade bacterium | reverse complement strand
TTGGTGAGTCGCCCGGACGGGCGCGGCAGCGGTACCCGCAGCGAAGATGAGAGCAAACAGTACGCGCGTTATTGGATCGCTCTGGATGAACCGCAACAACTGCCAGGTGCCGCTCTGCACCGTATAGATAGCAATGGCTGGGAGTCGACATATCCCGGTTGGGTGTGGCGAGATAAGCCCAAAGAGCGCCAAGCGGATCCATTCTTAGTTGAGTGGTTGCGCGATCTTCCAGATTCGATACTGGCGGTGAGCTGGGATGGAGGCAGTGTTGGCGTGCTCTGGAGTGAGCGGGGCGAGATCAATGACGTCGCTTTAATTGCGGACAAATTACAGTCTCTGAAAAACTGGCGCCAACGACTAATTTCTTCTAAAACTTGACCTCGGCGCGTTTGTGCGCGTATTTTTGCGCACCTTCACTGTCTTTTCGTGTTGTCGGTTGTTGCCGGCCCACGCAGTGACAAACCTCTGGCGGCGCTGTGCTGCCTTCGAGACGACAAAGGATTTCAACAACACTCATGGCTAAAGCCCTCGTTATTGTAGAGTCACCCGCTAAAGCGAAGACCATTAACCGTTACCTCGGTGACGATTTTGTGGTGAAATCTAGCGTTGGCCACATTCGTGATTTAGCCACCGGCGGCGGTAAAGCCGTCGATCCCAAAGAGCGCGCCAAGCAGGCCGCAGCAACCCGGAAAATGACTCCGGCGCAAAAAGAGCGTCACAAAGCTAAAAAAGCCAAAGAGCAGTTGGTGCGCAGTATGGGCATTAACCCAGACAAAGATTGGCAAGCCAACTATCAGATTTTGCCCGGTAAAGAAAAAGTCGTAACCGAGCTGCAAAAGTTGGCTAAAAAAGCCGACACCATCTATTTGGCTACGGATTTGGATCGCGAGGGAGAGGCGATTGCCTGGCATCTGCAGGAGGCTATTGGTGGTGATCCGAGTCGCTACCAGCGTGTCGTCTTTAATGAAATTACTAAAAAGGCAATCCGCGAGGCATTTGAGGAGCCAGGGCAGCTCAATATGGCCCGCGTAGAAGCGCAGCAGAGCCGGCGCTTTTTAGACCGTGTTGTCGGTTATATGGTTTCACCTCTGTTGTGGGAGAAAGTCGGACGCGGGCTCTCTGCTGGGCGCGTGCAGTCGGTAGCGCTGCGTATGATTGTCGAACGCGAGCGCGAGATCCACGCCTTTATACCTGATGAATACTGGACGGCGCAGGCCGACCTAGAAGCCGCGAGCAAGCCAGAGGATGCCGCTGAATTGTTGCGTTTTGAATTGCGCAAATACGCCGGCAAAGTCTTTAGGCCCACCTCAAAAGAGCAGACCGACGAGTTGATGGCGCTGCTTAAACAGGGTGAATTTATCGTTGCCAAGCGCGAAGATAAGCCGACCTCTTCAAAGCCTTCGGCACCGTTTATTACCTCGACGCTGCAACAAGCGGCCAGTACACGACTTAGTTTTGGCGTCAAGAAAACTATGATGCTGGCGCAGCGCTTGTATGAGGCGGGCTTTATTACCTACATGCGAACTGACTCGACTAACTTGAGCGAGGACGCAGTGGCGGGCTGCCGCGACTTCATACAGGGCCGCTTTGGCGCTGAATATCTGCCGCAAAATCCTATCCAGTACGGCAGTAAAGCGGGCGCACAAGAGGCGCACGAGGCGATACGCCCCTCTAATGTGGATATTAAGCCTGGCGACCTCGGTGACGTTGACCCAGATGCGCGCAAGCTCTATCAACTTATTTGGCAGCAGTTTGTCGCCTGTCAGATGACTAACGCCAAATTTACCTCTACTACCATCACTGTGGAGTCTGGCGAGTTTGAATTAGCGATTAAAGGCCGTGTTACCCTGTTTCCTGGGTTTTTGGCGGTGATGCCGCCCAATCGCAAGGGCGACGACGACCGCGAGCTTCCAGAACTTCAGCCCGGCGACAAGCTCGGTTTAGTGGCGTTGTTGCCACAGCAGCATTTTACTAAACCGCCACCGCGCTACTCTGAGGCCTCGCTGGTTAAAGAGCTAGAAAAGCGCGGTATCGGCCGTCCATCAACTTATGCGGCGATCATCTCGACGATTCAAGACCGCGGTTATGTGCGAGTTGAAAACCGCCGTTTCTACGCCGAAAAAATTGGCGATGTTGTGGCTGAGCGACTCTCTGAAAGCTTCGAAGAGCTGATGGACTACGGTTTTACTGCCGGTCTAGAGGAGAGTCTCGACCGAGTAGCTAAGGGAGGAAAAAACTGGAAAGAGCTTCTAAACGAGTTCTATGCTGACTTTGTCTCCACTCTAGAAAAAGCCAAGCAGGCCGAAGGTGGTATGCGCCCTAATGCGCCTACGAAAACCGATATAACGTGCACGCATAAAAATGAGCAGGGTGAGGTGTGTGGCAAGCCGATGATGATTCGCACAGCGGCCACCGGTGTGTTCCTCGGTTGTTCAGGTTACAGCTTGCCACCCAAAGAACGCTGCAAACAGACCATTAACCTCACCTCTGGTGACGAAGCAGTCAACATTGAAGAGGATGACGAGGCCGAATCAAAAGCGCTGCTGGCACGTAAGCGCTGCCCGCTCTGTAATACCTCGATGGACAGCTATCTGGTTGATGAGCAGCGCAAGTTGCACGTCTGTGGCAACAACCCCGACTGCAGTGGTTTCGAGGTAGAGCAGGGCAGTTTTGTCATCAAGGGTTACGACGGCCCGCGCTTGGATTGCGACAAGTGTGGCGCAGAAATGCAGTTAAAAACCGGTCGCTTTGGCAAATACTTTGGCTGTACCGAGTGCAAAAACACCCGCAAATTATTGCGCAGCGGAGAAGCGGCGCCACCCAAGGTAGATCCAGTCCCCAAGCCAGATCTGCGCTGCGAAAAGGTCGATGATTATTATCTGCTGCGCGATGGTGCTTCAGGAATATTTCTGGCCGCCAGCCAGTTCCCCAAGCATCGCGAAACTCGTGCGCCATTGGTGAGTGAGCTTCTGCCCTATAAAAAACAGATCGATAAGAAATTCCAGTTTTTGTTGGATGCGCCGTTGAGCGATGGTGAAGGCAACCCGGCAGTGGTGCGTTTTGATCGCAAAACTAAAGAGCATTATGTGCGCAGTGAGTCCGGTGGCAAGCCGACTGGTTGGGCTGCTTACTTCAGCAAGGGTTTGTGGAGTGTGCAGGAGAGTAAGCGGGGCAAAAAGTAACTGCAATGGCGTTTGATCAGAGTGAACTGGCTCGCTATTCAGCCCAGCGGCTGGCAGAAGCAGGGCGGCTGGTGCGGCTGCAGAGTACGCTAGATGCTCGCTCTCTGGGGCCTGGCCTGTTGCGCGCAGTGGCTATAGAGCTGGCTACTGCGCTGCGCTGGCACCTTCTCTCTGTGTTGCCGGGCTCACAAGCTCTGTCTGCTGATATCTCATTGGCTGCACTCTGTGATCTCTATGTCGCACCGCCAAGTAGTGAAGAGAATATCTATCACAGTGTTGCAATTGAACTTCATCAACTTGCGGCAGAGGACGACAGCTGGTTGGTCGATCTCGCTCGGGCAGCAGAAAGTGCCCATCAACTACCCGAAACCACAGCGCTTGCCAGCAACGCGCTTGAAGAGAGGCTCGAGATCGTCGACTTGAGCGCGCAGCGCTGGTCACAACCCGTAGACTGGAGTGCCTGCGCAGCACAAAAATGGTACGATAACTGTTGCGAGCTGTTTGACCGCCATCGCGAACAAGCAGTTGAATGTTAATGCCCAAATTGCTCTACACTGAGTTAAATTCTGCAGCTAAATAAGGATGGCCCATGCCCCTAACGCGCTTAGAACTTGTTATGCTCGATTCCGGTGAAATCGCACTGCGCCGCAGTGATGATGAAGCCGCATTGGTAGAGATAAAATTTGCCCAAGAGCTGCTAGATTTTATTGTCGAAGATCAGCTCGATATTGCCAAGGTAATGATCGATGCCGGCATTGCTCGAGTTACCGAACTGCAAAACGAGTCCGCCCCCATCGCGGACGAGCTTTTCGAAAAGCCCAATACACTTCACTAAACACTGCTCAGATGTCCGCATCGTCAATTTCTGAAGAGCAGAGAGCTCGCTTAGCTGACTTAGCTGAGCGGCGCAGCCTGTCAAGCTATCGACACCACATGTTGCTCTGCACTCGCGGCAAATGTGCGCCAGAGGGTGACGGCGAGAGCTCCTGGAATTTTTTGAAGAAAAGAATACGAGAGTTGGGCTTGATGGATGTAGAGCAAGGCGTCTATCGCTCTCCCGTTGATTGCTTGAGAGTCTGCCAGCAGGGTCCCATCATGGTGGTCTACCCTGATGGGATTTGGTACCACAGTTGCACACCTGAAGTTTTAGAGAGAATCCTCCAGGAGCACATAGTGGGTGGGCAACCGGTTGTCGATTACCAGTTTGCCAAGAGTCCCATAGCTCTATAGTGCCAGCCTGACCACACCCACTGCCAAGCCTTCTATGGCAAACAGCTGCTCGCGCAAATCGATATTAATGGGTTGATAATCGCGGTTCTCAGGAAGCAGTTGCAGTTGGTGGCGAGTTTTACCGCGCTTAAACCGTTTTACCGTTACTTCGCCGTCGACTCTAGCCACAATAATTTGGTGATTTTCTGCGGTGGGCTGCTGGTGCACCGCCAGCAAATCGCCGTCCATAATGCCGGCATCGATCATGCTTTGACCCTGTACGCGCAAAAAGTAATCAGCGTGTGGGTGGAAAGATTCGCCGGCCATCTCTTGGTAGGCGTCAATATGCTGCTCCGCCAAAATGGGTTCGCCTGCGGCGACACGACCGATAATAGGTATACCCAAATAGCTCTCTTGTTCGACGATTTTGATTCCCCTCGATGCTCCGGGGATCATTTCAATGACACCTTTGCGCGCCAGGGCCCGCAAGTGGTCTTCAGCTGCATTGGCTGAGCGAAAGCCGAGTGCGTTGGCAATCTCTGCTCGAGTGGGTGGATAGCCGGTATCGTCGACATGCATGCGTATAAGGTCAAATATCTGTTGTTGGCGCGGTGTGAGCTGTGACATGGCAAACCTCTCTCAAATTCAGACTCATTGGTGCCTGTTTATATGAACAGTATCTGTGATTATATACAGTGTTCAGTTTTTGGCAAGTAGTCGACTCGTCGTGCTGAAAAGGCTTTAATCAACAGATGGATTCACTGGAGAGTAACGGATGGATAAGCAGTTAGAGGGAGAAGCTTGGCGGGCCTTGCGTATACAGGCCG
>JBELGO010000101.1:0-5311 GCA_042091915.1 SAR92 clade bacterium | reverse complement strand
GCTTGGATAACTACGGCTACCCAACCCAGCAACAGGGTTTGCAGGCATTAGTTAACCAGCCTGCCGGTGCAAATCGCTGGAACGGCCCCTATTTGGAGCAGCTGCCGAGCGACCCATGGGGGGTTCCCTATCGTTACCGCATACCCGCTCAACAAGCTCGCGAGTTCGATATTTATACCTTGGGGGCAGATGACGCCCCGGGTGGCGAAGGTGGTGATCGCGATATCGGCAACTGGCAAACTCCCTGATTTTAGTTACCTGTTTTGTCTAAGTTGCCCTCTAGCCACCCATCCTCTCAGCGCGCGCAACAGCAGCGGGGTTTTACCCTGCTCGAGGTGATGGTGGTTGTGGTCATTGTCGGTTTGTTGGGCGGGTTGAGTGCACTGGCCATTAATCAGGCCAGTGAGCGCCCGCTGCGCAGTGAAGCGCAGCGGTTTGCAGATTGGTTGCAGATGATTGCTGACAGTGCGCTGCTTCAAGGCGTAGCTTACGGAATAGACAGCAGTGCAGAAAATACCCAACTGCTGGTCTACTACCGTCAACAGTGGTGGCCGGCGGCAAGCCCAGAGGCTTTTGTCTGGCGCAAGGATGCAGAGATAGAGTTTGTTGCGCGACAGTCATCATCGCAGTTGGCCCCGCTGGGCCGTGCAGAGCTTGGCACAAATGATCAGCCGCTGCCTAACGTCACACTGTTACCCAGTGGTGATCTGCAGCTCCAAGGTGACTTCGTTATTAATTTTGTCGATCACAACAGCCGTTGGCGAGTGCGTCTCAGTGAGCGCAATCTCCCCACTGGGGATGCTGACTCGCAGTCTGCACTCCAACAGAGGTTTGAAGTTGTGCCCATAGTGGTTGACCGATGAGACATTTAAAAGCACGTCAGGCTGGCTTCACATTAATTGAAGTTGTCGTCGCTTTGGCTATTTGTGGCTGGGTGCTGGGCAGTGCATTTTGGGTGGTAGACAACTATGCCAGCCAGCGGCTTGAGCTGCGCGATCGGTTCTACGCACAGCAAGTGGGTTGGAACCATCTTCTCGAACGTTATCAGCAGCGCCAAGGCTGGGGTGAAAACCAGCAGCTGAGTAACCGAGACAGCAATACCGCGGGTGGCCAGAGTTGGCTGTGGACGCTGCAGGCAGAGCCGACAGTAGGAGCACAGTTAATACGCTATGAAGTGCGTGTCAGTGCCGAGGGCATAGATAAAGTCGCCGCGGCACCGGTTCTCTATCTGGGGGGCGCGCAGTGACCGGTGCTCGCCAAAAAGGGTTCACTCTGCTGGAGATGGTGGTTGCTCTGCTGCTCTTGTCGATATTGTCCGTGATGACCTTTCAAGGTGTCCAAGGCCTTTGGCAGTTGGATGAAGAGAGCCGCACCGGTGGTTCTCAAGAGGCGGCGTTAAGCCGCGTCTGGCAGGTGTTCGGTGCTGACCTTACAGCGCTCCGACCGCGCTTGTTTGCCGATGGCCGCGGTGGTTGGCAGCGCGCATTCGAGACAGGTATTAGCGAATTTGTTGTGCAGTTTAGTCGCGCTGGAGAGGTCCGCAACTTTACTAATCCCAGCGGTTTAGTGCGAGTGCGATACCGCCTTGAGCAGGATCAGCTGTGGCGAGAGAGCTGGCCGGCTACCTCTGTAGCCACCGATGAGCCCTCGCTAAGGCTTCTGCTGACTGGCGTTGACACGCTAACGGTGGAAACCTTGGCAGAGGACAACCGCTATACACCTAATTGGCCGCCGTTAAACGAGCAGGTCGATCAACTCAGCTTGCCGCGCATGATACGTGTCGAACTGACACTGCAAAACGGCGATACCACACGCAAACTGTTTCCTGGCGTAGTCGATGCCTTTGTCGACGGCAGCACTTCATCGGGGGGTGGCCGTGATTAAAAACAGTCTCCGCCAAGAGGGTATGGCACTGCTTTCCACCATGATCTTGCTGTTGGCGGTGACCGCTACTTTGGCGACCATTTTTTATCGACACCAGCTGGCTACAGGAGCGGCTGCCAGGGCGCTGCACAGCGATCAAGCGATGCTGCTGGCGCTGAGCGCGGAAAGTTGGACTAGCCAACTGCTCAGTAACGCTGAGGACGATCGCGACAGCGATTCGCTGGATGAAAACTGGGCACACACACTGCCACCGTTGCCTCTTGAGGGTGGGCAGTTGCGCGGCTGCCTGCGCGATTTACAAGCGAAGATTAATATCAACAATTTTGCCCAGCTGACCACGCTAAGCGGCTCGCTTTTGACGGACGCCTGGATGCAGCTGGTGGCAGAGAGCGCCATTCAGTTGCAACGACCAAACCAGCCCTATGAAGTATTGGCGGCAGTGGTAGATTGGTTGGACGAAAATGATCAACCGATGGCCAATGGTGGCCAGGAGTACTACCCCTATCAGCCTGGCCAGCCCGAGCGCTTCCCTGCCAATCGCACTATTAGTGATATTGAGGAGATGGCAGTCGTCGAGGGGGTGGGCTTGCCGCTTGCACACCAGTTAGAGCGCTATACGACGGCACTGCCACGTACTACACCGGTCAACCTCAACACAGCTGAACAAAAGCTGTTGCGCGCTCTTGGGGAGGCGGACAATCTGGCTGGCGAAGCATTTTCTGATTGGGCGATTGCACGCAGGCCATTTGCTACACTCGCCGAGTTCCATGCGGCTTTGGCAAATTATTCCAACCGGCCAGAGAGCGAAGTGGCGGCGATATGGAGCGATCAGAGAGTTTCGGTGAAGTCTGATTACTTTGAGCTGCTGGCAGAGATCACCTTGGGTAATGTGGCGCTTGAGTACCGTGCAACGCTGGACAGATTAGGCCGTGATAAGCCGGTGGTGATTGCCAGAAGCCTCGCTTGGGTGCCCACTATTGCGCCGCCCTCGAGTGAGGCCGAAGCACTGCGCCAGCAGCGTGAGCTCGGTTCGCTGTGTCAAATTAGTTTCTCTGGAGAAGTGTAGTGTCAACAACTCAACGCATCGTTGGTACCCAACAGCATACAATCTACCGCCAGGATTCTCGAGTATGGTGAACTATCAGATTCACTGCGATCAGCTGAGTGCAAGCCCGTTAGTCAGTGATGCAGGGCAAGAGCAAACCGTTGCTATTTGGCTGCCCACGGAGTGGGTTGCTACCCACCGTATCGAAAAACCGGCCATGGCGGAGTCGAAGTGGCGGCCGCTGTTGCCTTATTTATTGGAAGACAGATTGCTCGGTGACCCCAGCCAGCACCACTGTGGTGTCGCCGCTATTACAGACGATGGTGTTGATGTACATGCGGTCAAACACGACATCATCAAGCAGACATTGCACAGCGCAGCAGCGCAGTCGATCCGTGTTGACGCACTGGTGCCCGACTTTTATGCGCTGCCGTGGGATGGTGAGAGCGCACAGCTTTCAGTTGAAGAGGGCCGTTGGTTGGTCAGACTGGGGGCACACCAAGGCATTGCCGGCCAGCCGCAAATCGTCGAGGAGTTATTGTTGGAGTGGTTGGAGCAGGACAAGGAGCGCACCGTAGTCATCACCAATGTGCAAGAACGACCAATAGCCGACTCAATTACTCAGCGCGTTACCGGCCGAGGTGGCTCAATCAATTGGCAATTTGCCCCTTTGCCCGATGTCAATTTACTGCAGGGCGAGCACCAGCCCAAAAGTGTGCCCGTGTGGCAGAAATTTACCGGCTACCTGCGCAGCGGTGTTTGGGCGGTGCTGGTGCTGGTAGCGCTTGGCGGATTAATTAGTGCTTACGGCGTTGTGACTGCCCGCGATATCAACGATTTAAACCGCTACCGCAACTATCTCGCTGAGCAGTTAATTGAAGGCGGCAGCCAGCTCGATACCGCAAGCCTAGCGGCTAGGGTTGAACGCACCCAACGCAACTTAGAGCGCACGGCTGCGCTGCGCAGCAGCGCCAATTTTCAGTTAGTGGCCACGCTCGAGAGAGTCTTGCTGGCGTCACAAACTCCACTGCAGTCGGTAGCTTGGCGGGGTGGCGAGCTGACAATTGTGGCCGTTGCCCAACCCACACAGCTGGCGGCACTGCGTCGCGGTTTGGTGAACTTGCCCAACACCTCGCTGTTGGCGCTAGAGATTAACCCACAAGCAGACCAGCGCGAAAAACTCACAGCCACGCTGCGCTGGGAGGGTAAGTGATGAAACAGATGCAGGCGCGATTGAATGAGATCTGGCAGGCGCGACAACCGCGCGAGCGCAAAGTGGTGATCGCGGCGGCGGTGGTACTCATTAGCGCAGCGATACTCCAGCAACTGTCGCCGTGGATAGCTATGCAGTGGCAGCAGCATCAGCGCAGTGCAGCTCTGCAAGATGAGGTTGCGTACCTAAAGTCGGCATTGGCTGCCAGGCAAGGGTTGCCTGCTGATTGCACGCTTTCGCCAGGTCAGGATTGGTCAGCTGTAGCCAAACAGCAGGGGATAAATATCTCTGTGGTGAACTCAACTACAGCCGCTGCAGATCAGCATTGGATGGCGCAGGCGGCAACCGGCAATGCATTGTTAAGTTTTGCGTTTCTGCACAGTAGCTGCGCAGGTGTAGAGGTTGTCCAAGGAGAAATAACACGTCTGACTGTAAACCCAGACGACACCGCAGTAGCGCCTAAAGCGGGCAGTAGCTACCGGGCGCTACTGGTCACTCGCGAGCAGAGCGCAAGCCAGGGAGGTCAGCCATAATGAGTGCCCTTCATAAAGTTGTGATATCTGTCTATGGCTCTGGCAAGCAGCGTCGAGTAAACCTTCTCCTCTGCGTAGTGCTGGTCGCGCTGTTAACCGCACTCTTTGCGGTGGTAGTGCGCAATCCTGTGGAGATAGCGATAGAACCTGTAAGAAGCGCACCGCCGCTACAGCTAACCTGGTTTGATGCCAGTGCGCCCAGACAGCTAGGCAATGTAGAAAAGCTCGCGACAGCAACATTTAACGGACAGCTGCTTGGGCTGTTAGAGGCGGGTGCACGGTCAACGGCGACAATAAGGCTGCAGGGTCAGTCCGAACAAGTATTTCGGCTTGGTGAAACCATTGTTAGTGGTGTGCGACTTGTGGCCGTGGAGCAGAACCGCATTGTTGTAGAGCAGCGCGGCCAGCAACGTGAGCTACTGCTGGATATTGACGGATTAACCAGCAGCGAATTGAGTGCGGTCAATGAGCCCACTGCGGGGAGTGGGCTTGCGCAGCCAGATGCCGGCAATGCGGCTTTGGCTTTGGCGGGCCTATTTAGTGCACAGCCTGTGCAGCTTGAAAGTGGCAGTGGCTTGTTACTGAGCGATATTGGCGAAGAGATGAGCATTCTCACCGATTTGCAGCAAGGTGATA
>JBELGO010000100.1:0-5385 GCA_042091915.1 SAR92 clade bacterium | reverse complement strand
AAATAGATGCCGATAAAGTAGCTGAAGTAGAGCACGGTGCAGATTTGCGCCAAGAAAGTGCGCTCAGGAGTCGGTGCTTTGACACCGAGGTACCCCAAAATGACAAATACTGCAGCAAACACCAGAATAGCGATGCGCGAGATAATGCCTTTATAGCGGATTGAACGCACCGGACTGCGATCCAGCCACGGCAGCACAAACAGAATGGCAATCGCAGCGGCCATGGTGATGAAGCCACCCAGCTTGTCCGGCACTGCGCGCAGCATCGAGTAATAAGGAGTGAAATACCACACAGGGGCGATGTGCTCAGGCGTTTTCAGCGAGTTGGCTATCTCAAAGTTAGCGTGCTCGAGGAAGTAACCACCCATCTCTGGCATAAAGAACAAGATCGAACAAAATACGATCAAGAAGACCGTGATTGGCACCAGATCGTGAATCACAAAGTACGGGTAGAAGTTGAGGCCATCGAGCGGCTTACCATTCTCGTCTTTGTGTTTTTTGATATCGACGCCATCGGGGTTGTTAGAACCGACATCGTGCAAAGCGATAATGTGCATCACCACCAAGCCAAGCAGAATAATTGGCACAGCGACAACGTGTAACGACATAAAGCGGTTCAGAGTAATTCCCGAGATCAAGTAATCACCGCGAATCCACTGCACCAGATCGTCACCCACCACCGGGATGGCACCGAACAGCGAGATAATTACCTGGGCACCCCAGTAAGACATCTGACCCCAAGGCAGAACGTAGCCGAGGAAGGCTTCAGCCATCAGAGCGACGTAAATAGTCATTCCGAAGACCCATACCAACTCGCGCGGCGCCTTATAAGAGCCGTAAATCAAGCCGCGGAACATGTGCAGATAGACGACCACAAAGAACATCGAGGCGCCGGTCGAGTGGGCATAGCGTATCAGCCAGCCAAAGTCGACATCGCGCATAATGTACTCAACCGAGGCGAAGGCCATCTCAGATGAACCTTGGAAGCTCATCAGCAACCAAATACCGGTCAGTAACTGGATTACCAGTACAACCATCGACAACACGCCGAAGAAGTACCAGAAATTAAAGTTTTTCGGCGCGTAGTACTCCGCCATGTGGTTGTTCCAACCCTCTTTAAGAGAGGGCATGCGTGAATCAACCCATTCACCCAAAGCTGCTAGCCGGCTCATTACGCCACCTCCTGATCTAGACCAACCACTAAGACATCTCCACCCTCTTCAAAGCGGTAGGGCGGAACCTCTAAGTTAGTCGGCGCGGGCACACCCTGATAAACGCGTCCTGCCAAGTCAAATTTAGAACCGTGACAAGGACAGAAGAAACCACCGACCCATGCGTCGCCGCCAAGATCGGCCGCGCCTACGTCGGGGCGGTACATCGGCGCACAACCGAGATGGGTACAGAGACCGATGAGCACCAGGATCTCTGGGCGCGAAGCGCGATTGACCGGGTCAACATAGCTGGGTTGGTTGGACGCTTCCGAATTCGGGTCTCGAAGTACCGATTCAACCTTACTCAGGTTAGCCAGCGACTCAGCGGTGCGGCGCACCACATAGATCGGCTTGCCGCGCCATTCAACAACAACGCGAGCGCCTGGCTCTAAATTGGCGATATTCACCTTGACTGGCGCACCGGCAGCTTTAGCTTTGGCGCTTGGATTCCAAGATGATACAAAAGGTACAGCGGCACCGACTACGCCCGCACCACCTACTACACAGGTGGCACCGGTCAAAAAACGGCGGCGACTATGGTTGACTCCGTCACTGCTCATGACGTTCTCCCTATTACGGCGATGTAAGATAGCGCGCAAACAGCACGCAGATAAAAAAGGCGCTGCATAGTAACGGAATCCCCTATTTTTGGCAACACGAGCTCACTCAAAACACCGACCAAATAGTCGTTATAATTAACACCAAGCCGAACCCAAAAACCAAAAAACCCGGCCTGAGCCGGGTTTTTTTGTGCAACCAACCAACGCTTAACGCTTGGAGAATTGCGGACGCTTACGCGCTTTGTGCAAGCCGACTTTCTTGCGCTCGACTTGACGTGCATCGCGGGTCAGGAAGCCCGCTTTGCGAAGTACAGGGCGCAGACTCTCATCGTACTCGAGCAGCGCACGAGCGATACCGTGACGGATAGCGCCAGCTTGACCAAAGCTACCGCCGCCTTTGACGGTGATATCGAGATCAAACTTTTCAACCGCATCGGCCAACTCAAGCGGCTGACGAACGATCATACGAGCCACTTCACGACCGAAGTAGACGTCTAGAGTGCGAGAATTGACAGTAATGTTGCCACCGCCAGACTTAAGGAAGACGCGCGCAGATGATGTCTTGCGACGCCCAGTTCCGTAGTATTGATTTTCGGCCATGATAGTTTCCGTTAAACTTCGAGGACTTTAGGCTGCTGAGCTTCGTGTGGATGCTCGGTACCAGCGTAAACTTTCAACTTTCTGAACATTGCACGACCCAGCGGGCCACGAGGCAACATTCCTTTTACAGCGGATTGAATAACACGCTCAGGTGCTTTATCGATCAGCTTCTCAAATGAGATATCTTTAATGCCGCCGGGGTAGCCGGTATGCGAGTAGTAGATCTTGTCCTTGGCTTTGTTGCCAGTGACTGCAACCTTCTCAGCATTGACGACGACAATGAAGTCACCAGTGTCAACGTGGGGGGTGTACTCGGGCTTGTGTTTACCACGCAACCGCGAAGCGATCTCTGTAGCCATACGGCCCAAAGTTTTGCCTTCGGCGTCTACGATGTACCAGTCGTGCTGGGCGGTTTCTGCATTAGCGCTATATGTTTTCATTTTATTCCTGCCTGGCTTTGGGGGTTCCCAAAAAAGGACGCGAATTGTAATGACCGATGCGGCGCATTACAAGGGGTTGCAACCCTGTTTTGGTAAGTTTTTTTAAAACTGTTTAATTATGGGCGATGCGGGCGCGCCAAGTACTCGTGACTCTGCATTTCGAGGAGCCTGCTGGCGGTGCGCTGAAACTCAAATTCTAGTTTGCCGCCACTGTAAAGCTCGGTTAGCGGCACCGCTGCCGCCAGCACAACCTTCACTTGGCGGTCATAGAACTCATCGATCATATTGACGAAGCGCCGTGCCGCGTCATCACTGCTGCGGCCTAGCTGCGGTACATCGCTAATTAATATGGCGTGAAACTCGCGCGCCAACTCAATATAGTCGTTCTGACTGCGCGGGCCATTACACAGCGCAGCAAAGTCAAACCAGGCGATATCCTCTGCCACGCGCCGGCAGCGAATAGGTCTGTTTTCGACCTCCAGATTAACTTCCTCGCGGACCTCGCCTTCGGCGGGCACCAATTTGGCAAACATTGTCTGAAGAGCTTGCTCTGCGGCCTCATTTAATGGCGCGTGATAAAGCGGTGCTTGCTCGAGAGTGCGCAAACGGTAATCCGTGCCGCCGTCGACATTGACCACCTGGCAGCGCTCTTTAATTAGCGCAATAGCGGGCAGAAATCGCTGCCGCTGCAAGCCGTTCTTATAGAGTCCATCTGGGGCAATATTAGAGGTGGCGACTAACGTAACGCCGCGCGCAAACAACTCCTGCATCAACCCGCCAAGTAGCATTGCATCGGTAATATCGGTGACGAAGAACTCATCAAAACAGATCACCCGGGCCTCGCCGGCGAGCCTGTCAGCCACTGCCAGCAGCGGGTTCTTATTGCCCGCTTGCTGTTTGAGCTCGGCGTGAACTCGTCGCATAAATCGGTGGAAGTGGTAGCGTCGCTTCTCTTCGAACGGCAAGCTCTCAAAGAAATTATCCATAAGATAGGTTTTACCGCGCCCTACACCACCCCAAAAATAGAGCCCCAGCGGTGCGCTCTGTCGCCCACCAGAAGCGGGCAGCAGCGCCGCTAATCGCCCGGCTAAACCGCGCCGAGCAGGCCGCACTGCGAGCAACCGCTGGTACAGCGCTTCAAGTAACTCAACCGCCTTAGCTTGTGCAGAGTCGGCGACAAAATCGTCGCGCTGCAAATCGCGCTGGTAACGCTGAATAGGGGTCATGTCTTGGCCTTGCAGAAAAAAAGTCACTAGATCGGCCTCGCCAATCCACTCGGGCAGGACTGTACCGATTGCCCGCAGCCGAGGCAAGCGGATACATTCTGTCAACGGCGACAAAATGCCACAATCGGGTTACCATAACTCTATTGTTACCTTAATAACGTAGCCTATTACCGAATGTGCAAGGAGATCTCGTGCTTACCACTACCAGTTTAATCATCGCCGCTGTCGCTCTATTAATAGGCGGTGCGATAGGCCACTTGACCAGTCGCGGAGCGCGCAGCTCCTCTGCGACAGCGCGCGAATTAAAACAGCGCCTTGCCGCCAGCGAAGAGCGCTATCAAAATTATCAGCACGAAGTAGCCAGCCATTTTGTCCAACTCTCGCAGCTCAATGCGAGCATGGCCCAGAGCTATCGCGAAATGCACGAACATCTCGCCGCTAGTGCAGTGCGCCTAGCCGGGCCAGAGGTGGCGCAAAAGCTACTGAGCTCTGTCGATGGCGCAGTGCAGCTGCACGATAGCCACGGCAATCCACTACTCTCTATCGACGATATTGAGCCGCCGCGCGATTATGCCCCCAAAGTGCCCGGCGGCGTACTCAGTGAAGAGTACGGGCTTGAAGCAGAAGAAGCCGACACCGTCCCCGCGGCCGATACAGAACAATCGAGCAGTTCGAAAACCGCTTAGCTCTGCTACGCTATGCTCAATGATGCACCTTTAGGTGCGCAACTTGGAGCACCAGCGTGTCAAACTCGACCGCCGATTCCCGCAACTTCTGCTGGTTCTGCCTGGCCAGCGTCAACCGCGACACCGCTCCGCTCTGCCAAGCCTGCTTGGCAGAGTTAAGCTTTATCGAGACTGGCTGCACTCTCTGCGCACTCCCTCTGCCCACTGGCGGCATCTGTCCCGAATGCCAAAGCTCACCACCGCCATTTAGCTGCGCGCATATCCCACTGGTTTATTCTGTATTGAGCTCGCGCCTCATCGATCCACTCAAACACAAACTGCACAGCCCTTCGTTACCGCTATTGGCGCGACTCATGGCCGAGCGTTTATCTCGCCGCCCCGCCCACTGGGCTCCGCTGACGCTGATCGCCCTGCCAGCACATCCGCGCCGCACTCTTGCGCGCGGCTTCTCTCAATCCGCCCGGTTGGCCCACGCTCTGGCAGAAAAACTTCCACGCCAACTTTGCATCAATCGCAGCGCACGACTGCGCCGGCACTCTTATCTGCAAACCCAGCAAGGGCTTTCACGAAAACAACGGCTGCGCAATCTGCGCAATGCCTTCACTGCCAGCGGCGTAAGCGGATTGACTGTCGGGCTGGTCGACGATGTTGTCACTACTACA
>JBELGO010000099.1:0-5535 GCA_042091915.1 SAR92 clade bacterium | reverse complement strand
GGAACTGCTGCAAATCGCGTCCAGAGACCTCTTCCATGGCGCTGACGAACTCTTCAATAGTGACGGCTTGGCCATCATAGCGATCAAAATAAAGATCACTGCCGGCGCGGAATTGCGCCTCACCCAGTAAGGTGTGCAACATACCCACTACTTCAGCCCCTTTTTCATAGACGGTGACTGTGTAGAAATTGTTGATCTCAACATAGGACTGTGGCTGAACCGGGTGGGCCAATGGCCCCGCGTCCTCAGCAAACTGCAGGGTACGCAACACAGCGACATCTTCAATCCGCTTTACCACCGCGGCATTCATATCGGCCGAGAACTGTGCGTCGCGAAAGACGGTAAAACCCTCTTTGAGACTTAGCTGAAACCAATCCCGACAGGTCACACGGTTGCCCGACCAATTGTGAAAATACTCGTGGGCAACAATGCTCTCGATGCGCTGGAAAGTGGCATCTGTAGCAACCTTGGGGTTCGCTAAAACCGCCGAGGTATTAAATATATTGAGCCCTTTGTTCTCCATCGCGCCCATATTGAAGTCGTCGACGGCGACAATCATAAATAGATCGAGGTCATACTCGCGGCCGTAGCGCTGTTCGTCCCAGGCCATTGAGGCTTTGAGCGAACGCATAGCATGATCGCACTTATCGAGGTCTTTTTCCTCAACATAGATCACTAACTCAACTTCGCGACCCGAAGCAGTAGTAAACGAGTCTACAACCGAGGCCAAATCACCCGCTACCAGAGCAAACAGATAACAGGGCTTTTTAAACGGATCGTGCCACTGCACAAAGTGACGGCCGCCGTCGAGCTCGCCACTGTCGATGCGGTTGCCATTGCTCAGCAAAATTGGGAACGTTTGCTTGTCAGCGCTAATTCGACAGTGGAACTCAGCCAACACATCGGGGCGATCGAGATAAAAGGTAATATGCCTAAAGCCCTCGGCCTCGCACTGCGTGCAGTAGAGCTGACGCGAGCGGTAGAGCCCCTCGAGCGTGGTATTGGCGGCGGGATCAATAGTGACTACCGTAGTCAAAGTTGCCGTATCGCCAAGGCGGTTAATAGTGAGGGTTTCACCCTCGCGCGAGTAGCGCGCCGGATCAAGCTCTGCGCCATCGAGCGCTATAGACTGCAGTTGCAGACCGGTGCCGCCATCCAACACTAGCGCGGCATTGGCGGCGCCGCGTGGATTGCGGCGCAGCGACAGGCTAGCTTGCACCTCGGTATATTCTTCGAATAGCTCAACATTTAAATCGACACGATCTATTAAGAACGCCGGTGGTTGGTAGTCGCGCAGTTGTACTGCGCGGTTGGCGGCGGCTTGGGCTTCACTCATCGGCGGCTTGCTCACTGTTGTGGGATTGCAGTTCCGCTGCACTAGGCTGCGCGGTTTGTTCTGTTGGTTCGCTGTAATAACGGCTGCGCGACCACTCTAAGAAGCGGTGTACACCGCGCGCAACCACCTGACTGCGCCAGCTGTTGGGCACATCAAAGCTGTGTTCGGCAGCTGGCAACTCTAAGTAGACCACTGGATTGGTCGATTTAGCAGAGAGCTGCGCGACAAAATTTTGCGCCGTAGAGAGCGGCACTAAGCTGTCTATTTGGCCATGAATCACCATCGCCGGTGGCAGGGAGTGATCTAGGTAGTTAACTGGGCAAGCAGATTCCCACAGTTGCGCGTTTTGCACCGGCGTCTCGTGGAACAGCCTTTGATCTAACAGACGGATAACTAGCTCATCATTAGGATGCTCACCGCGCGGGACCAAATCGTAAAGACCGTAGAATGGCACCATCGCTTGAATACTGGTATCACCACTGCCATCGCTAAACAGTTCGCTCTCGCCGGTCATGCCGACTAAGGCGGCCAAATGACCACCTGCTGAACCACCGCTAACGGCGACGAATTCTGGATTGGCTCCGTACTCTTTACCTTCGCGACGGATCCACTGGAGGGCTTTTTTACAATCTTCTATCTGGGTCGGAAATGGCTGTGAGGGCGCCAAACGGTAGTTAATGGCAAAACAGATCCAACCTTGGCTGGCTAGATAGTTCATCAGCGGCAGGCCCTGTTCATTTTTGGAGCCAAACATCCAAGCACCGCCGTGTATCTGCAACAACACCGGGCAGCCGCCGGGTGGGCGCTGGGTGGGCCGATAGATGTCAAGCTGGGTGCGTGTACCGTGCGGCGCATAGGCGACATTGCGCAAGACTTCGACACCCGGCTCACGGAAGCCGACAGGGTTTATCACCCGCTGCCAATCCGGCGTTGACGCAGTATTTACAGCGCTAGACAATTCTTTTGTGTAGTCGCTTCCCAGGCCATCTTTGAGCGCTTTCTCTACCTGCACTGGCACTTGGCGAGAGTGGTAAATCGCCCACACCAGCGGCCCTGCCGAGAGGACCATGATTAATAATGGCAGTCCTGAAGCAGAGCCGAATAGCCCGGCAAGCAGTGCCACTATAAGCAGTGCTAATAACTGCGGTGCTGTCTCGCTGGTGAGCATGGCAAAGCCAAAAGTAACCCACGGCACCCGTTTGAGTATTCTTGTGCGCGATCGCATTAGATTAAAACCCAACACGGAATAAAGTATAGCTATTAACCACCAGATCATTTTTTCTCCCCTGTTAAGGTCTAGCTACTTGGCCAGTTGCTCAAGCACCACGTTATAACCGCCAAATTTGCGGATATTGATCACGCCACTGTCAAAAATTAGATACTGCCCTTTGATACCTTGTAACTCCCCACTCACTTCTGCGGTTTTGTCCAAGTTAAAGCTCTTCACTTTTCCTGGAAACTGAGCGACTGGGAATTCAAAATGCTGTGGTTGTATGTCGTCGAGCACAACAATATCGGTTGGCCCCGCGTCACTCATCAGTGCATCAATAGCTTGTTCAGCATAACCAAATAGCTGCTCGCGCGCGGCGACCAGATCGACAGGCTCCGGCGAGCCTTTGAGCATGGCCTGCCACTGCGTGCGATCGCTGACATGAGCGCGCAACTGCTCCTCTAACAGCCCGGCGAGACGTCGGTTGGCCACGCGGAAAATCGGCAGTGCCGCAACAGCACCCTGATCTATCCAACGGGTCGGCAGTTGAGTGCCGCGGGTTATTCCTACTTTAATGCCCGAGGAATTGGCTAAATAGACAAAGTGATCGGTGAAACAGTTGCGCTCAGCCCACTCTGGCTCGCGGCAGGTGCCGGCATCAAAGTGGCACTTTTCAGGGCTGACAATACAGCTGTCGCAGGCTGCCAGCTTGCGAAAACAAGGATAACAAAAGCCTTGATTGAAGCTTTTTTTAGAAACCCGGTTGCAGTGCACGCAGTGGATCACGCCGGTGTAACTGAGCTGGAGTTGTGAGCCTATCAGCGCATTCATATCCACCAGATGTTCACCGAGCGGTAGGCGATAGCTCACCGGCGCCGTATCGACAACCTGCATTTTACCCAGTGTGCCGGAGAGCGGAGCACCGGGCTGCAACTGTTCTAGCTGTGCACTATTCGTTGCAGCCATTTTAATGCTTCCAACTAATCGGCTCTTCCGATGGTGCGCTGTCGGCACACGGCGTCGGCTTTGGCGGCACATAGCCGGTGCGCTGCTCAGTGGGCTTTTGTTGATCGTAAGCAATAATTGCCTGCATACAGGTTTCGCGCTGTTCGGCGCTCAGTGTGCGGCCGTCGGGCCACCGACCTATCTCTACCGCGCGCACCAGGCGCTGATAAATATCAGGGGTTATCGATTGCAATAACTGCTTAACGTCCATCTCTACCTCTCAATAGCGTTTCAATTAATCTTGGCCGCTGCGCTGCGGTGCCGCGGCGAAAAGCAGGCCGACGGCTACACCGGCGAGCAAACCGCCAGCGTGAGCGGCATTGGCAATACCACTGCCCAGCAGCAGTGTAGGCAGGCCGGTCATACACAACAGCATCCAACCGACCATAAAGCCAACCAACTGGTTGGGGAGCTGGTAACAAGCGATTTTATTTAAATGGCCGCGCACATAGAGATAGCCGAGCAGACCGTAAATCACGCCCGACATCCCCCCAAACGCGCGGCTGCCACTCCACGCATATTGCGCCATGTTCGACAGCAAAGCTGTCACAGCGACCAGTAATAAAAGGTGCAATGCACCGCTATAACTCTCTATGCGGGTGCCTAAAATAAGTAACCAGAGCGCATTAAAAGCAAAGTGAGCAATACCAAAATGGAGGAAAATCGGGCTCAGCGACTGCCACCACTGCCCTTTGTCGGGCGGCAAAAAAAACAACTCGGCTGGTGGGCGCATATGGGTGGCGACAAAGTAACCGATCAGTGAACCGGCTATCAGCAGCGCCACCAGTGGGTTGGAGCGCAGCTGTTGGCTGAGTGGACGCGGGTCAACTTGCATCAACCTACTGCCCCTTCAGGGGCTTGCCCAAGCGCCCTCCCCAGCCTAACTTGGAGCGACAGATCTCGTAAAAGTTGTGATCTGATGGGTGTATCAGCTTGAGCACATCGGGGTGCTTGGTAATGGTAATAATATCGCCCGGCTGAGTGTCAAAATCGTTGTGGCCGTCACAGGTGACCAGTGGCATGAGCTCATTGCGCGCGCTCACCTGCAGTTCGATACAAGCGTTGCCAGAGAGGGTAATGGGCCGGCTGCTGAGCGTATGCGGATTGAGCGGCACCACAATAATGGCGTCTAGCTCGGGAAATAGAATCGGGCCGCCGGCCGAGAGCGCATAGGCGGTAGAGCCGGTCGGAGTCGCTACAATCACCCCGTCCGAGCTTTGGCTGTAGACAAACTGCTTGTCGACATAGAGATCAAACTCCATCATCCGCACCGAGCGACCCGGGTGGAGAACGACATCGTTAACCGCGCGGCCGCGGCTGAGTAGCTCGCCATTGCGACTGACCTCAGCGTTGAGCATAAAGCGTTGGCTGATGTTGTACTCGCCGCGCAGAACAGGAGCGACGCGCTCAGCGAGCTCGTCTGGAGATATATCGGTGAGAAACCCCAACCGTCCACGGTTTATACCCAGCATCGGGATCCCGGTGGCGGCAATTTTGCGCGAGGCACTAAGCATACTGCCATCGCCACCAACTACGATGCACAAATCCACTTGGCCAGCAAATTCACTCAGTTTGAGCGCCGCCGGAGTGTGTGGCATCAGCTGCGCGGTACTCTCTTCAAACACCACCTCGCAGCCCTCGCTGAGCAAGTACTGCTGGAGTTTCTCTAGCGTGCTACTGACTGCTTCAACTTTGACACTGGCGAGCAGCGCAACCGTAGTAAAATGCAGTGATTGACCCTGTGACATGGCATGACCCAAGCGTAAAATGAACTCTAATTATACAGAAAGGCAGAGACTTTCCAGCCTCTTAACAGATACTATTATAGTGATTAAAACAGGAAGCCCAGGCATGACCCACAACCCTAAAAAAACATCTCAAACGGGTAGCTGCAATCACCCAATCGCGCTAATTGGTATGCCTGGCGCAGGCAAAAGCACTATCGGCGTGGTTTTGGCCAAGCAGCTGGGGCTGCGTTTCATCG
>JBELGO010000098.1:0-5613 GCA_042091915.1 SAR92 clade bacterium | reverse complement strand
AGCGAAACGGCAAAAGTTCGCGTTCTTACCGGCATCACTACCTCGGGGACCCCGCACTTGGGCAATTATGTCGGTGCCATCCGCCCCGCGATTGAAGCCAGCCGCGACACTTCGCAGCAGAGCTACTATTTTTTAGCCGACTACCACGCGCTAATAAAATCACATGATCCCGCTCTAGTGCAGCAGTCTACGCTGGAAGTGGCCGCCACCTGGCTGGCGTTTGGTTTGGATACTGACAGCGCACTTTTCTACCGTCAGTCCGATGTCCCAGAGATCCCTGAGCTCACCTGGTACCTCACCTGTATGGCTGCCAAAGGCTTAATGAACCGCAGCCACGCTTATAAAGCGGCTGTGCAAGAGAATAACGAGAAAGGTGAGGATGCGGATTTTGGTGTCACCATGGGACTGTTTAGCTACCCCATTTTAATGGCAGCGGATATCCTCATTTTTAACGCCCAGCGCGTGCCAGTAGGGCGCGATCAGATTCAACATGTCGAGATGGCGCGCGATATGGCGCAGCGCTTTAATCACCACTACGGAGAACACTTTACTCTGCCAGAAGCGGTGGTCGACGATAAAGTTGCCGTGTTGCAGGGGCTCGATGGTCGCAAGATGAGCAAAAGTTACGGCAATACTATTCCTCTGTTTGAGGACGAGAAAAAACTGCGCAAAAAAATCAACAAAATTAAAACTAACTTACTTGAGCCAGGCGATCCCAAAGACCCCGACGACTCGGCGCTGTTTCAAATCTGGCAGGCGTTCGCTACCCCTGAGCAGTCCGCTCAGATGCGCACTGCTTTTGCTGAGGGGATTGGCTGGGGAGAGGCTAAAAAACAGTTGTTCGAATTGGTTAACAGCCAGTTGGCTGAACCGCGCGAGCGCTATCAAGAGCTTATTGCCAATCCTGCAGAGATCGAAGCGGTACTGCAGCGCGGTGCTGAGCGCGCCCGAGCAGAGGCAGCGCCACTTCTGGCTAAACTGCGCCGCGCTGTGGGTATTCGGCCGCTGGGTTGAGTGCCGCCAATACTCTGGCAAAGCGACCGGTTTGTCGTATAATGCCGCCCAATAATTTTGTTTTAAACCGTGGAGATCACCATGTTGAATTTGACGCGTACCGCCCTGATTGCTGCCACCCTGTTGGTAGTTGCTTGTAACCCCAACAATGGCCCGGCAGAGTTGACCGAAAAACAGACTTCTGCGGTGGCTGAGCGCATTGCGCCACACGGCCAACTGGCTATGGAAGGTGATGCGATGACGGCGCCGCCCGCGGCTGCCGGCGGTGTTGCCCGTTCAGGCGAAGATATCTACAACAGCAACTGTGTGGCTTGCCACAGCAGTGGTGCTATGGGCGCTCCCAAGCTGGGTGATGCCGGTGCCTGGGCCGCGCGTATTGATGCCAAAGGTTTAGAGACAATCTACGCCAACGCCATCAATGGTATAGGTATGATGCCAGCTATGGGTACTTGTATGAGTTGCTCTGACGACGATATCAGAGCAACTACCGATTATATGGTAGAGAATTCGCAGTAATTTTTGATCGCTGCTAAAGTATTAAAGAGGCCCGCATTAGCGGGCTTTTTTATTTGAAATTGATCGCTAGGGTAAGGCGAGTTAAATGGAGAGAGCAATGAAAATTACTGTAGTAGGCAGTGGTTATGTGGGTATGTCTAATGCTGTGTTGATCGCCCAGCGCCATGAGGTAGCCATTCTTGATATCGATGCCCAACGGGTGTCGATGATCAACCGCGGCCAAGCACCGATAGAGGATAGCGAGTTGTCACAGTACTTAGCTGCCGGTGAACTGCAGCTCACTGCAACCACCGATGCAGCCGCTGCCTATGCGGATGCCGACTACGTGATTGTGGCAACGCCCACTGATTACGACCCGGAGACCAACTACTTCAATACCCGTACTGTTGAGGCGGTCGCTGAGCAAGCTTTAGCCCATAACCCAACGGCTACCGTGGTGATTAAATCGACTATACCGGTCGGTTTTACTGTCGGCTTGCGGGCACAGTTAAACAGTAACAGGGTGATTTTTTCGCCAGAATTTTTGCGTGAGGGCACCGCGCTCTATGACAACTTGCACCCCTCGCGGATCATTGTCGGCGGCCAAGATGCCGCAGCCCAAGGGTTTGCCCAGCTGCTGCATGAGGCGTCATTAAAACCGGAAGTAGAAGTCCTTCTAACCGACTCCACCGAGGCAGAAGCGATCAAGCTGTTTGCCAACACTTACTTGGCGATGCGCGTAGCATTCTTTAATGAGCTCGACAGTTATGCGCAGGTGCATCAACTCGACAGCCGCCAAATTATCCAGGGTGTCGGCTTGGATCCTCGTATTGGCACCCACTACAACAATCCCTCGTTTGGCTACGGCGGTTACTGTCTGCCCAAAGACACCAAACAGTTACTGGCCAACTACGCCGATGTGCCGAGTAATATGATTAAGGCGATTGTCGATGCCAATTCAACGCGCAAAGATTTTATTGCCGACTCAATTATGGCGCGGCAGCCGCAAACCGTGGGTATCTACCGTTTGGTGATGAAGGCAGGCTCGGATAACTATCGAGCCTCGGCTATGCAGGGCGTGATGAAGCGACTCAAGGCCAAAGGTGTTGAAGTAGTCGTCTATGAGCCGACAATTGCCGAGAGCCACTTCTTCAACTCTGAGGTGGTAAACGACTTGACCGCGTTTAAATCTCGCTGCGATTTGATTGTCAGCAACCGTATGGGTGCCGACCTTGATGACGTCGCCACTAAAGTTTTTACTCGCGATCTGTTTGGCGGCGACTTTTAAACTGAGCTATTACCGCTGCGGCTGCGCAGATAGCTGCGCGGCGGCACGCCGGTCCACTGTTTAAAAGCGCGGGTAAAAGAACGCGGCTCGGCAAAACCCAATTGTTGCGAAAGAGTCTCTACGGAGAGATGGCGATCTGCTAGTTTTTCCAGTGCGTATTCGCGCCGGTAGTTATCTTTGATCTTCTGGTAGCTGCTGCCCTGTTCGCGCAATCTGCGGTGGAGCGTCTGGCTGCTGACACCCAGTGTCTCTGCCACCTGATGGAGTGTCGGCAGCGCGGCGCTGTTGCGATGCTCACTGCTAATAAGCCTCTCTACACGCCGCTCAAAGCTACTGTCGCGTCCGGGTATGGTCATCACATCCGCAGGTGCATTGCGTAAGTAGGCGGCCAGTTCATCGCGGCTGCGCAGAAGTGGGCGCTCTAATTGGCTGGCGTCAAATACCAAGCGGTTGGCACTCTGTTTATAGAGCAGTTTGCCCGGGAACATAATCTCTAGCTCGCTGTGGTGGTTTGGGCGGTTAAAAGTGAACTGGGTCTCTTCTAGAGCAATTGGGTTGCCGATCATCCAACTGGGAAAACGGTGCCAAATTACCAGCCAAAATTCGCTCATGAAATGATCGGGGTCGAGCTCAGGATCGGCCATAGTGAACGCCAGTGCTGCTCTTGAGCCAGAGTGTTCAAATTTCATAACAATGCCGGGGTTTACCAAGTTGTAAAACTCCACAGCCCGGGCAAGCAGCTCACCTAGATTGGCCAGCCCTGCGACCAATTCACACATAGTGGCAAATAACCCAACCCGGCAAGGTTGTGCGGTGAAGCCCATATACTCATCATCGAGCTCTTCTTGAACAGATTTAAACAGCCGCGCTACCTGGTCGGTATGAATTCGCCCCTGTGGGCTTTGTAGAACGGCCGGGTTGATGCCGGCGCGTTCGAGCAAAAGCTGTTGCGAACCGCCGCTACTGCGCACGGCGTGTAGACAAGCGATGACATGGTGGTGGCAGATAGTGGCCAAGAGAGACTCCTCCAAGAGTATTCAATTATGCTTACAAAGCACAGCTTGCCAATAGTATTTGTGATATTTTGCGGTATTCTAACCTAATTGCTGAGTTGGTTTAGGTGGTAAGTGATAAAAAATGTGAGTATTTTTGATCGATTTAGCCCTAGCCCCATCCGCTGGGCTAGCTCATCATGTCTTGCTAAATAGGCGTCTAACAGTGGCGGTGATAGAGTGTTTTGGAGTAATAGATCATGAGTAATAATGAGAAATTGAATCAATGGCGCGAGCTTGCGGAAAAAGAACTGCGCGGTAAACCGCTCGAAGATTTGACTTGGCAGACGCCAGAAGGGATTGTAGTCAAACCACTCTACACCGCTGCCGACACGGCAGATCTGCCCCATCAAAATAATCTCCCCGGCATGGCTCCGTTCATGCGCGGCCCCAAAGCGACAATGTACGCCGGCCGCCCGTGGACAGTCCGTCAATATGCTGGCTTCTCGACTGCCGAGGCTTCCAATGCATTTTATCGTCGCAACTTAGCCGCCGGCCAACAGGGCTTATCGGTGGCTTTCGACCTGCCCACCCACCGAGGTTACGACTCGGACCATCCGCGTGTTGAGGGCGATGTTGGCAAAGCCGGTGTAGCGATCGACTCCGTCGAGGATATGAAAGTACTTTTTGATGGTATTCCGCTCGATAAAGTCTCGGTGTCGATGACTATGAACGGTGCAGTGCTGCCGGTTATGGCCAATTATATTGTGGCAGCACAAGAGCAGGGAGTTAGTCCTGAGCAGCTGGCCGGCACGCTGCAAAACGATATTCTCAAAGAGTTTATGGTGCGCAATACCTATATTTACCCGCCGGAACCGTCGATGCGTATCGTCGCTGACATCATTGGTTACACCGCCCAAAACATGCCTAAATTTAACTCCATCTCTATCTCGGGTTATCACATGCAAGAGGCGGGGGCGACCAACGTGCAGGAGTTGGCCTTCACCATCGCCGACGGTATCGAGTATGTGCGCACCGCGATTGCCAGCGGTCTCGAGGTCGACAGCTTTGCCCCGCGCCTGTCGTTCTTCTTTGCGATCGGTATGAACTTCTTTATGGAGATCGCCAAGTTGCGCGCCGCGCGTATCCTCTGGGCTGAACTGATGGCAGAAAAGTTTGCCCCGCAGAGTGAAAAGTCGCTGATGCTGCGCACCCACTGCCAAACCTCCGGCGTCAGCTTGACCAGTAAAGACCCCTACAACAATGTCGTGCGCACCACTATCGAGGCGATGTCTGCAGTCTTGGGTGGCACGCAATCGCTGCACACCAATGCCTTAGATGAAGCGTTGGCACTGCCGACCGATTTCTCTGCGCGTATCGCCAGAAATACTCAGTTAGTCGTTCAGGAGGAGAGCGGTATCACTAACGTGGTCGATCCGATGGCTGGTTCTTATTATGTCGAGTCGCTGACTAACGAGTTAGTTCAGGCGGCACGCAAACTCATTGACGAAGTGGAAGAGCTCGGCGGCATGACCAAAGCCGTTGAATCGGGTATGCCCAAACTGCGCATCGAAGAGGCGGCCGCACAGAAGCAAGCGCGTATCGACCGCGGTGAAGAGGTGATTGTCGGCGTCAATAAATACCAGTTGGCAGAAGAGCCAGATGTTGAAGTATTAGATATTGATAACAGTGCAGTGCGCGCCGGCCAAGTAGAACGATTGGCTAAATTGCGTGCACAGCGCGATGTGGCTGCATGTGACGCCGCCTTGGAGGCGCTCAGTGCCAGTGCCGAGAGCGGCGAGGGCAATCTGCTCGCCCTGGCTG
>JBELGO010000097.1:0-5635 GCA_042091915.1 SAR92 clade bacterium | reverse complement strand
TTACGCCAAAGGCGAACGCCAATTTTGTGGTATCACTCTAGCTGAAGGTTTACAACGCGATCAACGCCTGGCCGAGCTCCTGATTACTCCATCAACTAAAGGGGTCATAACCGGTATACCCAGTATCCCTGAAGTTGACGACGTCAATGTCAGCCGCAAAGACATCAGCGATAACTACCGTGCTTTCAAGTTTGACCAGCCCGAGGATATAGCACGCTACGAGCAACTACTCAGCGACGGCTTTAATTTAATCAGCCAAGAGATGGCTGAGCACGATCAGATTTTTGTCGATACAAAATTTGAATTTGGCTATGCCCGCGATCATAACGGTATCGACCAGCTCATCTACATGGATGAGGTGGGCACACCCGACTCATCGCGCATCTGGGATGGCGCCAGCTACCGCGATGGTGCCGTGGTCGAGCGCTCCAAAGAGCAGTTTCGCCAATTTCTGCTCAACCACTTCGATGACTCGGATATCTTGGTGAATAAAGACCGCATGCCAGAGCGCTACGCTTTGGCGCGCGACAACGAGCTGCCCGAAGATATTATGCTGGCCGTAGCGAAAACCTACACAGAAACCGCCGAACGTATAACTGGCCACAAACTAGCGCTGAGCGACCACCCGCGCGCCGAAATAATCGAACTACTCGCCAACCGCTACCAACTCATCGACTAGGAACCTCGCTATGGCCCACCATCTAGTCTGGCTGCGCAACGATCTGCGCAGCGAGGATCACCCCGCCCTTTACGGCGCCTGCCAAGAAGCCGCTACAAACGGCGATAGCGTCACTGCTATTTACATCGCAACACCAATGCAATGGCAGCGCCACGATGAAGCGCCGGCCAAACTGGCCCTGCGCCGGCAGCTGCTAAATTCTCTGCGCAGTAAACTGGCTGAGCTGGGCATAGCATTTGAGCTCCTCGAATGCCCCCGCTATAGCGATATACCCGCCCTGCTAACAGGTTTTGTACACCACCAGGGTATCTCCGCAATCTGGTACAACCGCGAATATCCGCTTGATGAGGTCAATCGCGATGAGGCCGTGTGTGCAGCCTTGAGAGAACAGAGTGTCGATGTGCACCCCTGTGACGGCGACATGCTGTTTGCAGAGCCCACTCTCAACGGCCAAGGCCAACCCTACAAAGTTTTTACCCCCTGGTACCGCGACTGGGTGCGCAAAAATGAGCAACTAGCTCTGCCAGCTCTACCGTCTCCACCAGCCATTGGCCAGCCGTTGGCGGCTGATAGTGCGCCCATTGAGTTGCCCGGAGCCACTCAATACCGCGAAGATCTGTGGCCCGCTAGCGAGCAACACGCGCAGACATTGCTCAGCCGTTTCGTCATTAATCAGCTGCAGAGCTACGGCGATCAACGCGACATACCGAGCATAAAAGGCACCAGCACCCTATCGGTCTACCTAGCAAGCGGCGTATTAACTGTTCGGCAGATATTTGCTGCCGTAGTCGGTGCCTGCGAGGCGAGCGGACACAACTGGCGGGAAGATGACTGGTTCCGCGAGTTGGGCTGGCGCGAATTTTATAAAAACTTGATGATCCACTACCCCAAGCTGAGCCGCGGGCGCGCCTTTAAGAGTGAGACTGAGCGTCTCCACTGGCAGAGTGATGAGCAGTTAAACCTGCTCTGGCAACAGGGGCAAACAGGCTTTCCTATAGTTGATGCAGCCATGCGACAGCTGCAGCGCACCGGCTGGATGCACAATCGTCTGCGAATGATTACCGCCAGTTTTTACACCAAATTACTGTTCATGGACTGGCGCGCCGGCGAAGCATATTTTATGCAGCACCTCCTCGACGGTGATTTTGCCTCCAACAACGGCGGCTGGCAGTGGAGTGCGTCCACCGGCTGCGATGCCTCCCCTTGGTTCAGGATCTTTAATCCCACTCGCCAATCTGAGAAATTCGACCGCGACGGTGCATTTATCCGCAAGCTGGTCCCAGAGTTGGCCGACGTGCCAGCCAAGCAGATCCACTGCCCACCCAGCGATGTGCGCCAGGCTTGCGGCTACCCCGAGCCAATTATCGACTACAGTCAGGCGCGCAGTGCGGCACTGGCTGCGTTTAAAGCGCTGAGCGAAGAGTAGCGACTAAGCTACTCGATCGATCAATGTGCCCTCGTTAACGTACTGGGCAATATTGCCAGCAGCGCGGCGCACCATGTCGCCGCGGCACTCCGCCGTGGCGCTGCCAATGTGCGGAGTAAGCACTACGTTATCCATCGCTTTTAACTCGGCAGGCACCTCGGGCTCATGTTCAAAAACGTCTAAACCCGCAGCGGTCAATTTGCCCGCTTGCAGCGCGGCAATTAGCGCTTGCTCGTCAATCAAAGGGCCGCGACCCGTGTTAATCAGGACAGTATGAGGTTGGAACTTCTCCAGCAGCGGTGCATCGACAATATGGTGAGTCTGCGCTGTAAGCGGGCAATTGAGTGAAACGATGTCCACGCTCGCCACAAGTTCTTCTAAGCTCTCAATATAGGTTGCGCCGTAGGTTTGCTCTGCCTCAGCTTTGCGGCGCGGTCCCCAATAGAAGATCTCCATATTGAAGCCTTTAGCCCGTCTTGCTAACGCTTGGCCGATATCGCCAAATCCGACTATACCCAGTTTCTTACTGTGTACTCGGCTACCCAATTTACCTTGTGCCACCATCCACTGGTCAGCGCGCAAATAGCGCTCACCGGCACTCAAACGGCGGCAGGTATCCAGCAATAAGCCCATCGCCAAGTCGGCAGTATCTTCAGTGACCACAGGCGTGTTGGAGACCTGAATACCGCGCGCTGCTGCAGCGGCTAAATCAATATTGTCAGTGCCGACACCGATATTGGCAATGAGTTCCACACTACTGGGCAATTCGGCGATCTGCTCTGCGTGCATGGCGTCCATCACTGTCGTCAGCACGATAGTGACACCGGCCCAGAGATCCCCTTCATAACTGTGCGCCAAGCGAACCTCGCCAAACTGTTGCAGAGTATCGGTGAAGGCTTTAGGTAACAGTGAGGTAGTGACGACGATAATATGCATTGTGTTTTCCTATGGAGTTTGATCAAAATTCAATTTTGTTTTGCCGGCCTCTCAGTCTAAAGGCCACAGCAAGGCGAGTTTGTCGCAAAGTAGCAGATTATTGGCGATCAGCCACTTACTCTGGGAGCGAAATCTAGCCACTGTAACCAATACGGAGTGCCCTATGGGTGAGTATCGCTCAAATAAAGTCACCGTTGGCAAAAGTGCCTCTGCGGCCCGTTCACTGTGGATGGCCAGCGGCGTCGATAATAAAGATTTTGGCAAACCAATCATTGCTATATCCAACTCGTTTACTGAATTTGTGCCGGGGCATGTCCACCTACAAGAGGTAGGCCGCTTAGTCGCCGAGGCCATCTGGGAGGCGGGCGGAATACCGCGGGAATTTAATACCATTGCTGTCGATGATGGTATTGCCATGGGCCACGACGGCATGCTCTACAGCCTGCCGAGTCGCGATGTGATTGCCGATAGTATTGAGTATATGGTCAACGCCCATTGCGCCGATGCGATCATCTGTATCAGCAACTGCGATAAAATCACCCCCGGCATGTTGATGGCTGGATTGCGACTCAACATCCCAGTGATTTACGTCTCTGGTGGCCCGATGGAAGCTGGCCGCACTGAAATTGACAATCAAATTGTGCGTGTCGATCCCATTGAAACCTACATAGCCGCCTTTAACGAAGATACCAGTGAGCGCGCCAAGCAGATTGAAAATAGCGCCTGCCCCACTTGCGGTTCTTGTTCTGGCATGTTCACCGCCAACTCAATGAACTGCTTGGCAGAGGCACTCGGCTTAGCGCTGCCAGGTAACGGTTCGATGTTGGCCACCCATGTCGACCGCAAACAGTTATTCCAAGGCGGTGCCAAACGTATCGTCGAAATGGCCCGAGCACACTATATCGAAGGTGACCAGACACTCCTGCCGCGCGCTATTGCTACCCGCGCCGCTTTCATGAATGCTATGAAAGTGGATATTGCCATGGGCGGTTCGACCAACACAATTTTGCATCTACTAGCGATGGCCCAGGAGGCAGAAGTGGATTTCACCATGGCCGATATCGATCAACTGTCGCGCCAAATCCCACACCTGTGCAAAGTGTCGCCCGCTACCCGTGACTACTACATGGAAGATGTCCACCGCGCCGGCGGTATTATGGGGCTGCTCGGCGAGCTCGATCGCGCCGGGCTGATCGACACTACTGTCAACCATGTCAGCGGCCAGAGCCTTGAACAGGTATTGAGCAAGTGGGACTATATCCGCAGCCAAGACCCCGAAGTCTTCGATTTCTACCGCGCCGCCCCCGGCGGAGTTAAGACCATCCGCGCATACAGCCAAGAGGCGCGCTGGAAGAGCTTGGACATGGACCGCGAAAAAGGCTGTATTCGCGATATAAATCACCCTTACAGCACCGAGGGCGGCTTAGCGGTTCTTTTTGGCAATCTAGCCGAGAAAGGCTGCATCGTTAAAACCGGCGCAGTGCCTATGGCGATGTACCAGTTCAAAGGTAATGCACGTGTTTTCGATCAACAGGAGACAGCACTCGCTGCTATCGAAAATGACCAGATAGATCCCAACACCGTCATCATTATCCGCTATGAGGGGCCAAAAGGCGGCCCAGGTATGCAAGAGATGCTCAAGCCCACCATGACACTCAAAGTTAAAGGTTTAGACATGAGCTGCGCGCTGCTCACCGATGGCCGCTACTCCGGAGCAACTGCCGGGCTGTCAATTGGCCACGTCTCCCCAGAGGCAGCAAATGGTGGTAACTTAGCGCTAGTTGAGGATGGCGACTGTATAGAAATTGATATTCCCGAGCGCAGCATAAATGTCATGGTCGACGAGGCTGTACTACAGGCGCGCCGCACCGCCATGCTCGCCCGTGGCCAACAAGCTTGGCTGCCGCAGGGCAAACGCAGCCGCGTGGTCACACGCGCACTGCGCGCCTATGCAGCATTTGCAACAAGCGCTGACCGCGGCGGATTCCGCGACTTATAATTAATAACAGACGACAACATAGATTTGAGGGCAATATGGGCAAGTTACGCGATATTTCACTGAGCGATAAATACACCCAAAATAGCGGTATGCTGTTTATCAGCGGAAACCAAGCACTGGTTCGCCTGCCGCTTATTCAGTACGAACTCGACCGCCGCAACGGGTTGAACACCGGCGGCTTTATCTCGGGTTATCGGGGATCTCCGCTGGGGGGGTATGATGCCGCTCTATGGCAGGCTAAGAAGTCCCTAGAAGCGACAGATGTTCATTTTCATCCCGGCCTCAACGAAGAGCTCGCAGCCACCGCAGTGACCGGAAGCCAGCAAATTTCGGTGATGCCAGGCGCCACCCACGATGGTGTCTTCGGTATTTGGTACGGCAAAGGGCCCGGTGTCGATCGCGCGCTCGATGCGCTTAAACACGGCAACTTTAGCGGTGCGCACGAAAATGGTGGTGTGCTGGTTCTCTACGGTGATGATCATCCCGGCAAGAGCTCAACCATCTGCAACCACTCAGAGCCTGCCCTCGCCTCGGCCATGATCCCCTCTTTTTATCCGGCCAATGTTGGCGAGTTTATTGAGTTTGGCCTGCTCGG
>JBELGO010000096.1:0-5737 GCA_042091915.1 SAR92 clade bacterium | reverse complement strand
CACTGAGCACTTCTTACAGCTGCTGGATATGCCGACACTCTATCCGCTACACCGGGCAAGCATCGAGCTGCACGGCAGCGCCACGGCGCGCGCCAGCCGCTGGATCTACCCCGGCAACTTGGTTGGCAACGGCCCCTTCCAGCTCGATGACTGGCAGATCAACCGGCGCATTGCTGTCACCAAGAACCCGCACTACTGGGATGCCAAGCAAGTGGCGCTCAACCAAATCGTCTTTTACCCCACTGAGAACATCACTACCGAGGAGCGACTGTTTCGCGCCGGGCAGCTGCACTACAGCTACGACGTACCGGTCAACAAACTAGGCTACTACCAAGCAGAGCGTTCCCAGCAGCTCTCTATAGCTCCCTACTTAGGCAGTTATTTTTATCGGTTTAACACCCGCAAGCCAGAGCTGGCCGACCCCCGCGTGCGCTTAGCGCTGGCCAAAGCAGTCGATCGTCGTCAGCTCACTGAGCGTGTTCTGCGCGCTGGCCAACTGCCCGCCTATGCGATGACGCCGCCCAATACCGCCGGTTACTACCCGCCATCCTCCGCCGAACAACAACTGGCTTTCGACCCGGCGGCCGCCCGCCAGCTGCTCGCCGATGCCGGCTACCCCAATGGCACAGGGCTCGGCGTTCTGGAGATTCTCTACAACACCCAAGAGGAGCACCGCAAAGTCGCGGTAGCCATCCAGCAGATGTGGAAGACCCACCTCAACATCGACACCACACTGCACAACCAAGAGTGGAAGGTCTATCTGGATACCGAGCGGCGCGGCGACTACCAAATCACGCGCGCCTCATGGATTGGCGACTACCTCGATGCGCGCAATTTTTTAGAAATTTGGCTCTGCGACAGCGACAACAACCGCACCGGCTGGTGTGACCCCGAATACGATCGCTTGCTCTTGGAGGAGTTGCCCGCCGTTAGCGATAAAGCTATGCGCCACCAAATTATGCGCCGCGCCGAGCAGCGCTTGCTAGACGGCCTACCGCTGCTGCCGATCTACACCTACACCAGTAAACATTTAGTTCACCCGGACCTCAAAGGCTTCTATCCCAACTTGCTCAACCAGCCGCTGTTTAAAGCGCTGTGGTTGCAGCGCGACCCGGAAAAATCAGATGAATAGGCGCATGCTTAGCTTGATTGGGCGTCGCTTGGTGACTGCTGCACTGCTCTTGCTGGTCGTGGCCGCTGCCACCTTTGCTCTTATCCACTCTGCCCCCGGCGGGCCGTTCTCGGCAGACCGCGCGGTCAGCGCGGAAGTAGAGGCCGCTCTCAACCAACAGTATCAACTCGACAAACCGCTGGCATCGCAGTTTATAAGCTATATAGGCAATGCGCTGAGGGGCGACTTCGGCCCCTCATTCCGCTACCCGGGCCGCGAAGTCAGTGAGCTGATCGCCGCCGGCCTGCCGGCCACACTGGAGTTGGCGCTCTATGCTCTGCTCACAGCCCTGCTAGTCGGCATCAGTGTCGGCGCAATTGCCGCTAGCCGCCCCGGCTCGCTGCGCGATCAACTACCGATGGCAGTGGCGCTGCTCGGTATCTGCTTGCCAGCTTTTGTGCTCGGCCCCCTTTTGGCGCTGATCTTTGGCATCTGGTGGGAGTGGTTGCCGGTCTCTGGCTGGGGCGAACTGCGCGGCGACAAGGTATTGCCTACAGTCACTCTGGCGGCCGGTTACTGCGCCTATATTGCCAGGCTGACGCGCGCCGGTCTCCGCCAACAGCTGGAGCAGCCGTATATTATTACTGCGCGCAGCAAAGGGCTCAGAGAGCCGGCAGTCATTTTAAAACACGCACTGCGCGGCGCACTACTGCCGGTGGTCGCCTATCTCGGTCCCGCCTGTGCCGGGTTGATTGCCGGCTCTTTTGTGGTTGAGACCATCTTTCAAATCCCCGGTATTGGACGGTTTTATATCCAGGCCGCGTTTAACCGCGATTACACTCTGATCATGGGGTTAACACTATTTTTTGCCGCGCTGATTATTCTCTTCAACCTGCTCGCAGACTTAGCCGCACTGTGGCTCGACCCGCGTCAGCGCGAGGGAGTGTAAATGCATCTGCCAGGCCAACTTCATCTATCCTCTCTGCTACTGTTGGCAATCGCTGCACTCTGCCTACTGGCGCCGTGGTTGGCCCCCTACCCCCCGAGTGAACAAAATTTGCTGCTCGGTGCACAGCCGCCCTCAGCTGATCACTGGCTGGGAACCGACGTCTTTGGCCGCGATCTGCTCTCACGCCTGCTCTATGGTGGCCGGCTCTCATTGGCAGTGGGCTTGACTGCCACGGCAGTAGCACTGGTTATAGGAGTTAGCTGGGGCGCCACCGCAGGCTACTTAGGTGGGCGTGCCGACGCATTAATGATGCGCGTGGTCGACGGCTTTTACGCCCTGCCGTTCGTTATTTTTGTGGTGCTGTTGATGGTGGTATTTGGGCGCAGCTTGGTACTCCTGTTTATCGCCATTGGCGCCATAGAGTGGCTGACCATGGCGCGCATTGTTCGCGCCCAAGTGCGCAACATAAAACAGAGCGAATATGTCGAGGCGGCCCAATGTATGGGGATTCCACCAGCCACCATACTGCTGCGCCATATACTCCCCAACTGTATCGGCCCTATTGTGGTCTATACCACACTGACCATTCCCAGTGTGATGTTGCTGGAGGCCTTCTTATCATTCCTTGGCCTCGGCGTGCAGCCGCCCGACAGCTCTTGGGGGTTGTTGATTAACCAAGGAGTAGAGACCATGGAGGAGTACCCGTGGCTGCTGCTCTATCCAAGCTTGGCATTAGCCACCACACTGCTCTGCCTCAACTTAGTCGGCGATCGATGGCGCGATCAACTTGAGGGCGCTAGAGGTCACAGACCGTGAGCCTGCTGACAGTAACAGAGCTTTCAGTGGCGATTGGCGACCAAACCCTTGTCGACAGGCTCTCATTCACTTTGGAGCGTGGTCAGACCGTGGCCATTATTGGCGAATCGGGCTCCGGCAAAACGGTCTCTTTGATGGCGCTGTTGGGGCTGCTGAATGGGGCCAATGCCACAGCGCACAGAGCCAACTATAACGAGCAGTGTGAATTGCTAAAAGACCCCGCCGGGCAACGCAAACTACTGCGCAGCCAGATTGGCTTAGTGCGCCAAGAGCCGATGAGCGCCCTCAACCCTTACCAGACTATCGGCGCGCAAATCACCGAGGTTTACGACGGTCCACTGCCCGCTCGGCAACGCGCTGCCGAACTGCTCGAAGAGGTCGGCATTGCCGACGCCCATCAGCGACTTGACGATTATCCACACCAGTTTTCCGGGGGAATGCGCCAGCGGGTATTGATTGCTATGGCGCTGGTTAATGATCCGCAGTTGCTGATCTGCGACGAACCGACAACCGCGCTCGACGTAACCGTGCAAGCCAAAATATTGCAGCTGCTGCGCCAGCTACAGCAGCAGCGCGGGCTCGGGCTGGTAGTGGTCTCTCACGACTTGGCGGTAGTCGCTTCGCTGGCAAACCATATCGTGGTAATGCGCGGTGGAGCTTGCGTCGAAAGCGGCAATCCCGAAACATTGCTCACCAGTCCCAACCACCCCTACACCGCGGCGTTAATAGCCGCACAGCCGAAACCGCATCAGCGCCGCCACCCAGACTGCGAGGCACTGCTGGCTGCAGAGGCAGTTACAGTGTGGCGCGGCCAAGGTAGCGCGGCTAAAGCCATCGTCAAAGGTGTGAGTTTGAGTGTCGCTCGCGGCGAAGTGGTCGGCTTGGTTGGCGAATCGGGCTCGGGCAAGTCTACACTTGGGCGCGCGCTGCTCGGCCTACTGCCGCTACACAGCGGAGAGCTACTTTTCAATGGCGAGCCAATTACTGCTGGGCGGCTGCGCGACGATCAGCGCCAAGCCATGCAGCTGGTCTTTCAGGATCCGCTCGCCTCACTCAATCCGCGCTTTAGTGTCTTGCAAACCCTCGCCGAGCCGCTGCGGCTCTACTCAGACGAGACGGGCGCCGACTTGAGCGCACAGGTACAAAGCTTGGCCGCAGCTGTCGAGTTGGCGCCGCAACTGCTGCAGCGTCGGCCCGCCGAGCTCTCCGGTGGTCAGCGTCAGCGTGTCGCCATTGCCCGCGCGCTGGCCTGCAAACCGCGACTGCTGGTCGCCGACGAGCCAGTTTCTGCGCTCGATCTCACAGTACAAGCTGAAATACTGCAACTGTTGCGCCGACTGGTCGATGAGCAGCAGCTGGGCCTGCTATTTATCTCCCACGATCTGGGCGTAGTACGTGCAGTAGCCGACCGGGTCGCCGTTATGCAGGATGGTCGCCTGGTTGAACAAGCCGATACCCAAGCGCTCTGGAGAGCCCCATCACACCCGTACACAAAACAACTGCTCAACGCCACGCTGGCCCTATAGAAAAACGACTCTGTAGTCGAGATAGACGCTGCCGCCGACGGGCGCTACTGGGTATACTGAGATAAATAAACCAGATACTGGAGCAGAGCCATGAGCAACGATATCGCCATCAGCCAAGAGGGTGCCATTCTCACCATTAAACTCAACCGCCAGAGCAAAAAGAATGCAGTGACTCGCGCCATGTACAGTGCCATGACCGAGGCATTGCGCGCTGCCGCCTCTGATGAGAGCTTAAAAGTTGTTGTACTCAAAGGCGACCGCGATTTCTCCTCGGGCAACGATCTGGTCGACTTTTTAGAAGTCCCACCCAGCGATCACGATGCCCCCGTTTTTCAATTTATGATGGCGCTTTCGGAGTGCCCACTCCCCGTTGTGGTAGGTGTCGATGGCTTTGCCGTCGGTATCGGCAGCACCCTGCTTCCTCACTGTGACTTCATCTACGCAACCGATCGCGCGCTATTTATGATGCCCTTTATCAACCTCAACCTGCGCCCCGAATTTGGCTCAACACAACTACTACCTCAGCTGGCCGGCTACCCGATGGCCGCAGAGATGCTGCTGTTAGGTGAGAAGTTCGACGCCGATACGGCTCTGCAAGCTCGGCTGATTACCGCCATTGTCGAAGCCGATGCGCTAGACGCTAAAGTTGATGAAATCGCCAATAAGCTAGCCGGCAAGTTGCGCCCAGCACTGGTTGAGACCAAGGCCTTACTGCGCCGCCCGCTTGAGACGATGGAAGCGCGAATTAAAGTGGAAGGTGCCGCGTTTATGGCCACACTAAGCACACCAGAGACCAAGGCGGCTTTTAATAAAATACTCGGACGCTGAGCTGGCCTATGGTTCTGGTTAGTAATCTACAACCAGCTCCAAAACTTGGCCTTTGCGTCTTACTGCTAAGCCACAGCGTGGGGTGTCGATATCTACTAGAGTATATTTAGCGCCCTCTTTTGCGCTCACCGTGTTGATTCGATCAGCGGGGTACTCGACTTGTTTGCCGTTGGGCAACGTTTCGACAACGCGTAAGCGTCTCATTTTTTATTCCTTGCATAAGTATTTTACGGCCCCTTTAGGGGCCGAACAGTCTGACATGGTACACAACAGAACCCGCGCTTTATTTCCATTTATTTCACAGATAAAAGCCGGTAACGCCCACAAAATCTTTTCAGGAGAGCTATCTTTTTACGAGACCCCTATTGAAAGAGCTAAACGGTAGCCAAAATTTCGCACAGAGTGAATTGAGCTACTACCAGCTAGCTCATTGAGTTTTTTGCGCAGTCTCGTCACTAACAGTGCCAGATAAGGCTTAAAATCACTCTCCAGATCAAGCTCGAGTCG
>JBELGO010000095.1:0-5738 GCA_042091915.1 SAR92 clade bacterium | reverse complement strand
CGCTGCTGCCGCGGCACTGGAGCCCCAGTGCTGCCGTGCAAGAGGTATTAGATACCTTTGCTGTGATTGCTGAGCAGCCCGCCAATGCCCTGCGCTGCTACATCATCTCTATGGCGCGCCAGCCATCCGATGTGCTCGCAGTGAAGTTGCTGCTGCGCGCGACCGGATGCCAATTTGAGTTGCCAGTAGCACCACTTTTCGAAACGCTTGATGATCTCAACCGCTCTGCGCAAGTAGTTTCCACACTGTTGAACGTACCCGGTTACAGTGAACAAATTGACCATCAGCTTATGGTGATGATCGGTTATTCAGATTCAGCCAAAGATGCCGGAGTAATGGCAGCGGCTTGGGCACAGTACCGTGCGCAGGAAGAATTGTTGGCTGTTTGTGCTGAACATAAAGTAGAACTCACACTCTTTCACGGCCGCGGTGGCACTATCGGCCGCGGTGGCGCCCCTGCGCGCGATGCACTGTTATCACAGCCTCCCGGCTCGCTAAAAAATGGCCTGCGGGTGACCGAGCAGGGCGAGATGATTCGGGCTAAATTAGGTTTGAGCCCGATCGCAATCAAAACGCTGGCGCTCTACACCAGTGCTATTTTTGAGGCCAACTTAATGGCGCCACCCAAGCCCAAGCAGGCTTGGCGCGATGCGATGCAGAATATCGCTGAGCTCTCTTGCGAGGATTATCGCGCTGTTGTGCGTTACGACGAAGAGTTTGTTCCCTATTTTAGATTGGCGACGCCAGAGCAAGAGCTGGCCAAGTTACCGCTGGGCTCGCGCCCTGCACGGCGCGCTGGCAGTGGTGGTATAGAGTCGCTGCGCGCGATTCCTTGGATTTTTGCCTGGTCGCAAAATCGCCTGATGTTGCCCGCCTGGTTGGGAGCGGCTTCGGCTATGCAGCGCCTGCTCGATCAAGGCCGTGCCGACGATCTGGCCGATATGGCGGCTCATTGGCCGTTCTTTGAAACGCGTTTATCCATGTTGGAGATGGTATTTGCCAAAGCCGATGCAGGCTTGTCAGCATTTTATGATGAGCGGCTGGTGCCAGAAGAGTTACACCCTATCGGCCAGCGCTTGCGTCAGCAGCTGGCCGCTGATGCAAAGACTATCTTGCAGCTCACCGGTGCCGAACAGCTGATCGATGATCATCCGTGGTCGCGCGAGTCTATTGCGCTGCGAAATATCTACACCGATCCGCTCAATGTGTTGCAAGCAGAGCTGCTGCGCCGCAACCGCGAGCAAAATGATCCGCTCATCGAGCAGGCGATTATGGTGACTATTGCTGGAATTGCAGCGGGGATGCGCAATACAGGTTAGACCCTTGTTGAAGGGGCCAGAGCGGTCGGTCAGAGTCTACACGCCGTACCTAGCTCTCTAGCAATCAACCGCCCCTCATGGGTGGTAATGACGCCTTGTGTGGAAAATAGTCGCTTACCTGCATGGTCGACGCGACCCTCGATGATAAGCCGCTCATGGGGGTTGCGCACGGCGCCGATGAACTTAATGGTCAGATCGGTCATCGTGTGTTGTTCACCCGCTGCCAAACAGCTCATCACCGCAGCCCCCATCGCTGTGTCTAGCAGGGTTGCCAAGGCACCTCCGTGCAGCGAGCCGATCAGATTTTGATGGCGATCTAGCGGTGTGTAGTGGTAGATCACTTCACCTTCACCGATAGAGTGAATGGTGTAGTCGAGATTGCCGGCCATGCCTGTGCGTTCAGTTTGTGCCTCTAATTCGCGCAGCCTTTGTATGCCACTTAGTTGGATGTCGGGTGTCCAGGTCATAGGGATTTCTCTTGAAGTGGGCTAGGAACACAGCGCTTGGATATCACGCCGCACAATCTTACCGACCGGATTGCGCGGTAGCGACTCTAAGAAGTGAATTTTTTTCGGAGTTTTTACCTCACCTAACAGCGGTCTTATGGCTGCGCGAAGAGTGTCATTGTCTTCTGTATAGCCAGCGTTTAAGCAAACAGCGGCCTCGATTCGCTGCCCCCAGTAGCCATCTTCTGCGGCGAACACAACACATTCATTGATTTGTGGCAGTGTCATCAGTGCGTTTTCTACTTCGGCCGGGTAAACATTAAAGCCACCGGTAATGATGAGATCGCTGTTGCGGCCTTGCAGAAAAAGATAGCCCTGTTCATCTAGGTAGCCCAAATCCCCAGTGATAAGCCAATCTTCATGGAACACCGCAGTACTTTGCTCAGCTGCTTGGAAGTAACTGGGCATAACAATACCGCCGCGCACGCCGATGTCACCACTGTGCATGGGTGCGACTGGTTTGCCCTGGGCATCGAGCACCGCCACTTCGCTGAGCGAACAGGCGCGGCCCACCGAGGCGTGTAAATCCGGTCGAGCCATCTCTTCGGCCGACAGCGCCGTTATCGTCATAGGTGCCTCAGTTTGGCCGTAGATGGTGTAGTGAACCGGGCCAAAACGGTTTATCACTGCAGCAATTTTTTCTGGTAGCATCGGTGCGTCATCTCGTCCCAGCTGAGTTTGCTCGAGCAATTTATAGATCAGCGTAGGTGGTATAGAGGTGACGGTAGTCTCCGCTATAGCCATCATCAAACTGTCGACGTGCGCATCCGCTAAAAGACGATGCCTAGCCCTTGCGCCAAGTATTGGGAGTATGTGATGTGAGCTACCGTGGCTGAGTGGCGCTAAAATAAAAGTAAAAAATTACAAGTTACACAATTGGGGAAGGGTTATGTCATTACCACAAAAGTCCACAGCGGGGCTGCGCTCATTGCCCGGTGGAGAAAATATAAGACTGCCTGTGATTCAGGCGCCGATGTTTTTGCTGTGTGGCCCAGAGATCGTTATCGCCAGCTGTATGGCGGGTATTGTCGGATCATTTCCCGCTCCGACTGCGCGGACGCTAGAAGATCTCGAGTCGTGGCTAGAACAGATTAGCTCGGCTTTGGCAGACCAGCCAGATGCGGCTCCTTGGGCACTCAACCTAGTCATGCATCGCACCAATACCCGCTGTTACGACGAGTTGGCGCTGGCCATAAAATACCGTGTGCCGATTATTATTACGGCTCTGAGTAGTCCGAAAGATGCGGTAGAGCAAGTGCACAGCTACGGCGGTAAAATTTACGCCGACGTCACCACGGTGGCTCTAGCGCGCAAGGCTGCTGCTGCCGGCGTTGACGGTTTAGCTCTTATTTGTGCCGGTGCGGGCGGCCACTCTGGCCGGCTTTCGCCGTTTGCTTTTGTCGAAGAAGTGCGCACATTTTTTGCTGGCGAGATAATTCTCTCTGGGGCTATGTCCACCGGTCGCGCGGTTCGTGCCGCGGAGGTCTTAGGGGCGGATTTTGTTTACATGGGAACGCGTTTTATTCCCACTGATGAGTGTCGCGCTGCCAGTGGCTATAAGCAGATGATTGTCGATTCTAGCGCGGCTGATATTGTCGCCAGCGAAGCTATTACTGGGGTAGAAGCTAACTGGTTGCGCGGCAGCTTGATTCAAGGTGGCTATGATCCGGACAATATGCCCAAGGGCGATGGCATTGATTTTCTCAAAACAGCAGCTGACGCTAAACGCTGGCGCGATGTCTGGGCTGCAGGTCAAGGTGTGGGTTGCATCGGACAACAGCAATCTGTCGCTGAAGTGGTTGCACAGCTATTGTCAGAATACCAAGCAGCTCACTGACACCCGCAGTTGAACTAGATGACGCAAGTGATTAACTTACATAGCTGTCTGCGCGCTGCGCTAGAAAAATAAGGGTACTAACTGATGCTGACATCCACCTCAGAACAAATAACTAACTATGAAAATAGCCAGCTTTGGGAGGGTTTGGTATTACACCAATTGCTCGACGATTGCGTCGCTCAAGTCCCCAAGCAAATGGCTCTGGCTGACCAACCCAACCGGGCCCAGCTAGTTGGTTCACAACCTCATCGGCTTACCTTTGAACAGCTCCAGTGGGCGTCACAAAACCTTGCCATCTTATTGCTCGAGCGGGGAGTAGGGGTGGATGATCGAGTGATCGTACAGTTGCCAAATATTGTCGAACTAGTTGTCTGCTATTTAGCAATCAGCCAGATAGGTGCAATTATTTCGCCGGTGCCTATTCAATACGGCCAACATGAGCTAACTGACCTGGTGACTTCGTTAGAGGCAACTGCTTTCATTTCACTTAACCAATTTAAAGGTGAAGATTTTGGCCAATCACAGGCAGCGTGCCTGTCAGAAAATCTACTAGTGCTGTTATTTGGAGACAGTTTGGCTTTGAGCCTTCAACCACCACAACAGATTCATCTCAAACGGCTCCACGGAATGAGCGAACAGGTGAGCGATGCCAACCGCATTATTACTATTTGTTGGACGTCGGGCACAACCGGGCTACCCAAGGGTGTGCCGCGCTCACACAATATGTGGGTAACGGTTGCGCGTAACTGTGTGGAGGCGGGTGATTACCAGATAGGTGATAAGCTGCTAAATGCATTTCCACTGGTCAACATGGCTTCAGTGAGTACTTTTCTCTACGGCTGGCTGATGGTGCGCGGTAGCTTGGTATTGCACCACCCCTTCGAGCCGGCAGTATTTCTCAGTCAAATCGCTGAAGAGTCAGTTAACTTCACCATCATTCCGCCGCCGGTCCTCAATCAGCTAGCTAAAAACGAGACGTTGTGGAATCAGTTTGATTTTTCTGCACTGCGCAGCATCGGCTCTGGCTCAGCGCCGCTTGCCCCTTGGATGATGGAAAAGTTTGAAAATGAGTATGGTAAAACTGTAATTAATCTTTATGGCTCCAATGAAGGGATCAATCTTTTCTCCAAGCCGTGTGATGTCGCTGATCCCGCTGAGCGCGCAGTCATGTTTCCGCGTTTTGGTGTTGAGGGGTTGCAATGGCCCTCTGCAGCGAGCCATACCATTCTCACCAAACTGATCGATACCCAGAGTGGTGCTGAGATCAATCAACCCGGTATTGCCGGTGAGCTAGCCGTCAAAGGTCCGACAGTGTTTGACGGCTACTGGGGCACAAAAAATGAGCAGGTATTTACTGACGACGGTTATTTTTTGACAGGCGATTTGGTCGAAATATGCGGAGAAATGCAGCAGTTTTATCGTATCGTAGGTCGCTGTAAGGATATTATTAACCGGGGTGGTATGAAGATTTCACCCGAAGAGATAGATGTATTGCTCGAGGGGTTCTCGGGCGCAGTTGAAGCTGCGGTATGCGCCTACCCCGATGAGACCTTTGGTGAGCGGGTCTGCGCTTGTGTCGTAGCGGTGGACGCAGCAAACCCGCCTGTGCTAGAAGAGATCTGCAATTACCTGCTAGCAAAAGGTATCGCTAAAAATAAGCTGCCCGAGCGCATTGAAATTATGCAGTCGCTGCCGCGCAATCCACTTGGAAAAGTACAGCGTTTTGTGTTGCAGGAGAGGGTAGCGGTTTGAATTTTGAGTTCAACTAATTCACTGAAATATTGCCTAATATTAAGCCAGAGTAGAAATTTGCTGTCGGCGTGTTGTCTGCAAAAAAATAGACAGGCACCTAAAAATAAATCTACCAGGGTGCAATGGATTTATGAATAACTCTTAGAGGAGATTAGGACGTTTTATCGAGCTCATGCGTGCTTCTCTTCTACGCTGTCTGACAACAGTAAGCGCGAAGCTGGGGCACTATTGACGAAAAAGCCCCTGTAAAAACAGAGGCTTAGTCGATTGATTTGGCTCCGCCTGCTGGGCTCGAACCAGCGACCCAATGATTAACAGTCATTT
>JBELGO010000094.1:0-5814 GCA_042091915.1 SAR92 clade bacterium | reverse complement strand
TACAACCATGACTGGCAGTTGCAGTGCTCGCTGTGCGTCGAACTGCCCACCCTAGATAACGGCCTGGCCGTTCTTGAACAGACCCCCGATGGCAAGCCGGGTATCGCTGTCACTTACCAGATACCTGCGGGGCTAAAATGGGCGGATGGCCAACCGCTGACCTCTGCCGACTTTGAGTTTGCCTGGCAGGTTGGCCGCAATCCGGCGGCCGGGGTCAACAACCTCGAGTTCTATCGCAGCGCCTATCAATTTGATCGAGTCGACGAACAGACCTTTACGCTGCACCTCGATAGAGTGACCTTTGCCTACAATCAGCTAGGCGATATGTATCCACTGCCAATGCATCTCGAGGCAGAACTCTACGCAGAGGATCCACTTGAGTATCGCCACCGCACCCTCTACAACAGCGACATCACCCGCCCCGGCCTCTACTACGGCCCCTACATGATCGCCTCGGTAGAGCAAGGTGCATCTCTCACATTAGTGCGCAATCCACACTGGCACGGCCAGCCGCCCCAGTTTGACAAAATCGTCGTCAAGGCTATTCAAAACACCTCAGCACTGGAAGCCAACCTGCTCTCAGGCACCATTGACATGGTCGCCGGTGAACTCGGCTTACAGCTCGACCAAGCGCTCTCTTTTGCCAATCGACACGGTGAAAAATTTAATATTGTTTACAAGCCCGGCCTGCAGTACGAGCATATCGATCTCAATCTCGACAACCCTATTTTGGCTCAGTTAGCCGTGCGCCAAGCACTGCTTTACGCGATTGACCGCGAAGAGATCAACCAGCGCATTTTTGCCGGGCAGCAGCCGGTCGCCGACGGCCCAGTCAGCCCGCTCGACCGCGTCGCCAGCAGCGACGTGCCGCGCTACAACTATGAACCGCAAAAAGCCGCTCAACTCCTCGACAGTGCCGGCTGGGCGATGGCTGAGGACGGCCTGCGCTACAACAGCGCCGAAGAGCCGTTGCGACTTGAAATCATGTCGACTGCAGGCAATAAAACCCGCGAGCTGCTGCAGCAGGTCATCCAGGGGCAGCTGCAGCAAGTTGGCATCGATTTGCGTATTAACAATCAGGCACCGCGGGTCTTCTTTGGCCAGACTACGCGCGAGCGGCGCTACTCTGGCATGGCTCTATTCGCCTGGATCAGCGCGCCAGAGAGCGTGCCGCGCTCTACTCTGCATAGCAGCGAGATACCGACTGCCGACAACAATTTTGCCGGCCAAAATTACACGGGGTTCAGCAATGCTGAAATGGACCAATTGCTCGAGCAGTTGGAGACCACTCTGGACTTTAACCAGCGCCTGCCGCTCTGGCACCGCCTGCAAGCGATCTATGCCGAACAGCTACCGGTACTGCCACTATTTTGGCGCCCCAACAGCTATATCTACCCACTTTGGCTGCGCGGTGCAGAACCGACCGGCCACCTCGACTCGAGCACCAACTGGATTGAGGAGTGGCACCGCCAGCCATGAGCAATAGACCGCTCTTGCAAGTTGAACAGCTGCAAATCTCTCTGCGCAATAGCAGCGGCTCTTTGGTGCTGGTCGATGACATCAACTTTTCTCTACAACAAGGTGAAACACTCGCTCTAGTCGGCGAGAGTGGCTGCGGCAAATCGCTGATAGCTCTGGCGCTGCTCGGCCTACTGCCGACGGCTATTGCCGTCACTGGCGGCAGTATTAAATGGCGCGGCCGCGAACTCGCCGGGCTCGACAACCACAGCTGGCAAGCGCTGCGCGGCGAGCAGATCGGTATGATTTTCCAAGAGCCAATGTCGGCGCTCAATCCCGCCTACACCGTCGGAGCTCAGGTCGCCGAGAGTTTGCGCCTGCACCGCCAGCTCAACCGCCAACAGGCGCACAGTGCCGCCGTCGAAGCGCTCGCGGCCGTGGGCATAGCCGACCCCGCTCAACGCGCCGTTCAGTTCCCTCATCAGCTTTCCGGCGGTATGCGACAGCGCGTCATGATTGCCATGGCGCTAGCTTGCCAACCACAACTGCTGATAGCCGACGAGCCAACCACTGCGCTCGATGTCACTATTCAAGCACAGATCCTCGATCTGCTTCACGATCTGCAAGCCAGCCACAACACCGCTATTTTATTTATCAGCCACGATCTTGCTGTAGTCGCCAAAATGGCCGATCGCATCGCCGTTATGTACGCCGGCTGTGTGATTGAGAGCGGGGCTGCGCGCAGCCTACTGGATCACCCGCAACACCCCTACAGCGCCGCTTTGTTGGATACCACCCCGCGGCTCGGCGCTGATCAGGCGCGGCTGCCAACCATTGAAGGCCGCGTGCCGCCACCCCAGCAGCGCGGTGCCGGCTGCCACTTCGCCCCGCGCTGTCACTTCGCCTCGGCGCAGTGCCATAGCCGCCCCTCACTTGAGCCTCTCAACACCGCCCAAGTCGCCTGCTGGCATCCACTGGAGGTGGCATGACTCTTCAGCCGGAGAACATTGCCGAACTAAAACAACTCAGCGTCCGCTTTGGCAGCAAAGGCCATCAGTCGGTGACTGCGGTGAAGGGTGTTGATCTGGACATACGGCGCGGCGAGACGCTCGCCTTAGTCGGCGAAAGCGGCTGCGGTAAAAGTACCCTTGGTCGCGTCTTGGCACTGTTCCAGCCGCCCACCAGCGGCACTGTAAGACTTGGCGACACGCCAATTGGCTCGACTATATCCAGCCAGCAGCGGCGCCAGCTCTGCGAGCGGGTGCAGATGATCTTTCAAGACCCGGTGGCAGCTCTCAACCCCCGCCAAACTGTCGGCGCTATTGTTGGTGAAGCCTTGGCGTTGTTTAAACGCGGTGACCGCCAGCAGCGACAGCACCAAGTGATTGCCTTACTCGAATCTGTCGGGCTGGGCGCCGACGATCTCAACCGCTATCCACACCAGTTTTCTGGTGGCCAGCGTCAGCGTATAGCGATAGCTCGAGCACTGGCGTTGCGGCCCGAGTTGATCATTGCCGATGAGCCGGTCTCTGCGTTAGACATATCGGTGCAGAGCCAGATACTCAACCTGTTTGTTGAACTCAAACAACAGCATCAGCTCACTTATCTGTTTATCAGCCATGATATGGCCGTGGTCAAACACATGGCTGATCGAGTAGCCGTTATGTACCTCGGCGCCATTGTCGAAATTGGCAGTCGCGATCAGGTCTTTAATCAACCAGCCCACCCCTATACTGCCGCGCTGCTGGCATCCGTGCCCGATATTAACAGCCGCAAAGGTAAGTTTGGACGCACCTTGCCCGGCGACCCACCGAGCCCTGCCAACCCGCCCAGCGGCTGCCCGTTCCACCCGCGCTGCAGCTATGCCAGCGATCGCTGCCGCAGCCAGAGTGTCAGCCATCAGCTTCTCGAAGAGGGGCATACAGTCGCCTGCCACTACCCGCTGACTGCACCGCAAGCCAGCGCTGCAGGAGAGTGTTGATGTGCCGCTTCATAGTGGCGCGCAGCGCTCAAGCTCTGCTGGTACTGCTGATTATGTCAGTGGTGATCTACGCATTAATTGGTTTGATGCCGGGCGATCCGATCGACTTGATGATCAGTGCCGATCCCAAGATGACCAGTGCCGATGCGGCACTGTTGCGCGAAATCTACGGCCTCGACCAGCCTCTCTATCGCCGCTATTTAGCCTGGCTAACCAGCGCACTGCAGGGTGATTTAGGTTACTCGAGGCTATTTGGTCAGCCGGTACTGGATGTTTTGCTACCCGCTCTTGGCAATACTCTCACTTTGATGGCGACGGCGTTTATTGTCGCCATCGCCATCGCCCTACCGCTGGGGACGCTGGCCGCTGCCAGACCGCGCTCACTGTTGGACTACGGCGTCAATTTTTACGCCTTTGCTGGTATATCAATGCCCTCCTTCTGGCTGGCACTCCTACTTATTATGCTTTTTTCGGTCACTCTGGGCTGGCTACCTGCCGGCGGCATGGCGCCGGCCGAAGCTGGGCTGGGCGAAAAACTCCGCCACCTAGCGCTGCCGGTGGCGACTGTCGCCACGTTACATATTGGCGCCTACTCGCGCTATATGCGCTCGGCGATGTTGGAGGTGCTGCGCAATGACTACATCCGCACTGCGCGCGCCAAAGGGGCTAGCGAGCGCCGCGTCGTCTGGGTGCACGCCTGGCGCAATGCACTGATCCCGGTTGTCACCGTGTTAGCACTAGATTTTGGCTTTCTGTTCTCCGGAGCGCTGGTCACCGAGACCATTTTCAGCTGGCCCGGCATGGGCAAACTTATATTTGATGCGGTGATGGGTAACGACTTCAATCTCGCCATTGTTGCTCTGCTGTTTGCCACTGCGCTGACCTTGCTCGGCAACCTGATCGCCGACCTGCTCTACGGCCTGCTCGATCCGCGTATCCGCGGTGCGGGGCGCGCGCGATGATTACCACCAGCTTGTCACCCACCGCACTGGCACTGCAGCGTTTTCGCCGCCACCATCTCGCTGTGATTAGCGCACTGCTGCTGTTAGCCATGGTGCTAGCGGTGGCGGCGGCACCGCTGATCGAGATACTGCTGGGCCACTCGGCCAACCAAGTCGATCTCTACAACCGCCTCGCCTCACCCTCTTGGCAGCACCCGTTGGGCACAGATGAGCTGGGGCGCGACACTCTGCTGCGGTTACTTTACGGCGGCCGTGTATCGCTGCTAACGGGGTTGGCTGCCGCCATCTGTGCCGCCACTATCGGCACTTTAGTCGGCCTCTCGGCCGGTTATTTCAGCGGCCGCACCGACACGTTGTTGATGCGCTTCACCGACAGCATCATCGCTCTGCCCCTACTGCCGCTGTTAATCGTGCTTGCCGCTATCGACCTGACTAAGCTTGGATTGTCGGCACAACTGGCCGGCGACGAGAGCATCAGCCTCTACCGCATCGTGGTCATTGTGGCGTTGACCGGCTGGACCACTGTGGCCAGATTGGTGCGCGGTGCCACGCTGAGCCTGCGCGAACGCGAATTTGTACTAGCAGCGCGCGGTATTGGCGCCAGTGACTGGTTGATTATGCGCCGCCACATACTGCCCAATCTGCTGTCGCCAATTATCGTCGCCGTCACGCTCTCTATCGGCAGTGTCATTCTGCTCGAATCGGTACTGAGCTTTCTCGGCTTGGGCATTCAACCGCCGCTAGCGAGTTGGGGCAATATGCTCACCAATGCACAACAGCTGATCTGGGAGGCGCCCCAGCTGGCGATCTACCCCGGGCTACTGATCTTCATCACGGTAATCTGCTTCAATTTTGTCGGCGATGGCCTACAAGATGCGTTCGATCCCAAGGCCGAAAACTAAACCGATGTCCCTTGTGCGCAGCATTCGCGACAAAAAGTTCCTGGCTGTGCTGGCAGTGCTGGCGCTGGCTGGCTGCAGCCCCGCTGAGCGCCGCGTAGACACCGGAACCGCTCAGGGTGTACTGCACTGGGGCAACGCCTCAGAGCCGCAATCGCTAGACCCGCATATCGCCAATGGCGTCCCCGAGCAAAAAATTATGTCCGCGCTCTGGGAGGGGTTAGTCGGCAAGCACCCTCAGACTCTAGAGCCGATTCCCGCCGGTGCCAGCCACTGGCAGACAAGCCCTGACGGCCGTCACTACCGTTTTCATTTGCGCCGCGATGCGCGCTGGTCCAACGGCGACCCACTCACCGCCAGCGACTACCACTGGGCGTGGTGGCGTGCGCTACAGCCGAGTTTGGGCAATCCCTTCGCCGAAATGCTGTTTGTCATCGCCGGCGCGCGCGACTACTGGCGCGGCGCCATCAGCGACTTTGGTCAGGTCGGTGTGACCGTAATTGATGACTACACC
>JBELGO010000093.1:0-5964 GCA_042091915.1 SAR92 clade bacterium | reverse complement strand
TGGCTACGGCACCGCGAAAGCGGGGGTGATCAATCTGACTAAACACGTAGCCACCCAGTACGGCCGCTCGGGTGTGCGCTGCAATGCGGTAGCGCCGGGTCTCATTCTCACCGAGGCGACACAACGCAGTGTTCCTGAGTTGGCTAAAAACTATGCCAGACATTTGGCACTACCAAGGCTCGGGCGAGCCGAGGATGTCGCCGCCTTAGTCGCCTATCTGGCTTCAGAGGAGGCCGGCTACATGACCGGCCAATGTATCTCTATCGATGGCGGTTCGCTCATGCATCAACCCCATTTTGCTGACTTTGTCGGCGAACCCACTTAACCCTAGGTAACGAGGCTCATCATGGATAACCACGCAGGCACAGCGACATCACTCGATTCGCAGCAGTTTATTAAAAAATACGGCCCTTGGGCGTTAGTGGTCGGGGCGTCACACGGGCTGGGTGCCGAATTTGCCCGGCAACTGGCGGCACTGGGATTCAACTGCGCGCTGCTGTCGAGACGGCCGGCAGTGCTTGATGAACTCAAACAAGAGCTGCAGACAAATTTTGGTATTGAAGCGCTGGTGATTGGCGTCGACTTGATGGAGCCCAACGCCATTGAGACCATTGTTGAGCAGGTGGGGGCGCGCGAAATCGGCTTACTGGTCTTCAACGCCGGCGCGCCGCCGTTTACTGAGCACTTCCTCACAGCTAGTGCCGCGCAGTGGGCCGGATTTGTTCGCATGAATACCGAGACGGTCTACCACTGCTGTCATCACTTTGGCGCGCAGATGGTGGCGCGCAAACGCGGCGGAATAATCCTGGTGGGCTCGCATGCCGCCTTTGGTGGTACCAAGAAGTTAGCGCTTTATACCGCTACCAAGGGCTTTATCCTCAATCTGGGGGAGTCGCTGTGGGCAGAATGGCAGCAGCATAATGTTGACGTATTGAACCTGGTGATCGGCTCCACCGATACCCCAACAATGCGCGCTCATATGGCGGCTCACGGCATGCCTATCCCCGACGACCTGCCCACTGCACAGCAGATTGTACCGCTCGGTCTAGATGCTTTGGGCAGCGTCCCAACGCTGGTCCATCCAGACGATCTTGACCTAGCCGAAGGCGAGCTGAGTCGTGGCTTACAGCGTCGTGACCATGTTCTAGAAAGCACCGAGATCAGCGCCAAATTTATTGGCGATTAGTGGCTTTTTTCTATAGCAGGGCGGCGCTGGTAATTGATAAACCGATGGTGATCTATGCAGAAAATAATTAAAGATGTGGTAGTGGTCGGCGCGGGCGGGGCGGGCCTAAGTGCTGCGTTGACTGCCGCGGCATCGGGTTTGGATGTCTTGCTAGTAGAGAAAACCCCCTACTATGGCGGTACCACGGCGTGGTCAGGCGGCGGCATTTGGGTGCCCTGCAACAGTTTGGGGCGAGAGGCTGGGTACGCGGACAGCGAGTCCGATGCCTCTGCTTATATTAAAGCTGTCGTCGGGCCGACCTTGCGCGAGGACCTACTGGCGGAGTTTTTGCGGGCGGCACCGCAAATGGTCGACTTTATGCAGGGGCAGACATCAACCCAGTTTGCACTGCACTTGGGTTTCCCCGACTGGTTTCAAGAGCTACAGGGTGCCACCCAAGCAGGCCGGCTGCTGGCGCCAGTGACCTTTGATGGCCGCCAGTTAGGCGATCACCTAAAGCAGCTGCGCGAACCTTTGCGCGAATTTAATGCGCCCGCCGGCATGATGCTGGGGTTTGACGACATGCCGCATATCGCCAATGTCAAAAAATCTTGGCGCTCGCTTGTCCACGTGCTCAAACTCGTGGTGCGCTATCTCAGAGACAGGCTGGTCTATGGCCGCGGTACACGATTGACCATGGGCAATGCTCTGGTTGGCCGTCTACTAAAATCTTGCCTGGATGCTGGGGTAGAGCTGTGGCACTCGAGCCCAATGTTAGAACTAATGACGGATGACGGTGCCGTAACCGGTGTAGAGGTGGAGCGCGATGGCGAGAAAATCCAGATAACCGCTCGGCGCGGGGTGATCTTGGCGAGTGGCGGATTTTCTGCCAACGAACGTTTTCGCCAACAGTTCATCCCCTTCCCAGACCAGCATATCTCTATGGTCTGTGAGGGCAATAACGGGGTAGCCATCAGTGCCGCCTTAGACCTAGGTGCCGGCTTTGATGGCGCTAACATCAGCAACGCCGGCTGGTTGGTGGTGTCGGTATTGGAGCGGCCAGATGGCACTATCCGCAAATTCCCCCATCTATTTTTGGACCGCGGTAAGCCGGGCTGCATCGCTGTCAATCTCAATGGCGAGCGCTTTGGCAACGAGTCGGCGACCAATCTCGTTGAGCCGATGCACCGCACAGCTTCGGTGCCCGCCTTTCTGGTTGCCGACCACGCCTTCGTCAAAAAATATGGGCTAGGTTTAGTCAAGCCGAGAGGGTTGGGGCTAAAGAAAATGGTCGAGCAGGGCTATCTGATACGCGCCAGCTCGCTGCAACAGCTGGCCGATAAGACAGGGATAGCGAGTGAAAATTTACTGGCAACTGTTGAGCGCTTTAACAGCTTTGCCGAGCGCGGCGTCGATGAGGATTTCGGCCGCGGCAGTCAGCAGGAGGACTTCCATTTGGGCGATCTCAACCACACCCCCAACCCGTGTCTTGGGCCAATCGCGCAAGGTCCATTTTATGCCGTAAAAATTTACCCTGGCGATTCCACCACCACGGTGGGCTTAAAAGTTGACAGCCGTGCGCGCGTACTCGGTGGCGATGCAGAGCCAATACCTGGCCTCTGTGCGGTTGGGTTAGATATGAACTCTCTGTGGCGCGGTAAGGCGCCCTCCCACGGTGGCAATAATACGCTCAGCTTAACCTTTGGTTTTGTTGCGGCGCGGTCGTTAGCCGATGTCGCGGAGTAACGCTGGGATGGCAACGGCTGAGAAATTTCCACAGCTAGCAGAGTTCGTGCGCGGCTGGCGAATTTTGCTACTGGCGGTGATGGGCATAGCGATCAGTATCAATGCGGTACTGCTCTACGGCTTTGGCGCGCTAGTCGGCCCTTTTGAACAGGCCTTTGGTTGGCAGCGCAGCGATCAGCAAGCTGCGATAACCTTTCTTTACGGTGGTGCCGTGGTCGGCTTGCAAGCGGTCGGTTGGCTCAATATTCGCTTTGGTGCCAAGCGGGTGACGATCGGCTCGTTGCTGTTAATGGCGGTCGGCTATCTGAGCTGTATTGCGTGGCTGGGTGGCTCAGTGTGGAGACTCTACGTCGTCTTCGCATTGCTGCCGATAATAGGAATGGGCGCCTTGGCTACCACCTGGACGCAGCTGATCGTCTCGTGGTTTGTCTACAACCGCGGCTTGGCGCTGGCGGTGGGCTTGTCTGGAACGGGCATCACCGCGGCGCTGGTGCCGCAGCTAATGACCTGGACGGTCGCGCACTACTCCTGGCCCGGGGTGTTCGTCGGTTTGGCGCTATTAAACCTAGCGGTAATGGCCGTGGCTTTAATCTGGTTTCAGCTGCCTGAAGCGGCGCCACTGAGTCGCAGCGAGAGTCAGCAGCCCGAGATGGTTGGCGGCGGGCTCAGTTTCCGCCAGGGGCTGCTATCAAGCCGTTTCTGGCTCTGTAATCTATCGCTGGCGCTGGTGGTTTCGGCGATTGTCGGGATCGTCACCAACACCATTCCGATGTTGCTCGACAGAGGTTTTTCGGCTGCTGAGGCGGCGGCGATTTTCGGTTTTTTTGGCTTGTCACTGATTGCCGGGCGGTTGGTGGTGGGATATTTGCTGGACCGCTTTTGGCCACCGTTGATCGCCAGTGTCAGCCTATTCCTGCCGGTGATCGGCTACCTTATTTTTCTTTTCGGCAGTCAAGATGTGGTGATGCTCGCGGTAGCGGTGGCGCTGTTTGGCCTCGGTGCCGGGGCAGAGTTCGACATCGCCGCGTTTTTGATAGCGAAATATTTTGGGATTGGAGATTACACCCGGCTATTTGGCTTCCATCAGGGCTTAATAACTGTCGCCTCTGCTGCTGCGCCGCTGCTATTTGCCGCGTTATATACCTGGAGTGGTGGTTATCAGTGGCTACTGGTCTACTGCTTGGTGAGTACCGCGGCGGGCTCGCTGCTGCTGCTCGCGCTCGGGCGGGTGCCGCAATTTAGTCACGGCACACCGCCCGAATAGCCGCGCTGGTGCGGCCAGTGGCGCTGAGTCAGGCGGACTCGTCGGTGTATATCTCGGGATAGACCTCGGCGGCGGGGCGAACGCTCGGACCGACAATCGGCCCAACTATTTTATGCCCCCAAGTGCTCATCTTTTCTGGATTGAGTTCAAACGGGTCACCCTGCCAAGGCTCTAGCTCGGCGATGCATTCAAAGGCGAAGCCAGACGGGTTGAAATGGTAGAAGGAGATGTGTGGATCCTGCGAATGCTGGCCGAGCGTCATCATTAAATCTAACTCTCGCTCTAAGACGATATCGTAGGTCTCACCGACATCGCGCACACTGTCGACAAACACGCCGATATGCTGGATGCCCATCCGCCCCGGTGCGTGGCCAAAGGCGATGTCATGGCTGGTCTGGTTGTTGAGTTTGGTGCGGAAGAACTGTGTCTTTCCCTTGCCCGCCCCCCAGCCATACCACTGCATTCCCATCACCTCGATGAGAAAGGTTTCCAGCTCTTCGGTAAAAGTTGGCGTCATCAGCACCACATGGCCGAGGCCGCGGTCGTCGCAGATGAAACCGCCGTGCGGGCGTCCGCTGCGGAAAGAGCGCGGGGTCCATTTTTGCGCGTAGAAGATCTCATGCTGGTAGCCGACTGGGTCGCGGAAGCGGATCAGCTCTTTGACACCGCGCTGCTCGCACAGGGTGTCGTCACCAACACTAAATTCGACGCCGTGACTGTTTAGAATCTGCTGTGCTTCGATAAAGTCGAGGCGGTTGCGGGCCTCCCAGCCAATATACGTGACTCGGTCGATCTCCCCCGGATGAAAGGCTAGTCGATGGCGGCGGTCGTCCATTTTGAAGTAGAGAGAGTGCTCATCTTGAGTCGGGCTGGCGGCGATTTCAAAGCCCATAACGTTCGGGCCGTAATCGCGCCAAGCGTCCAAATTGGCGGTTTCAAAACCCATGTAACCAATGCCGATCAAATTCATCTGTCTCTCCCAATAGAGTCGTTTGGTGCTGAAGCTGGCAGGCTTCGCTAAGTGGCGAGTAGTCCACCGTCAATAACTAGGTCACTGCCGTTAATGTAGGTGGCCTCGTTTGAAGCAACAAATGCGGCCAATGCCGCGACTTCCTCGGCCTCACCCGGGCGCTGCGCCAGAATGCCTGAGAGCAATGTCTCGCGCGCGCGCGGGTCGTCCAGAAACGGGGCGGTGCCAGGTGTCTTGATGAAGCCTGGACTGATGCTGACAGCGCGAATGCCCTCGCTCGCACCCTCAGCGGCAAGTTGCCGGGTGAAGGCCACCACCGCCGCTTTGGCGGCCGAGTGCGCCGCTTTGCCGGTGCTAGTGGAGCCACACCAGGCGGCGACCGAAGCGATATTGATAATAGTCGCGCCAGGTTTTGTCAGATGAGGCCAGGCGTATTTGGTGGCGTAGAAGACCAGATCGAGTTCATTGCGCATGACATAACGCCAATCCTCGAGGGTGAATGTCTCCACCCGTCCAAAGCGGGTGGCAGACGCATTGTTGTAGAGTACGTCGATGCGGCCAAACTGCGCCACTGCCGCGGCTATCCAGTGCTGACACTGCTGCGGATCGCCGAGATCGACAGCGCTGTCACCGTGCATTTCAAGCCCTTCGGCTTGCAACAGCTGCTGTGTCTCGAGATGGCCTTGGAGATTGAGGTCGCAACCAAATACTGTGGCGCCGTCGCGAGCAAAGCGCAGCGCTGCTGCGCGCCCCTGACCGCCGCCAGTGCCACTGATCAGTACAATTTTTCCGCTGAGATCAGTCATCGCAGTGCTCACC
>JBELGO010000092.1:0-6009 GCA_042091915.1 SAR92 clade bacterium | reverse complement strand
CTGCTCGCGTTCAAGATAATGCAGCGGTCCGTCCACCACGACATGACTGAACGGGTGGTCGAGTTGGGTATAAAACCGGTTGGCGCCAATTAATAACAGCGCCAACACTACAACTGCTAAACAAAGCGCCAACCACTGTCCGAGACGATAGAGCCACAAACTCAAGCTACTCATGCTTGCACCTGCTGAGGATCTAATGTTGACTCTAAAATAGTCATTACCAGCTTTTCGAAGCTCATATCCACGGCCGCTGCCGCCATCGGCACCAAGCTGTGGTCCGTCATGCCAGGAACCGTATTCACCTCTAACAACTGTGCGGTACCATCGCTGTCACACATCAGGTCGACTCGGCCCCAGCCACTGCAGCCGACAGCATCGAACGCGGCCAGAGCGAGCTGGGACAACTGCTCTGCAAATGAGTCATCGATATTTGCCGGGCAGAGGTACTGAGTCTGCGCAGAGTGGTACTTGGCCGTATAGTCGTAGAAGCCTTGTGCCACTGAAATCTCTATCGCAGGCAAAATCTGCCGGCCAACGATCGCCACGGTGTACTCGGGACCACCGAGTAGCTGCTCGGCTAAAACCTGAGCGTCGTAGCGGCTTGCTGCGCGCCATGCGGCCTCTAGCTGTTGCGCACTTTCCACGATAGTCATACCGACACTGGAGCCTTCACGAGCCGGCTTGACCATCGCCCGACCACCCAGTTGCGTCAACACATGGCGCCAGTCACTCTGGGCATTGAGAGTGGCAAAGCGCGCAGTGGGCAAGGCTAAGCCACGCCAAATTTGTTTGCAGCGGACTTTATCCATAGCCAAGGAAGAAGCCATCACTCCGCTGCCGGTGTATGGGATGTGCAGCCATTCGAGCAAGCCTTGGATCTTGCCATCCTCGCCGCCTGGACCGTGTAGAGCGATAAATGCGCGATCAAAACCACCCTTTTGCAGCTGCTCGACAACATTGTGGTTGCAATCAATCGGCACGACATCGACGCCGGCACTGCGCAGAGCTGCGAGAATTGCCTCGCCACTTTTTAGCGAAACTTCGCGCTCTGCGGATTGACCGCCGTACAACAGTGCAACGCGACCCAATCTGTTCAGCAAGGAGTTCATAGCCGCGGCACCTCCGCTGCAGGGATATCTGCAGCCAACAGCGCCACCAATTTGGAAACGCTTCCAGCTCCTTGAGTAATCAGCAGATCACCATCATCAAGAGAGCCGTAGAGCAGCTCTGGAACACTGCTAAAACTCTCCACCACCATAGGGTCTAAGCGACCTCGCTGACGAATGCTGGCGGCCAATTGGCGGCTGCCAATACCGGGTAGCGGCTCTTCGCCAGCACTGTAAACCTCGAGCAATACCAGCAGATCGACCTGTTCCAATACAGCGACAAAATCGTCGTAAAGATCGCGTGTGCGGCTGTAGCGATGCGGCTGAAAAACCATCGCGACTCTTTTCTCTGGCCAACCTGCACGCGCCGCTTCAATAGTGGCTCGCAGTTCAGTAGGATGGTGGCCGTAATCGTCGATCAACATGGCACTGCCGGCAGCCACAGGATAATTGCCGTGTATTTCGAAACGACGCCCGACACCGGTAAAACTGGCCAACCCGGTCAATATCGCCTCATCCGAGATCTGCTCGTCACTGGCAACAGCAATAGCTGCCGCAGCATTGAGGGCGTTGTGGCGACCGGGCAATTGCAACTCGATATCCAATGTCGCCAGCGGTTCTGGGCGCTGTAGTTTAAAGCGGCTGCGATTACCCTCTAGGTCGAGATTACTGATCTGGTAATCGACACCCTGGCTAAATCCGTAGCTCAGCAGAGGGCGTCCTATCTGTTCGCGCAACCCGTTCAGTACTGGATCGTCTCCGCAGATAACTGCCAAACCGTAGAAAGGTAAATTGTGTAGAAATTCGACAAAGGTGCGGTGTAGACGCTGCTCATCAAACCCATACGTTTCCATATGGTCGGGCTCGATATTGGTCACCACTGCCACCATCGGCTGCAGGTGCAAGAAAGAGGCATCGCTCTCATCGGCCTCAGCTACTAGATAACGGCTTCCCCCCAGCTGAGCACCGCCCCCCGCGGAATTGACCCGTCCTCCGACGATGAATGTTGGATCGCAACCGCCAGCGGCAAAGATGGCCGCAATCAAGCTGGTAGTCGTGGTTTTGCCATGAGTGCCGGCTACTGCAATACCGTAGCGATAGCGCATCAATTCGGCGAGCATTTCTGCGCGCTGTACAACAGGGACGTTAGCGGCTCGCGCCGCGTCAATCTCGGCGTTGTCGTCACCAATAGCCGATGACTGCACAACCACATCGGCACCTTGAATTTGCTCTGCGGCGTGACCGATCGACACCGTGCATCCGACACTGCGCAGGTGGGCCACTGCGGCGCTATCACTGCTGTCAGAGCCGCTAATGTTATAGCCCAGTGTAGACAACACTTCGGCTATTCCCGACATACCACTGCCGCCAATACCAACAAAATGTATTCTGCGGATGCGGCGCATCTCTGGCGCATTAAACGGCTTAGTCGGCATTGGCCACCTCGCAACAGATCTTCGCTACCTTCTGTGCAGATCCTTCCTTGGCCAAGGCGCGGGCGCGCAGAGCCATACCCAAGCGGTGCTCTCCACTACTGGCGAGAGTGCGCAGCTGCTCGGCAAGTCGCTGTGCAGTCAGATCGCGCTGTTGGAACAGCAGTGCCGCACCCTCTTTGACTAAAAGCTCTGCATTGCGCGTCTGATGATCGTCAATGGCATAGGGGAACGGGACTAATATTGCACCGACACCGGCTGCGGTCAGTTCAGCCACTGTGAGTGCACCCGCTCGACACATCGCGAAGTCAGACCAACGGTAGGCTCGAGCCATATCATCGATAAACGGTTCTATTTTTGCCTCAACGCCAAGCTCTGCATAGCGAGCGCGGGCTGCATCGCAGTGAGCTGCGCCAGTTTGGTGCCAGACCTCCGGGCGCTCTTGCGGTGGCAATAGAGCGAGCGCACGCGGCAACAACTGGTTGAGCGCAAGGGCACCTCGGCTACCGCCTAGAACCAGCAAACGTGGACGACCATCGCGCTGGCCGAGCCGCTGATTAGGGCTGGCAATCTCTTCGATTTGTGCTCTGACTGGGTTGCCGACCCACTCTCCGCCGCGCAAAGCTTCTGGGAAGCCCAGTAATACGCGTCGAGCAAATTTGGCGACAATTTTGTTTGTGGTACCCGCGACGGCATTCTGCTCGTGCAGAACCACTGGAATATTCAGTGTGCGCGCTGCGATGGCTCCCGGTCCCGAGGCGAAACCGCCCATACCGAGCACCACCTGAGTGCCGCTTGCACGCAGTTGACGACGCGCCAAACGCACGGCATTAAATAGCAGCCATGGCGCTTTGAGCAGAGTCACTAAACCGCGACCGCGCACACCCTCGATAGCCATAGTGTGCAATGCAATACCCGCTGCCGGCACCAGACGCGCCTCGATCCCGGTGCGAGTACCCAGCCATTCGACACGCGCCCCGTTGTCGCGCAATGACTCGGCCACGGAGAGTGCTGGGATAACATGGCCGCCTGTACCGCCGGCCATGATCATGACATTGATCGGATGCGAGTTATGCTCAGGCATAAGCACCTCCTTGTGCGGCGCGCCGCCGGCTCGGCGTGCGACCAGCAACCGTAGCATGTGACAACTCACGTGCAGCGGCCAGCCAGAGTCCCGCCATCGCCATACTGACGACCAGCGAACTACCGCCATAACTGACAAACGGTAGAGTTAGGCCCTTAGTCGGCAGTAAACCCGCATTGACACCTAAATTGATAAACGTTTGGCCCGCCAACATCACGGCAAAGCCGACCAGCAAGAAGCCGATGTACCATTGCGATACCGCCAACGCGCGATATCCAAGCTGCAACAAGCGACCAATGAGAATCGAGAAAAGCGCCACCAAGATCACAACGCCGACAAAACCAAACTCTTCGGCATAGATAGCGAAGACGAAATCTGTGTGAGCTTCCGGCAGGTAGAGCATTTTTTGTAGCGATTGGCCCAAGCCGACGCCAAACCACTCGCCGCGACCAAAAGCGATAAGAGACTGCGTGAGTTGATAGCCGCTGCTAAACTGATCTGCCCAGGGGTCGAGATATGCGGTCACTCTAGCTAACCGGTAGCTCTGCTCAGTCACCAGCCAGTACCCGGCACCGCCCAACAGCAAGACAACTGCCAGCAACCAGCGCAACTGTAGACCACCCAAAAAAAGCAGCGCCGCGGCTGTGGCAACAATCACCACTGTCGAGCCAAAATCTGGCTGCCCCAACAGCAATGCAGAGAAAACCGCAATCACTAAAATAGGCTGCCAAGCGATTTGCGGCGCAGTAATAAAAATTTCGCGATAGCGCTGCAACCAGGCGGCTAGATAGACAATGAGTGCCAGCTTGACGAGCTCTGCAACCTGCACAGTGATACCGCCGACGCGCAACCAACGTTGGGCTCCATTGGCCGAGTAACCGACACCTGGAAGCATCACTGCCAACATTGCCAGAAAACCTAAAGCCAGCCACAAGCGGCTGCGAGCAGCCCAAAACTGAGTGTCAGCGCCCCAACCCAGAAGCATTGCCACAGCACCCACCAGCAGATAAAAACTGTGGCTGCGCAAAAACAACAGCGGGTTGCTGTAGCGGTCCGCAGCAAAGCTCATAGAGGCGGAACTCACCATAATTAAGCCTATCGACAACAGTGCCAACACCGGCAGAAAAATCCACATATCCGGTTTACTGGTCACGCGCATAAGCATTAACTGCCAGTGGTGTTTGAGTAGAGCTAACACACAGCACCCCCTTTCACCAACGCGATAAACTCATCGCCGCGCGCCTCAAAGCTGGGGTATTGATCAAAGCTGGCACAAGCCGGGGCCAGCAAAACAATGTCATCGGCTTGTGCCATCGCCACCGCGCCGGCGAAAGCCTCGGCCAACTCACTCACCATAACTATGCTGTCGGATGGCAAAGATTGCGCAAATGCCTCAGCGAGAAGCCCTGCATCACGCCCATATAACAGCACGCTTTTGACACGGTTCTTGGCACACAGTGCCAAGCTTGCAAAGTTCTGTCCTTTCGCATCACCGCCGGCGAGTAGAATTATTTTCGCTCTGCCCTCTGGGGTCAGCCCCTCTACTGCGGCTATCGCAGCGCCAACGTTAGTGGCTTTAGAATCATTGATATAAACCACGCCATTGCGCTCGGCTACCAACTCGCAGCGATGAGCTAAACCTTTGAAGCTTTTAAGTGCCTGCAACATAGATTCGCGATCTAACCCGGCAGCTTCGCCAAGCGCCAATGCCGCAACCGCATTGGCGATATTGTGAGAACCGCGCAGTGGCAGTTGATGGACCGCGATGATTGGCTGCATGCCAAAGAAAATGGTCGGCTCACCCTGCTCTTCAGCCACACCCCAATCGCGCAGATCAGGATTATTTAAGCCAAAACGCAGTGGCTTGACTGAATTGGCGTACAGCCCTGTAGTCAAAGGATCAGCACGGTTGCTGAGCGCCACAGAGGCACCGCGGTAGATACGCTGTTTGGCCAAGCGATAACTATTTAGATCGCCATAGCGATCCATGTGATCGGCAGAGATGTTCAACAGCGCCACGATAGCGCCGCGGCAATCGTCTAACAGCTCCAACTGGAAACTCGACAGCTCGACAACGTAGAGATCGACACTGTCATCGAGCAGCTCCAGCATCGGCGTACCCAAGTTGCCACCAACAGCCACTTTGCGGCCACTGGCCGCTGCCATTTCGCCGACTAAAGTGGTCACTGTGCTTTTGCCGTTAGAACCAGTAATGGCGATCACCGGCGCACAGGCCTCGTCAAAAAACAGCTGCGCGTCTCCACTCAATTCGACCCCGGCCGCCTGCGCCTCAAGTAGCGCCGGCGTGTTGCGCGACACACCTGGGCTAACTAACAAGCGCCCATAGGTGGACAACTTTGCGCTATCGAAGGGGCCAGTAAACTGG